>UQFE01000010.1 GCA_900540255.1 uncultured Clostridium sp.
TCTCATGTAATTTAGCAACCTTCAATCTTGCTTTGTATCTATTGTTACTTCCCTTAATATATAATCTATATTTATAAGCTTTAAGCATTATTTTACCCATTGATTCTCAATGTATTTTCTCACCACTTCAATAGGTGCTCCACCAGTAGTTAATTACTATTGATTACAACATACTATTCTTGTTGACTATCGTCAAGTGCTATCTATCTCCCACTTATAGAAAATTGTAGAATTTCGCACATTAAGGTTAAATAAGGATATTGCTTTTTATTTTTATTTATATAAGTAAATAGCGGTTTTCCTTGAACATATTGCATATCTATAAACATTCCTCCTAATGTTATAAACAGTAGTATATTAAACTATTTTTTATTAGCTATCTTTTATTTTTTGTTAAAATATAAAATTTAATTCAATATTAAACTTTACAATTTTCTGCACCAAAAAAAAGCAACACTTGATATAATTCAAATGCTGCTTATATTAAGGTTATTAATAAAACTCAATTTTATTCCATGCTTGTTTCTTTATTTATAATATTCCAAAATTCATCTTCATTAATTATTTCTATTCCAAGCTGCTTAGCCTTTTCTAACTTACTCTTACCAGCCTCTTCCCCTATAACAAGAATATTTGTTTTTCCACTTATGCTTGTTGGAGAATCTGCCCCATATCTTATAGCTGTAGCTCTCATCTCAACTCTACTTTTAGACATATCACCAGTAAAAACTATTTTCTTTTTATTAAATATATCCTTTATTAAATTATTTTTAGCAAACTCAATCATTTCTTTTTCTTCTGCAATTTTTTCCTTATCCTTTGCAAACTTTCTAAAACTATTAGATTTTGCTGAACTTTTAGTAGCATCTTTTCCTTGTTTATTATCATTGTTTGAAACTAATCTTGATATACTTAAAGCACACCATCTTTCTGGCTTTATAACTTTTAATAAATCTAATAAATCCAAAACATCTTGTAATGCATTGTGTGATTGTCCTTTTTTGATATTATAATACTCTAATAAGTTAACTAACTTATATGATGGTAAAACTTCTTTTTGCTTTATTGTATTCATGCTGCAATAAAACTCTTGTTTATCATCAACCCATCCCCAATAGCTTAAGAAGTTTCTATCAAAGCTTGCATTATGAGCTACTAAAGGATATTTATATTTTTTTAGTAAATTCTTAAATTGTGTTTTAAGCTCTTCATTTTCTTCAATTGCTTCTAGTCCATCTCCATATCCATTTTTATATTTTTCCTCATCAGTAATTATTGCTAAATGTAAGGTATCTATTACTCTATAATCTTCAACAACAACTGCTGCAACTTCTCTTATTCCATTAGCAGGACTGAAGCTTCTTGGAGTTTCTATATCTACAATTATAAATCTTTCTTTTTTCTGCATATCTAATAGGTAATCCGGGTGTATACTATGTAATTCATCATTTATATTTAATATTATTTCATTATTATCAACTATTCCAACAACATCACATTTTACTGCATCTTTAGTATATGCACCTTTGTAATATAATTCCTTAATTTCATTTGCTTTTGGACTTATTATTTTTAATTCTTTTAATATTTTTATTTTTTCTTCTTGTGATTCAAACCTTTTCCACTCTCTTTTTGGACTTATCATAAATTTATACCTCTATTTCAACTTTATAAAATATTAATAATTTTGTCATAGTTTCATTTATAACTTTCTTCTTTAATGTTTCAAAATATTCATTAATTACAGGAATTTCAGCTCTATATTCAGTTTCCTTTTTCTTATCCTTTATTTCCATATCATATTTATCTAATATACTTTTACAAGTATCTTCTGTCACCCAATCATAAATCCACTGTATCTTATTTTTTAACTCTAATATAGAGTTTTCATTGGATTCTTTTTTTAATGAATCAATAATAAACAAAACTGAACTTCTACTTGAACAAATCACTCTAAAACATTCAGTTAATTTATGAATATCTATTTCTTTTCTTTTACTTTTATCCTTTGTCCATCTTCCATTTATGCTATTTATTATTTGCTGTTCCATTGCTTCTATCATAAATTTATATCTCCTTATACTATTCCATTTGTTTCTATAAATTCTATACTTATCAAATAGTATTATAACAATTTTTTTATTTTATAGTAAATAATTTATAAATTTAGAATAAGGATTTTATAATAAATAGTATTTTAAGCAGTTTAAGGTATATAGTGATTTTCCCTAAAAATCATCATATACCCATTTTTATAACTTTAATTTATTTTAAATAATACATTTAGCCACTGTAAGTTATTTCTTCCACCAATTGTATCTTCTGATTTATATATCTTAATTATTTCTAATTTTGGAACTGCTAATATCATTTCTTTAAATGTTTTTTCTGTATAGCAGTTAAAATATCTTCCCTTTTCATCAATATATTCACCTTTTCCATATTTAAATGACATATAAAATACTCCATTGTCTTCTAAATTAGATGATATATTTTTTATTACATTAATTAGATCTCTTTTGTTTATGTGAAGCAATGAAGCACATGCCCATATTCCATGAAATTTTTCTGTTAATTGTAAGTCTTCAAATTTATTGCAAATTACTTCTTGTCCTATAACTTTACTTGCAGCAATTGATAATTCTTTTGATCCATCAACTGCTGTAATATTGTATCCTCTTTTTATAAATTCAAGACTGTCTCTTCCTGAACCACATCCTAAGTCAAGTATATGGCCATCTTTAGGTATGTGTTTTAGGAAATCTTTATATAAATGGCTCATATCTATTGATAGTGTACTTTCTATATATGATTTTGAATTGTTATTGTAAAAATCTAATGTGTTATTTATCATTTGGCTTATTTCCTTTAAAATAATTTAAATACTATATTTATATAAAATCTATACTAATACACCTTTTTCAAAACTACTCCCTCTTTAAAACCACCACGTTCTTCAAGCTTTTCTCTTCTCTTGTTAAGTAAATCCTCTTCACTATATCCAAGATTATGTGCAAGTCCAAATAATACTTCCATAACATCAGCAAGCTCTTCTAAATTCTTATCTTTTAAATATTCATTAACCTCCTCCATTAACTTAGCTTCAAGTAATTCTGTTCTTTGCTCTTTATCAGCAATTTCTATTTCACATTCCTTACCACTATTTTTGATAACTTGAGGTATTAAATCTCTAACTAATTTATTATAAACTTTCATAATACACTCCTTAAAATTTGAAATTTAAAAAGAAGCTAAATTCAATTAGCTTCCTTTAATAATATTGTATACTATTTTTTTCTATTAAAAAATCTATTCTTATAATAACTTTCAACTCTAAAATCAATAGAATCTTTCATGTGCTTCTTAAAGGCTTCATTACTTATAATATCCTTAAGGTCATCTTGAAGTGCTATTAAACATTGCTCTTTCTCCTTAAAAAACTCACCATGAGTCTTAAGTAAAAACTTAATTGGATTATTATTAGCTAAGCTAACATACTTTTTCTTATCCCAAGTTTCAAATTCCCTTGTTCCCTTATCCTTAAGCATATCAACCTTATTAGATCCTTTTCTATAAAAATTATAAAAACTTTTATAAATATCATCCTCTGATATTTCCATCTTTATATCTCCATAATTATAAAAGGCTAATAAAACTGGCATCTTATAAGTTTTACTCATACTAGTAGTTTCAATCATATTAATAAATTCTCTTCCTCTAGAATTATACAATATTTCTTCATCATGAGTTAATTTATCATTTTCTTTTATATATTCTAGATAATTAGAAAATGGATTCATTGCTTTACTTCTTATATTTTGATAAACTTCATCATCAATATAAGTAAATAATTCAACTCTGCTTGGCCTATATCCTAACATCTGTGATACAACTTCAAATTGCTCTTTAACTTTATCTTTAACCTTCATTTCCCTTTCTGCTTGTTTTTTAAAGATATCTATTATCCTAAAATCAAAATCAACAATACATTCTTCTGGAAATTCATAGTCACCTTGTTTATTTTTCTTACATTCTGAAGCTGAATATTCCTTTCCACTTAATAAAAATGGAACTAAATTAGCTTTTTTATAATTACCTATAAAGTCTAAAACATTTAAATATTTTTTATCCTTAAACTTTCTTAAACCTCTTCCTAATTGTTGTAAGAATATTGTTGGTGATTGAGTTGGTCTTAAAAACATAACCATATCAATTGCTGGTACATCTAAACCTTCATTAAACATATCTACTGAAAATATAACTTTTAACTCTCCAGAAGTTAACTTAGATAAAGCTATATTTCTATCTTCAGAATATTCTCCTTTTTCTCCACTATAAACAGCAGCTGATGGAATATTATTTTCATTAAATACCTTTGCCATATATTCTGCATGATGTCTTGATGTACAAAATCCCATTGCTCTTTTTGAATTATATTTTAGGTAATGATTTAATATAATCTCTCCTCTTTTATTTAACATTAAAGCTTCTTCAAGTTGTTTATCATCATATTTACCATTTTTATAATCTATATCTTCATAATTTACAGTTTCATCATAAATGCCATAATATCTAAAAGGTACTAGCCACCCCTTACTTATTGCATCCTTTAACCTTACTTCATAAACCATATTATAATCACAAAGTGCAAATACATCTTTAGAATCAAGTCTTTCAGGTGTTGCAGTAAGTCCTAATAAAAATTTTGGAATAAAGTAATCTATTATTTTCTTATAATTATTAGAAACTGCATGATGGAATTCATCAACTATTATATAGTCGAAATAATCTTTTGAAAAATATTCTTCATTTAAATATTGCTCTTTACCTAAGGTTTGTACTAGTGCAAATATAAATGAATTTTTTGTATCTTTTTGGTTACTATAAAAGAATCCAATATCATCAGAATTTCTAACATTTTTAAAGCTTTGAGCTGCTTGCTTTATTATTTCCTCTCTATGAGCTACAAATAAAACTCTATTATATTTAGCTGAATCAAAGGCTGCTAAATATGTTTTTCCTATACCAGTTGCAGCAACTACTAAACCTTTATCAAAACCTTCCTCTCTAGACTTTTCTAATGAATATAATGCCTCAATTTGAGCTCCTCTTGGCTCAAATATATTTATAACATTTTCTTCTTTAATTTCTTCTTTTTCAATATCCTTATAAATATTAGGTCTTGTCCATTGTTTTGAATAATCTTTTAATACTTCATCAGTTATTATTAATGAATGATTATTAAATAAATCTTCAAAGGTATCATAAAATACTTTAAAGTCATTTGGAGCAGCTGATTTTAAGAATCTATAGTTCCATTCTATTGATGATGTTAATGCTCCTCTTGATATATTTGATGATCCTATATATATTTCGCTATCTATTGGATTGTGAAACATATATGCTTTTGGATGAAATGACTTGTTTGGATTATTGTAAAATCTTAAGTCTACTTTATCTTTTAGTTCTGATTTTAGTAGGTATAGTGCTTGTGGTTGTGTTATTTTTAGGTAGTTTCCTGTAAGTATTCTTATTTTCACTCCTCGATTTAGTGCTTCTTTTAGGTCTTGTAATAGTAGTTTTACTCCTGATTCCATTAGGAATGATACTATTATGTCTATTGTTGTTGCTGTTTTGAAGCTTTGTTTTAGTTTTGGGTAGATATGGTCTTTGTCTCCTGTTATTGAGTTTGAAGTTGTTATTGTGTTGTAATCAATCTCTTTTTCTAATACTTTATCAAGCTTTTTTATTTCATCTATCATAAATGCTCCTATTATTTATATTTTAAAATAGATAATTTTGCCTTTAAATATTTATTTCATAAATTCAATATTATGTTTATATTATACCATATTAATCATTGCACCAGCATATTAGGTTTTTACTTAAAATAAAACACTAGACATTTAGCTTAAATTAATTCTTGATCTTAAATTTCTATTATACTAATTATTTCATCATATAACTTTTACCATCATAGCGATTTATTTTATTTACAGGTTTATTTATATAGTTATTTTTTTACCTCATTACCTTTTTCATTTACAAACCAAACAGTTTCTTGCCCAAATTTATTAATTCAATCTGATACAGCCCCTTTTTTTAATAAATTTATCGATATATTATTTATGACTTCTGTAGATATCTCCTTAAATATAAATCATAAATAGGATATCTCTCAAATTGTTTCTTTTCTTCTGTATTTAACTTCATAAAGCCGTTTTCAAACCCATTATAATCTTCTATTAAAATCGAAATTCCACATTGAATACTCTGACTTGTTTCTTTATCAAATTTTATTTTATAAAGATTCTCTTTTGTTTCTGGACTTAACTCATAATTATTCAATCTATATTCTATTTGAGCTTTATTTACTATTTCTATTTCTTTTTCAATATATCCATCAAGAATAGCTTCGAGCTGTCCAATAATTTTTATATAACAATCATCTTGCTTAATATCCCAGGCTTTTATTAGATATAGCATTAACCTATTATAATAGTCTGAAATAATATCAGAATTTTCTTTTTCTATTGGTAATAAAGTACTTGAAACAAGTTCATAATTAAAATTATTGCTAGCAATTAAACTTTCATTTATGATTGCAAATCTAGTTAATGAAACTTTTCTATCACCACCACTACATATGACAGTTAAATTAATATCCTCATCATAAAAATCATAATAAATAATTTCATTTTCATAAGTAACTTTTAATAACGCTATCTTATAATTTAAAAATTTAATTACAGCACAATCTATGCTTTTTGCTTTTTCTATTAACCCATCGTATTTTTTAACAACTGAAAGAATATTGATAGCCTTATAATCTAGTTCTTCAAAATCCTTTAATTTTACTGTGGTTGCATCAATTTTAAATCTATCACAAACCTTTAAAACATACTCTAAAAACTCTTTTTCGTTTTTTAATCCATCAAGCCCCTTTTGTTCCTTCTTTTTAATCCTTGCATTAGGCAATAGTAATCTGTTTAGTAAAAAATCTAAAGTATTATATCTTTCAACTATATTACTACTTGATTTTTCTACAGTTAATTTATTACCATCATATAATTTAATAGTGTCTCCAAATGTGATATATTCCCGGCCTGTACTATCTTTTATTCTCATACAATTATTAAAGTATCTTTTATCATCAATCTTAATTATATTATCTTCTAGGTATGAAATCTGAGTAAATACCGAATCTATTTTAATAGGTAACTTTATATTATAATCATTAATGTAGTAAGCTAAATATTGACCATTTAAAATATCTTCTACTCCATTAGCAGTAAGTATATTTATTGGTTGATTTAATATTTTTTCCAGAGGAACCATATTATTAATTGAATCAATACTAAATAGTTTTCTAGCTTCATTAAGATAATCACACTGTCTTAAAAAATTATCTTTTTCTGTTAGAATTTTATCTATGCGTACCGCTTTCCCTTTACCTTCTTCAGGGATACTATCTAATATTTCTTTTATTTTCGCTGCAATCAATACCTTATAAAATATTTTTGTTTCAGGTAATCCACTTTCACTTTCCTTTACTTCAACAACAAAATAAATAACTCCACCTTCATTAAAATAACCTTCCAAAGAAGTTTTTTTAATGTTATAAGAGTGATACTTATTAGAAAATTTAGATACATTTGTAGCTTTAACTTGAACAGGTAATCTTGTTATAAAATCATCATTACTCTCTGTGGCTTCTTTTTTATATACATAAATATGCCCATCCCAAATAGGTTCTTTATCATTTGAAGATATAAATGTTTGAACTTTTTTCTTTGTAGCTGCAAAAAGCGTATTGTTTAAAGCTCCTACTGAAATCTGCTCAAGTTGATTATTTGAATACTTTCCCATCTAATTCATCCCCCTTGTTAATTTTTATAGTTTCTCTTATATAATGTTATCTAAAAGCTTATCTTTAATAAATTTAAATATATTGTAGATAATTTGCAACTATAATTTATAGATTTTAATTTAGAGTTTTCTCTAATCCATTTTCACACATATATTTCCAACTAGTTGTGAAAGCTATTTCTTTTGATAATTCATTTCTTAAATTTATTATTATATTATTTTTATATCTATTACCAGTCAAAACAGCATTATCTAGATAAAAATATAAAATATAACAATCCTCTAATGGTAAAATTACTCCTATTGTTGCTTGTAAATACAATTCATCATCTCTTACATACCAATCTCTGAATCCATCATTGCTTATAGTCTCTTGGCATATCTTTATATGTTCTTCTAAACGCTTATGATATTCTTTAAATTTTTTCAAAACTTTCCTTGCATTTGGACAATTATCACTTAAAAGAGAACTCCCTTTATAGTCCTCATTTTCTTTTATAACATCTTCAAATACGTCAATTATTAAATCTAATTCTTTTATTGAAAACCTTCTTTCAATTTCATTACAACTCATTTACTTTCCACCCTTTAAACTATGCTTTACATTTTTCTTGAATTCACTTACAAAAGTTTCGCCAATCTCTAGAATATAGCCATACTTTGTTGCTAATGCTCTTGCTTCTAGCGATGCTTTAGCACCCTCTGGAAGTTTTCTTATATACAGAATGCCATGTTTGCTAAAATCATATAAAAATATTTTTCCTCTTAATAATATAGTTATGCATTTATTTTATATTCAACTTCAATATCCTTATAACTAATATTTCTACTTATCATATTACTTCTTTCTTTTAAATAATTTTGAAGTGCTTCATCTCTGCAATATATATAACACCCTTTCATTCCCCTAGTTAGTAATACTCTATAAGTATTCTTTATTATTTCATCAGCTTTAGCTAATGCCTCTTCTTTATTTTCCTTATATAATTTCTTAATTCCTTTTATGCTCTTATCTCCACTATCTCTCTTTGTAAAATCTGTTATTATTTTTCCATTTTCATATCTTATATCTTCGCCAATAATAACTCCAACATAATCAAATTCAAGTCCTTGACATGTATGAATACATCCAATTTCATTTACAGAGTTTTTTCCTATAGCCCATGGTTCTTTATCATTTAAATTCCACTTCATTTTAAAATCATACTCTGGAAATACTATATCATACTTATTTATATCCTTTTTACTTTCCCACTTCCAACAATAACCTGCCAATAATCTTGATTTATTGTTTACTTTATTTTTCTCTTCTATCATTTTTCTCATTTCAGCAGGATTATCTACCACTTGTAAGTCATAATCAAAATCAAAACCATCAAAGTTAGCAGTTTCATTTATTTCTAAAACATCATTTAACCAATTTAAATATCCATCTGAACCATTACATCTAAATTGAGCTGTTAATGTATCTTCATGGACTTTTGCACCTAATATATTTGCATATTTCTTTATTTCCTCAACTGATCCAATATCATTTAATGTAACTTTTTGATCTTCATCAATAAAAAATACAGCTAATTTTGATGCATTTATTATTTCTTTAATTTGATTTTCACCTTTATTTTGAAACAGTCCTGATTTTTGATTTAATCTATGTGCTTCATCTACAAGTAAAACATCTATTTCATTTTCTTTAGACTCAACATAACTTCCAGATCCTTTAAATAAATTTCCTATATATTTTTGTGTATAATTTCCTTTAAGTTTTAATGAATATACTTCTCTAGGAGCTGAATTTTTAGATACATATTGTGTTATATATCCTGCTGAATTTAACTTTACTAATAAATTAATAGCTAATACTGATTTACCAGTACCAGGTCCACCTTTAATTATAAATACGTTTTTTTCTCCACTCATAATTTTTTTCATAGCTATTTTTCTTATTCTCTCAAAAACAACTTTTTGAGCATCAATTAATTTAAATTCTTCATTTCCATCAAGCATTAGCACTAATGCATCTTGTAAAGATTTTGATGGCTTTATTTTTCCACCTTCTATACTATATAAACCCTTTCCTTCATCACCTTTGTAAACATACCTGCATATAAATTCTCTAAGTTTTCTAACTTCTCCTTGAGTATATACAGGAGCTTTTTCTAAATATTCATCATAACAACTATCTACTAAAGGATCATTATCTTCATGTTTAATATAATTATGTAGATATGCACATGGATGTAATAATATCTTATTTTTTTCTACACCTTCATTATAATCTTCTATAGCACAAGCATAAGTCCATGCTTGATAAGATGGATGAGTTGTTCTTCTTATTCCCTTATTAATAAATGTTTTAACTATTGCATTTTCATCTTCAACTTTTTCAATACTTTCCCATTGTTTTAATTCAATTATAACAACATGTTGTTTATCTTCTTTATCCACACCTGAAATAATAAAATCTATTCTCATTGATGTTGCAGGTATTCTATACTCAATAGCAATTGTTGCATCATTAGGTATCTCTGAAACATTAAGAGCCTTATACATATACAACATAGAATTTTTCCATGCTCTTTTCTCTGCTGAACTTACTTTTCCAATCTTTTCTCTATATGCTTTTTCTATTACTATACTTATACTATCATTATCAACATGCTCAATAAATTCTCTTTTACTTGCTTTATATATAATCATATTTAATACCTATTTCCTTAATAATTTTCTTAATATTTTATAACTCTGTGTATTTAGTGCTTCTTCCTTTAGCCTTTTCAATTGGATACTTCATTTCATTTTTATCCATTTTCATATTTATTATATCTTCAATATTAACATCTAAAGCATTAGCCATATGTATACAGTAAATCATAACATCAGCTAATTCTTCCTTTACATTTTGTAAATTAAAATTATCATTATCCCATAAAAATTCTTCTAATAACTCTCCTGATTCTATAGATATTGCTTTTGCTAAATTAGATGGAGTGTGAAATTGCTTCCACTCTCTATCATCTCTAAACTTTTTTATTCTTTCTAATGTTTTTTGCATTTAAATCAACTTCTTTCTTTTATAAATTGTAATTTTTAACTTAGAATATAACAGCTTTCCCCACTAATATTAAAACTTAAAATTCTAAATTAATATTTTATCCTCTTCATTAATAGACAGAGTTTGTCTATATTGTTCAGCTACCATAGTTTTATTAAACTCTGCTGTAGGCTCAATTTCTTGAACCAAAACTTCTAATTCATCAATAGAAACATTAAAAAATTCTTTTCTCAAATTAATTTTATTAGTTCTCTTATCATTTAAAACTTCATGTAATTTTTTCTCTAAAGCAACAGCATCATCAGAGAATATAAAACTATGAACATCAAATACAAAAGGTACACTCGCATCACCTAGTTCATCTACTCTATCTTGTGGATTTAATCTTCTAGTCATTCCAATCTTAAACGTTTTTTCTCCAAATGAACCTAAATTACTAATTATATAAACATAACCTGCCTTACCATTTTGCCTTTTTATAATATCTTGCTTTTTATGTTCAACATTATCTAATTGATTTTTTAATTCTTCTAATCTAACTCTTAACTTTTGTAACATTTCATTATCTTGAGATGTTGATAAAGATTCTTCAATCTTAGATATTTCAACTTTATATTTTTCTTCTTCTTTTTCAACCTGCTTTTTTTGTTGTTCTAAGACTTTTCTTTCTTCAGCTTCTTGCCTCATTTGTTCTCTTAATCTAGCTTGCTCTTCTTTTTGTTGCTCTTTCTTTATGTAGTATTCATATTCTATTTCAATTGCCCTTATAAATAAAAATTCTATCTCGTTTATAAACTTAACTAAAGTATTAAAAATACTTTTATTTCCTTCTGCTGCAATATCTAAATACTTCTGAGTAGTAATCTTCACATCTTCTATAGATTTTTCCAACTTTCCATATTTTAGGTTATATAAAATATTCTGTTGCTCTGCCTTTAATGCAATAACCATAAGCTTATATATTGTTGAATTAGCTTTAGTAGTATATCTATCTTCATATTTCTTTAAAACTTCATTTATACATCTTTGATTTTCATTAAATTCTTTTCTTAACTCTTTTATATTCATACAATGTAGCTTAAGTTTTATTGTTGGATTAAATTCAATCTCATCATCATGAAATTTTTCTTTAAGTATTACATTTTCTATATTTTCCTTGAATATATCTTGTTCTTTATATTTTTCTATTATATAGTAAATACTATTATATAATGGCTTAATTTTATTTAGTTTCTTAGTTTCTCTAACTAATTTTTTCTCTAACTTCTCAGCTTCACTATTTAGCTTTTCAACCCTTTTAATTTTTTCTGATTCTTGTGAAATTTCTTGTTTTATACTTTCTATTTTTTCACTAAACTTAAAAACTTCATCTTGCTTTTCTAGCCTTAACTTTTCAACTTCTGCATTTACTTCATTATCTAAGTTTTTTATTTTCTTTTCCTTTTCTCTATTTAAATTTTCAATATCATTATTAAGACTATTTAACTCTAATTTTTTTTCTTTAATAGACTCTTTTAACTTAAATAACTCCTTAATATTTTTAAACATCTTTTTCCCTCCATTAAACAATTTAATATTATTATATATAATAAAAATATATATTTATGTCGAAATTAGTCGTTTTGTTAATAAATTTTCACTTTCAATGATTTTCTCTCAAAACTACCAAAACATATTTAAAGTTAATTTTTACATAACGAATTCTTATATTTTCTCACTTATAATAATCTATTCTCACTATTACTACTTTGACCTTCTTTGATTTTAGGCTTATAATATACTTGTACAAAGAGATAAGGGAAGTAATTAAAGAGCTTCCAATAAAAAAGAAAATTCAATTAAGCTTAACAAAAACAACTTTTGAACTTTCACAAAATTTATTAATTAAATGAAACTCACTACTCACATTCATTTGTAAGAGTAAGTTCAATTAACTAAATTAAAATTTAGAATTTCACTTATAAAGGAGGTCTTTGTATGTTAGGTTTAGTACCTTTTAAATTTAATAATGGAGAAAATAGCAAAGGATTAAGCATTAATGACATGTTCAATGATTTCTTTAATGATGATATGTTAGCAGACTTTAAGTCTTGTGGAAATTTTAAGACTGATATAAAAGAAACTCCTGAAGAATACGTTGTTCATGCTGAATTACCAGGAGTAAACAAAGAAGATATAAACATTGATTACAACAATAACTATTTAACTATTTCAGCTACAAGAAATAATGAACATGAAGAAAAGAAAGATAATTATATTAGGCGTGAAAGAAGCTATGGTTCAGTTTCTAGAGGATTTTACATTAACAATGTTAATAAAGAAGCTATTAAAGCTAAATTTGATAATGGTGTTTTAAATATCGAGTTGCCTAAAAAAGAATTAACACAAAATAATAGCAATAGAATTTTAATAGAGTAACTTTTAACTAGTTAGTAGTTTTTAGATAGTAGTTTTTAGTTATGATTGAAAGATTAAATTAGTAACAAGTTACAAGTAATAAGTGACAAGTTTAGGTTGAAACTCCTTTATTAGAAACTCCTTTAGGAGTTTCTAATAATATATTTTCAAAAATTCAGCATAAGCTGAATTTTTCAGACTGTTGACAAAGTGTCAGCAGTCTGATAATTATTATTTAATTAAATTAATATTTTAAATTCATATAATCCCTATATCTCTTATTATATCAAGGTTAAACTGATAAATTTTAGTTTAATACTACTTAAATAATGGGAGTTTTATTTCCTATAACTTATACTATTTTAAATAAAACTCTTATTATTTATTGCTACTACGTCTTAAGTTAATAGTCTCATTAATAATAAAATTATATCCATTATTAAACATTTAAATCAAAAAAATAGAAAACATTAAGTGATTCCTAAGAATCGTTTAATGTTTTCTATTTTTACATTTATTCAATAATTATTATAATTCTCATCCTATATATAATATTTTTATAATTTACAGTATCACAATTTCATTAATTTAAATAACATCATAGTGCTATTAAACCTGATGGTACAGAGGTATATGGAAATGCAAAAGTATAATTAACATTCCATTATGGCGCTATTAAACCGTTCTGTAAAATCAACTATTTATAAGCTTATATTATCATTAACATTCCATTATAGCGCTATTAAACCCTTAAAGCTTTAGCTAAATCTAAGAATACTTCTTCAATTAACATTCCATTATAGCGCTATTAAACCCTCCAACTACTAAAGGAATAATCACTTTTGAAAATACATTAACATTCCATTATAGCGCTATTAAACCCCGTTAACTTTAAAGCCACTATATATCTAGTTTGATATAGTAGTTTCTGTCTACCTCTTATTTTATAATAAATTTTATCAATACTAATTACCAACTT
Source organism: uncultured Clostridium sp. (assembly GCA_900540255.1). GTDB lineage: Bacteria > Bacillota > Clostridia > Clostridiales > Clostridiaceae > Clostridium. The sequence continues at coordinate 14,301 of UQFE01000010.1, forward strand.
TAATTATAAAATAGCTACCCTGTACTTATATTACTTATTTTGTCTACCACCTGTGTTTTTACCCTATCTATGATAGACAATAAACTAATATAATTATTCAATTTTGGAACGCCTAACGGTCACACATTGTTAAGATTAACCCTTACCGAGTGATTATGGTATATAGTTGGTCAAAACCTTATATATTTAATCCATCTCCTCAGCCTTCGGCACTTTAAGTTACCGTAACTGCTATATATTTATATATAACATCAATACAATTATATTACATTATTTTGAATTTGTAAATAAAGATTAGTTTTATCAATGTTTACTTACGTGCAATATTTATTGCTGCATTATGATCTGCATTAAGAGTAAAGCCACACTTTTGGCATTCAAATTTATCCTGTGTTATTCTATTTTCTTCATCAACATAACCACATTTACTACATGTTTGTGATGTAAATGCTGGATCAACATACTTTACTTTTATTCCAACTCGCTCTGCCTTATATTCAATCATACTTTGTAATTGATAATATCCCCATTTTCCTAGTAAATTATTATCAAAACCTTTTTTATTAAGTTCTTCTAAATTAATTGTTTCACATTTATATTTTTTGGCAAATTCTATAATATTCTTTGATAAAAAATGATTATATGTTCTAGCAAAATTCTTTTCTTTATCTCTAAACTGCATTGTAGCTTTTAATTTATGTTTTCTTCCTTTTCCTCCATTAGAACTCTCTAACTGCTTATAAAGTCTTTCTCTCCTTGCTTTAAACTGACTTCTAACTTTAAAAAATTCATTATATGAACCAATTGATTTTTTAATAAATGTATTATCATTTAGACATATCATTGCTGGAACTTTTACTCCTAAATCAACCCCCAACACCCTTCCTGGTATTATTTCTTTGTTCTTTGAAATGAGATTATCTGGAATATTTATATTTAAAGCCAATAATAATTTATTATTTTTATCAAATTCAAAGGTACATTGTCCTAGATTATATTCTTTATTAATTATCTTGTGTAATGTATGACTTAATTCTATATTATCTTTTTGTCCTAATATTACTTTAAATTCTATTTTATTAACCCATCTAATAACAAAAGTATTTATATCTTCTAAATATGATATTTTAACATCTCTTCCCCTAGTCATTAAAGGGAAATTTCTTTTATAATTGGTAGCTCCTCTTTCCCCTTTTGCTAATCCATTTTTTAAAGAAGTGGAAAAATCTTTTTTTACTTTTTGAGTTATAGCAGATTTACTATCTATACCTATACCAAAATTTATATCATCAAATATATTTAAACTATTTTTGATAGTTTTCATATGATTTTTAAATCCATCACTTTTTATATCCATACCATTTGCATAGTAACCTGATAATAAGTAACCCATACATCTATTTAGCCCTTGATACTGAGCATATATACTATCTCTAATAAACTTATATGTTCTATTTATCTCTTCAGCTTCTTCACTATTAACTATTAATTTAACCTTCCTTACTGTTATCATTTCTATATATCCTCATAAATTATTTTTTATTACAATTATACCATTTTTACATAATTATATCTATAATTAATAGTTTCTATACATTATTTTTTACTACATTATAATTTTATTGCTAAAACGTATTAATATAAATGTATATCTATAAAGAAAAAAGGCTATAAATTTATAGCCAAATGAATAAAAAATAAATTTAAGTAAATAATATAAATGTTAGTTTAAGAAAGCTTCTTAGATATTTGTTTAACTGGATGCTTACCAGTAGATCTAAGAGCTTTTTTGCTTTTTTTATAATATGAATTGTTTCTTTTATTTTTTTTCCTTTTTCACATTGTATTCAAATTTATATATGTAATAATGAATTACAATTGTCAGTATTACTACAATAAGGAAGTATATGCTCCATTTCAAAAAAGCAAAAAAAGTTTATCTCCTAAATTCATCTTTATCTCACCTTCTTTCTTAAGTTAATTTAGAGTTTTTGCTCATTTAATTTTCCCCCTGAAATTTATAGTGTCAATTCTACAACGCCCTTCCCCAGCTACGCTGTGTTGTTTTTTGACACTGCCTAAAAATCACATGGAGATATACTTGTCAAAAATTAAAGCATCTTTAAAGGAGTTGGTTTTATTCAGTTTACACAAAATTTTTTACAGGGCCCTTCAATAAAAGAGATGGCCCTAAGCCATCTTTTTTCACATTTATTACAATTAAAACATTTAAAACATTCAAAAATCCGATATTCTTGAAAATCTTCCATTCCACCTTAATGCACATGTACCCCTTTCACCATGCCTATTCTTAATAATTACAGCATTAATACATTCATGATTTTCATCAGCATTTTTAGATTCATACTTTAACTTGCCAAGCCTAAACAGCTTGTCCCTATAAATTTTATCATCAAGCTTAACATTTCTATAAAGCCCTATTACCTGATCACTATCCTGCTCAATTCTTGCACTATCTTGAATATCACTAGCTTCCAACTTTTCAACTGCTGCATCTCCCCCCTTCTTATCAACTATCCTATTAGCTTGTGCAATTAACACAACACATAAATTTTCTTCTACAGCCAAATTTTTAAACAAACCACTTATTTTCCCTATCTTATTAGTCATTAAATCCCTATCATTATGATCTACATATTTATTTACATAATCAACAAAAACAACATCAAGATTATTTTGAAGTTTATAAAGCTTAATTTCATTAATAAACTTATCAAGGTCATTTTCAATAGATACATAAAACTTATTATTAATTATTTTTGACATAAACTCTGCTATTTTACTTTTTTCACTATCATTAATAGTATTTTCATTAATTGATTTATAAGCTACAGCTGCATTACTTGAAGCCATTTTTGTAAATACTTCTCTCCTTGACATTTCTGAACTTCCATAAATAACCTTATATCCATTTAAAACTAAATTAGCTGCTACTTGGAGTCCAAAAGTAGTTTTTCCTGCTCCAGTTCTTGCAAATACAGTTACAACTCTTCCAGTTTGTAAATTACCTATATATCTATCAATAACCCTAATTCCTGTGCTCATCCCCTTATCTCTTTCTTCTTCATAAAGCCACTTAACATAATCATCATATTGTTTAGTTATTTCAAGTTCCTTTCTAATGCCACATTTATGAATTTTAACCTTTACATTTTCAATTTCACTTTCTATACTTTCAAAAGACATATCCTCATTTATCCTAGATGCCATTTCAATATAAAGATGTTTTTTATAATTATCAATTAATAAATCCATCTTTGTATTAAAAGCAAAATCACTTATACTACATGTAAATATCTCTGAAACATAAGTTACTCCATCCATTTCATTAATTTTCCCTCTATGATACTCCAAAAATGTTATTAATTCTACCTTCATTTTATTTTCTACCATTTCTAAAATTCCTAAATATATATTCATATGCTTAGAATATAAAAACATTTCTGGCTTTATCTTTTCCTTAGCTTTTATAATAAGGTCCTCATTTTTAAATAAAGAACCAAGTATTTCTTGCTCTAATACTATTTGACCATTACTTAACATAAACCTTCCCCAACCTCTACCCTATAATCAACTTTTCTTATATTCATTATTTATATATCTATATAACTTTCTATATCAAAATCATCTAATTCATTAACTCCCATAAATTCATCATTTGATGATTCAATAATTGATTTATACTCAAGCCACATATCACCATTGTCCATAAATCTACTAATTCCATTTGGCTTTGATAAAAAATTTATCAATGTCCATCTATAGCTATAATAATGATTTTGACTTATATAAACTTTTTTATAATTTTTTATTGATTTTATTATTTCTTCCTCTTTATAAATTTCTAAAGCTTTGTATATTACCCTTTTAGTGTAATCCCTCAATACCTTTTCTTTATTAATATTTATGTTATTCCAAGTATTAAATATATTAATGTATATATTATTTATATTATTATATATATAATCCTTTAAATAATATTGATTACTTTCATGACAGTTAGTAAACCCTTTATTTTCAATGCCTTCATCATCATTTATATAATTGAAAGCAGTATTAATTTGACTAGTAGCCATTTGTTTACTGGTATTTATTTGACCTTTATTTATTTGATTACTAGTATTCTTTTGACTACTACTTATTTGATTACTAGTCCTAACCTTACTTTTTGTATTTTCATAATTATAAACTTCATGAACATATTCATTATTTAAATAACTTTTGGTAATTTTATATTTATTTATTTTTCCTGTTTGTTTTATTATTTTAAAATATCCCTTAGTTTCTAATGAATTTAAAATAGTTAAAAGTTTTCTTTTTCCTATTGGATTACAAATATCCAGTAAACTAGCAATTGAAACTTCAACTTCATCTTTATTTACTTCATTTATTATTGATAAAATACTAAAAAATATAAACTTTTCATCTTTACTAATTTCCTTATCACTGAAAATATATTTAATAATTTCATGATTCTTTCTCATAACTTCTCCCCCAAACTATTAAGCTGAGCTATTATTAACCAGCTTAATATTTTAATATTTAACTCCATATAAGTGAAAAATCATATTCATGTAAAAACTTATTAATGCTTGTCTCATATATTGAAGTTGTAATTAAGTTTGGTTGTATAACTGTAAGATTTATATACTTGCAATCCATTTGTGTTGCAAATTTATCAATTACCCCAATTCCTAAAATCATACTTTCATCATCATTATTAACATTTATTATGTCAAGTTCCATTGGTACTATTCTTATTACTTCCACAGTTTCATTAGTAAATAAAATCACATCACAAGTTTTTAATAAATCACCCTTTTTATTATTAATTTTTACTTCTTCATTAAATAAAATTCTTACCTTTCCTTGCTCACTAATTTCTCTTATTCTTTCAACTACTTTTTCTAATGCAATTCTTGATAACATTTCTATAAAATCTGAATATCCATAAGTAATTGTTAAATTTATAAGTGAATTTTTATATTCCTCCCCTTTTACAAATTCATAATATTTTTTTAACTTTAATATTATAAGTTCCTTAATATACTTATCATCTAGTTGCATAAATAAATTTTTATTATTCATAAACATCCCCCATTTCCCATTAAATTTACCTTAGCTCTTTTATCTTATAAATTAATTATAAAATATTAATGTTGCAATTTTATTACTTTTTGCAACTTTTTAAAAATTTTTTGTTAATTTTTGCAACATTTAAAATTTTTTCTATTTTTACTATTCCATTTTTTGTAATATTGTGAGAAAATAAATATTATATTAAAACCTAAAATTGTTAATTTAAAATAAAAACTGTTAATTTTTAGAATCTAATATTTATTTTTGTTATAAAAATAAATATTATTAGAATTTATAAGTATTTTTTAGGAGGAATGTTTATGCGTAGAACTATTTTATTGGTAGATGATAATTTAAAAGAATATGATGAAATTATTAATGCTTTATTTAAAGAAGGCTTTAAGGTTATTTGCTGTGATAATGCAGAAAGTGCACTTTCTACATTAAAGAAAAATGATATAGATATAATACTTTTAGACTTTGTTTTACCTAAGATGAATGGAATAAAATTTTTAAATATTATCAGAAATGACAACGTTAACATACCTGTTATAATGTACACTTCTATAAATCATTATCTTTTTCAAAAAGAATGTCTTTCTTTAGGCATATCTGACTTTGTTGTTAAACCTTGTTATAGTGGTTTATTACTTAAAAAGATAAACTTTATTTTAAATTCACAAAACCCAATTTCTAATTTGACTAATAATGTTTGGACACATAATGATTTAAAAATTGATTTTTCCTCTAAAATTGCTATGTTAAATAATAAGGTAATTAATTTAAGTAAGACTGAATTAGAAATTTTAAAACTTTTTATAAAAAGTGAAGGTATTGTTTTAACTCGTGAACAAATATTAAATTCTATTTGGGGCTCTTCTCAAGTTGTTAGTGATAGAACTATTGATGCTCATATATGTAAGATAAGGAAAAAGCTTAATTTAACTTGCCTAAAATCTGCTTCTGGATATGGCTATGTTTTAAAAAGCAAGGGAATTTAGTTTGTAGTTGGTAGTTGGTAGTTTAAGGTATAAATTCAACTAATGCTGAATTTAAAAATATATATTTTCAAAGGAGCTATCCCATTAAGAATAAATTATATATTTTAATGCAAAAACTTTCTTTTCCAGTATATGTTTTAAATGTAGCCACTAAAAATTAAATAAAAAGGAGGATTTTATTATGGCAAACAAAACTCTTGAAAGTACTGTATTATCAATCGAGGTGAAATCTGGTACTGATAAAGATGGTAACCCAAGATTTACAAAAAAGAAGATAGGTAACTTAGTTTCAAATGCTGCTCCTGACAAAGTTCAAGCTGTAGCATTATTAGTTGCTAACTTACTTGAAAAAGATACTGGTTATTTTTATGTAACTGAAGTATCTCAAATTGAAGAATAATAAATAAAAAGGAGTGTGTGAATTATGGAATATACATTAACTATGACTTTTTTAACTGAATCTGGTGAAAAAGCTGCATTTACTTTATCTGGTGTTAAAAATAATGTAAGTGAATCTGAGGTACAAGCCCTTATGGATAGTATAATAGAAAATAACATCTTTTATAATAAAAAAGGTGCTTATGTGTCTAAACAATCTGCACAAGTTACAGGAAAAGAAATCACAAAATTTGAAGTTTAATTATTAAATAAACTTTTCCCTTAAAATATTTAAAGCAGTAGAATGATAAAAAAGTCATTCTACTGCTACTTTACTTTTTATTACTAATATCTTCTTCTCTTTCTACGCCCCCTAAATACAGGCTTATATTTTTCATTTTTAATTCCTTGAATCATATCCCTACAAGCTCTACACTTATCACTTTGACAATCCCAAGGTAACTTTTTGCCACAAATACTACAAAGTCTTTCATGGTCAAGAAGATTAGTTAAAAGCAATTCATTTATTTTATTTGCTGTATCTTCTTTTTCCATTGATATATATCTGTTATTTATCATCATGTTAAAGTTCTTTCCAAAAGAATAATTTAATTCTAATTCCTTATAGTAAGTTTCAAGCTCATCTAATTCCTTCTTTGAACTTATATTTTTCTTAAGAACTGGCTTCTTTAAGTTTACTGCCCCTAAACTATACATTTTACAATATTCTTCCCATAACTTTTGAACATCCTTATTATTTTCTTCAAAAGGTATTGTTGCCATCTTCATAAGATCTTCTTTGCTTGAATTTATATTAAGTTTTTTTAATATATTTAAAAGATATGTAATTCTTGTTATATCTGTTTTTTCATAATGTCCTTTAAGTGGCATTACACTCCAAGTTTTTAAAGTATCTATAATATCTATGTTTATATCTAAAAGAGACTCTGGAACTCCTATATAACATTTTTTAATTTTAGATGTTTTTGTATTTAATGCATTTTTTATTAAATTACAATCAGTCATAGCAGTAACATATCCAGTATCATAAATTCCCCTACGCCCTGCTCTTCCTGCTATTTGCTTTATTTCTGAAACATTTAACTTTCTTAATGATACACCATCATATTTTCTTGTTTCTAAAAATACAATACGTTTTATTGGCAAGTTTACACCCATTCCTATTGCATCTGTACATACTATTACTTCTGTTTCACCATCTAAAAATCTTTCAAATTGTTTTTTTCTTGTTGAATATGGAAGAGAACCATAAATTATACTTGTTTTTATATTATTATTTAAAAGCTGTGCTGAAACTGCTAATGCCTTTCTTTTTCCAAATACAACTAATGCATCACCTTTTTTAACATCCTTATTTAAATCAAAAGGCTTATCTTCAAATATTAATTTTGTATCTCTTTTATGCTCTATAATTTCATAGGTATCTTTACAATCTTTTATTAATTTTATAACTATATCTAAGGCTTCTGGTGCCATACATATATGAACTTCTGGTGATAATACACCTAATATAGCCCTTGTCCAAGCCCATCCTCTTTGCTTATCAGCTATCATTTGTGCTTCATCTATAACACAAATATCATACGGTGTTTCAAGTTGAAGCTTTTCAATTGTTGAAGAAACATGATATGCATATGAAAGAATATTCTCTTCTTCTCCAGTTAATAATGAACATGCTATATTTTCAGAATTAAGCTTATCTTGAATTTCAAGTGCAAGCAATCTTAATGGTGCAAGATACACTCCACTTTCAGCTTCCATAAGTCTTTCTATGCTAGCATAAGTTTTGCCTGTATTAGTTTCTCCAACATGAAGGTAAAAGTGTCTTTTCATAGCTCTTGCTTTTTCATATTCATTTATTGGATTATCTAATATTATTTCCTTAATATCATCTTTTGCCTTATTTTTAACATAGATATTTTCTACTGTCCATACTAATCCTTTAATACATATCCAAGGAATACATTCCTTAAATTCTTTCATTTCTTCTATAGAAGCTGTATTTTCATTTTCCTTTAAATAATCCTTATAAATTATATTTTCTATTACTGCAATTTTATTTATTATTTTATTTATCTTTTCTTCCTTACCAATAAGATTTCTCTTAAATCCAGGTAAATTAATACTTTTATAATATCCAAAGACCATAGTTCTTGCATTTTCTAAATATAACTCCATATGCTCTTTAGTTTTATATACATTCATATTAATAAGGTCATCTAACCTTTTATCTATAGAATTAACTACCTTAACCTTAAGCCTATTTATTCCTTTTGTTAAGTTTGCTGCTATTTTGCAATTTTCTATCATAAGCTCTGTAAGCTTTTCTTCATCATAGCTATTATCAGCTTTTACAACTTCTGTTGAATATTGATTTTCAATTCCCAGTAATTCACATCCCTTATCATATATATCTAATAAAAGCTTATCTTCTAATGGAGCTACCTTAGAAGTAACTGGACTTCCCCATCTTGTTTTAAATCCATTTCCTATTTCTACTTTTATTTTTTCTTCTAATGCTACCTTTTTATCACTGCTAAGCTCTTCTAAGTTCATATCATAATAAACTTTTCCATCACGTGTTCTCTTGTACCACCTTACACTATTAAATAGAAAATCTTCATTATATCTCTTTTTAAATTCCTTATATAATTTTTCCTTCCTTTCCTCCATTACATTTGCTACTTTTTCATATATAACACTTACAATTTCTCTTGGCAGATATTTATATACCTCTTCAACTTCATTTGTAAATTCATTTTCCTTTAATTCATGAATATATGAACCTTCCCAAGATAATTCATATATAAAATCTTTTACATATGTATAATCATAAACATTAAATGAACCATCATCTTTTAAGCTTACTTTTGAATTTGAATCTTTTTCATTAAAATTTGAATCATCAATTTGAACTTTATTTGTTGTTTTTATGTATATTGTAATTTCTTTAATTGCTTCATTAATAAATTCTCTATCTATAAATTTAGCTATATCATTTTTTGTTTCTTTTCTTAATGTACATTTAATTGAACCCACGCCATCACTTCCTTGTGTCTTACTAATATTTTTACAATATCTCTTATTATATATTAAACCTTTATCCACATAAATAAAAATTCTAGCATCTATTTATACCACTTGCTAGAATTTTCATTTTGTGAAAAATCAATATACTATATTTAGCTTTTCTTTATATTTATCATACCATTCAATATTCCATCCATTTTTATAAGATAAACTATATAGTTCATTTTCATCATTTATAGTTTCCTTTGTTATAATATCATGAGTTTCCTTATTAACATCAAATAATATAACCTTATATTTCATATATAACTTTATCCTTTTACTGCTCCTGCAGATATACATACAACAATATATTTTTTTCCTAAAACAAAAACTATTAATAATAAATATTATAAAAGAGAATTCAATGTAATTTTGAATTCTCCTTTTCTTATTTACTAGATATTAAAAATTATTAATATAATAACTATTTAAAAATTACTTTAAAGGTATATTAATTATAAATTCTGTAATACTATCATTGCTAGTAACAGTAACTTTTCCACCTTGCTTTTCCACTAATTCCTTAACAATAGCTAATCCAAATCCATGATCTTTGTTTTTATCATTCTTTGTAGTAAAACCAACATCAAATATTTTATCTATTATTTTTTTTTCTATTTTAGGACCATTATTTTGTATTTTAATTACAACACTATTAATATTATAATAAGTTTTAATAGTAATAAGTCCTTTTTCATTCATTGCTGTAATAGAATTTTTTAAAATATTCGAAATTACTCTTTGTATTTCCATTTCAGACATATTAGCATCTTCTAATAAAGCTTGTTCATCAACCATTACATTAATTCCTTTATGATTGATACCATTTATAATCATTGTTATCATAGAATTATTATCACTTATTTTTACTTCACTAATAATATTATTATGTCCATTTATTATTGCTTTTAATGATTCTCCAAGCCTATCATATTTTCCCATAAGATGCATTCCATAAAGATATGATATTTGTGCTCCATAGTCATGCTTTACCTTTTTTAGATCATTAATCTTTTCTTCTAATTCTTTATTTAAAATATTAATTTCCTTAGATTTATTTTCAATATTTGAAAAATAAATTGTAATTCCTATTATAAATAATCCAAGTATTAAAAATAAAAAATTCATAAATAATGGATTATCTCTATCATGTATTATAAAATTAAATGATATTATAAAATCTGCAACTACAGTCATAATTATTAATGTCATTATAGAAAACTGTTTACTTTTAATAGAACAATAAATTCTATAAATTATATCTTTTTTTACTAATATAAATATACCCATTATCAATTGTGGAAAATAAATTGATAATACATATCCTAAACTAAAATGTTCACTTAATATTTTATACTGAAAAATTCCTAAGTATAAATTTGATGTAATAAATACATTCATAATTATAACTAAATATATAATTGATATTGTTATTGTTGCACTTAAACTATCTTCTTTAAAAAATAAAATCCCTGATATTAGTAATACTAAGTGTGTTAAAATTGTTCCCAAACTTGAATTCCCAATTAAATATGTTGTTGCTATAATTATTAAAAACAAAAAAATTATAAAAATTAATAGTTTTAATTTACTATTTTTATATCTCTGTTCTATACAATAATTAGGAATTAATACCAACATTAAACTTTGCATTATTGTATTACTTATATCTGCTAAACTTATGATATTTATTTTCATATTTTAATTATCTATTTCTATATTTTAATTATCTATTTTCTTTCATTGATTTTGGCATATCCTCTACTCCAACAAATGCTAATGAAGCTTGTCCTGTATTTACAAAAACAGCAGTTAATGCTAATACTAGACAACCAATTACCTTCTTAAACTTCATATTCTTTACCTCCATGTATTTCTTTAAATTTATTAAATAATAACATTGTTTGTACAACTCCTGTCCAAACAATAACTTGTGAAAACCATTTAATATTAAACATAGCAATTGACAGTATTATAAATATTAAACTATTTACAATACTAATAATCCTATTTCGTTTTATTAGATTTTCTTTTGTTAATGGCATTTTAGGATTTATTATTGGAACTTGATTATATATACAAAATATACTTATAAAGTTTAATATTATACTACTAACAATATCTAAATTACTGTTTTTGGATAATATAACTATAAACATAACAATTATTAATGTTGATAAAAAACATTTTTTTTGATTATCTTCATGGTATCCACCAGTAAATGGTTTAGTAGTAACCATATAAATTAATATTAATAAACATTCCTTAAAATATCCAAAAAAATAAAATATAGTTAAAATCAATATAAATTTTATAAGTTCATATATTAATATTGTTAATACATATTTCATTTCCTCTTGCTGCTGTGTACTATATTTATTATAGTTAGACAAATCACTTATAAGCCATTCAATAAATCTTTTTATCATTAATACTCCTTTAAATATATGTTTGGGCTCGTTTAGTATACCATATTTTTTACTTATTAACAATTTTTTAATATTTTTTTATAATAAAAAATAATAATTTAACATAATACATCATTAAATTAAAACTACAAATAACAATAATAAATTATTTTATTTTGGAGTATAAAATGAAAAATATTATTGATTATTCTAAGACAAATTTATATACATTTTCAGAAAAAAGGTTTAATAATGTAGATTCACTAATTTTATCTCAATTAAGCTATATAAATTTTGATAATTTAGTTGGCTCAATAACTGCCAATAAAAGCCCCCTAACTTTTAAAGATTTATTAAACCCAAAATATTTTAATAAAATGTTTAATACTATTCCATATAGTAAAGAAACTAAAGAACTTCTTTTTTATATTTCCTCAAACCCTAGATTTAGAAATATAAAAATTAATTATTATATTTCTAAATCAGATGTTGCTTTTGAAAAACAATTTTCAGCAACAACCTTTATTTTAAATGAAAATTTAGCTTATATAGCTTTTCGTGGAACTGATTATAGTCTTATTGGATGGAAGGAAGATTTTAATATGTCATTTATAACCCCAGTTCCTTCACAATTAGAAGGTATTGATTATATAAATAAAGTTTCAAAGCTAATATCTTGTGAATTTTATATTGGTGGTCACTCTAAAGGTGGTAATATTGCCATTTATGCTTCTATGTATTGTAATCCTGAAGCTTCATCTAAAATAAAAAAAATATTTAGTCATGATTCTCCTGGCTTCAAAGAAGAAATTATTAAAAGTAATGAATTTAAATTTATAAAAAATAAAATTATAAAAACAATTCCTGGTTCATCTTTAATTGGTATGATGTTTGAAAATAATGAAAATTATTATGTTGTAAAAAGTAATAAATTAGGTGGATTACAGCAGCATAATCCATTTTCTTGGCAAGTAAGTAATTTTGATTTTATTTATTTAAAAGAAATATCTTCTAATTCTAAATATACCTGTACAGCTTTAAATACTTGGATAAAAAAAATTGATAATAAAAAAAGAAAATTATTTGTGGAAAGTTTATTTAATGCTATATCTTGTACTAATTGCAAAAATTTTATTGAACTATTTCATAATTGGAATAAAAACTTTCCTATTATTTTGAAATCATTAAATAATCTTGATAAAGAAATTAAAACTATGATTATTTTATTATTTAAAGATCTTTTAAATTTATATATTAAAATTATTACTCACAATGAATAATTTTGTAACTCCTAATGCTAATACAAATATTTATGCTATTTTAGGGAATATTAAATTTATATTATTTAAAATGCACATTTTTATTATTTATAACTAATTAAATCTTAATGTATTTTAAATTTAAATTAACATAAGACAATATTATAAGTATTAATCATTTAGGAGGAAACTATGAAGAATTATAAAAGTAAGAAAATATTTAAAATAATAAATAATGGTAATAAATATCTTAATCTTCATGAAATAAAAAACAAAACTGGTGCTGGAAATGGATATAAAAGTAATATAGAAGCTTCTGAAGAATTATCAAGCTATAATGCTACTATACATAAAAGTCACAAAATAAATGAAGTTATAAATGAACATGGTACTGACTTAAACTTACATGAAATAAAAGCTAAAACTGGCGCTGGTAGTGGCCATAAACATGTTTCAACTACTCTTCAAGAAACTAAATCATCATCACATAATAATTATTTAACTTCACATAAAAGTCAAAAAATTTATGATGTTGTAACTAAAATTAAAGGTAGAGCAAATCTTCATAAAATTAAAGCGCAAACGGGCGCTGGTAATGGGTATAAACATGCTATAAATACAAATACTATTAATGAAGATATTTCTGAAGATAACATACATAAAAGCCATGTTATTCATGCCATATTCCATAATAATGACAGAAAGCTTAATCTTCATGAAATAAAAAGAAAAACTGGTGCTGGAAATGGGCATAAACGTTAAAATTGCAAAAAAATATAACTGAAATTTAAATCTTCAGTTATATTTTTTTATTTTAATTATATTAAATAATTTTAATACACTTCATTTCATACTAAAATAACATTAAATTTAACTCTTGTACTCTTTAATTACATATTTTTTGAATTCCTCTATTGTTTTTGAAAGATAAACATTTTTATTCCATCCCATATAAATTTTCTTATATCCAATTTCATCCTTAATTTTAATAGTAGAAATTTTATTCATATTTATTATTGGAGTATTTACTATTATTGCAATTCCAGCTCCTGCTGCTACTAAGCTTGAAAGCATTGCACCTTCTGCTGGCTCAACAGATATTTTAGGAGTATATCCTATAAGCTCTGAATAAGAAATGCTTCTTTCACACTCCTTATTACTTTGTACAATAAAATATTCATCTTTTAAATCACTTAAATAAACTTCTTCCTTATTTGCCAAATGATGATTTTTAGGAACAATCAATACATATTCTTCTTTTTTAACTAAAACACTTTCTATTTCTGGATAATCATTAATTTTTTCAATATTATCAAAAAAGCCAAAGTTTACTTTTCCATCTTTTAAGTCCCTAAGAATTTTTTCTGTACTTTGATTATTAAAATTAAATTTTACATCAGTATGATTATTTAAAAAATTGCTTATTAAAAACGGAATATATGTTGCACCAATACAATAAGTCGATACAATTGAAATTACATTATCATTATTCTTCTTCATATCTTGTATCTTTTCTATTCCTCTTTCAACATCATTTAAAGCTGATTCTGCATACTTTAAAAAAGTTTCCCCATACTTAGTTATTTTTATATTACGCCCTTCTCTTTCAAATAATTTTACCTCTAATTCCTCTTCTAACTTTGAAATTGCCTTACTTAAAGCTGGTTGAGTTATTGATAATATATTTGATGCTGTAGTAAAATTATTTGTTTGTGAAACTACCTTAAAATATTCTAATTGTTGTAAGTTCATCTTAATATCTCCTATTAAATTTTATTGTATTCAAATTTAATCCATAACTTTTAGTTATCCTTTTATGAATATATTTAATTAGACCTAGTTACTTAAATAATGCTATAATCTCAATATCAATTCATAGTTTTCATTAATGAATTATAATTTTTTTGAATATAAAAGTCAAAATATACTAATGATATTATTGTAATAAAGGAGATATTTTTTTATGTTTAAAGTAGATAGAGAAAAATGTGTTGCATGTAAACAATGTATAAAAGATTGTCCTGTACGTGTTATTTCCTTACAAGAAGGGAAAGCTTATATAAATAATGAAGGCTGTATTAAATGTAGTCATTGTATTGCAGTCTGTCCTGTAGAAGCTGTTTCAACTGATGATTATGATATGTCTGAAGTAAAGCCTTATGATAAAGAAACATTTACTGTAGAATCAGAAACTCTTTTAAATTTTATTAAATTTAGAAGAAGTGTTAGACACTTTAAAGATATGCCTGTAGAAAAAGAAAAAATTCAACAAATCATTGAAGCTGGAAGATTTACTCAAACTTCAACTAATGCTCAAGATGTTTCTTATACTGTAGTTACAGACAAACTACCACAACTTAAAGAATTAACTTATGAAAGCTTAAATCAAAAAGGACAATATATCTTAGCCAACTTAACACCTGAAACTGAATATTTAAAAAGATATGCAACTGCATGGGTTAACTCTTATGCTGCTTTTAAAGAAGATCCTATAAAAAATGATAGAATGTTCTTTAATGCACCTGCAGTAATATTTGTTACTTCACCTAATGCATTTAATGGTGGATTAGCTTCTTCTAATATGGAACTTATGACTGATGCCTTAGGACTTGGTACTTTCTTTAGTGGATTTATTCAAATAGCTTCTAAAGATAATAAAGAAATTTTAGATTTACTTGGAATTAATGATAGTAATCAAATAGTTTCTTGCTTAGTCATTGGTTATCCAGATGTTAAGTACAAGAGAACTGTTCCAAGAAAAAAAGCTAATATTAACTGGCTTTAATATTAACTAATGTTAAAGTTAAAGCAGCTACAAACTTAAATGTAGCTGCTTTTAAATTAATCTTCTTTAAATATATCAATGCTACATTCTTCTAAAACTTCATTTGTATTTTCATCTTTTATAACAAATGTGCATTTTAAATTAACTAATTCAGCAATATCAGTATTAAATACCATCTTATCAAATGATTTTTCTCCAGCTAAAACACTTATACTAAATTTAGGATTTGTATCAATTCCATTAACACTAACATCTTTACTTTCAACTATAATATTTTTATTGAATTTATTTTTAACACAAAGATTTAAATTTATTGATTCATCTTCATTTCTACTTATTCTAACATAATAAATATTTAATTTATCATTATTAACAATTAAATCTCCATCATCTTCATCTTTTAAATCTTCTGTTGCTATTTCAAATTCACCTTTTGTTTTTACATTATCTTCTTTAACTTTCTCTTCCTTAACTTCCTCTTTTTCAATAGGCTTAAGTCCTGTAAATTCTTGAATTGCTTCATTATCACTTAAAACTTCTTTAACTTTATTTAATTTGTGATTACACTTATTATAAGCTAAATTTAAAGTATCCCATGTATTTTCATCATCAGAATATAAATCTAATGAATTATTAAATATTGCTACTAAAGCTTCTAATGAATATGGAAAGTTCTTATTACTTTCTTTTGTATTTCCTACAGCACTATACTCATTATCATAATATTCTTCTAATGATTTATTTAATTCCTTTATTGCTTTTTCTAACTCTGCTCTTGCTTCATTAATATATTTTATATCTAATTTTTCCTTATTATATGTATCTAACATATTATCATTTATTAAATATCTTAAAGCTAAATTTTCAACCTCATCTAATAACTCACTTGTAGTTCCATAATGTTCTGGAACCTTATGCTCAATTTTTTCTACTTCACTTTTCTTTTTATTAAATATGTTAAATAACCCCATCTTAAAGCTCCTTTATACTTTAATTTTTCATCTATTTTAATCAATCTATATATTTAAAACTATACTACATTAATTATAATTTTCAAGTATTTGCTATAAGTTTTACTCCATAATTTATTATTTTATTTATCATAATTCACATAAGCATTTCATTATTTTTACTTTTTGGTATTTTTTATGGAATCAAAGGATTATTTATGAAATAATGGCTATTTCTCTTATTGTTAAACGTTATCAAAGGCACTTTTTCAATTCTAACAACTAAAAAATCTAAAATTACTATATATATCAATTTTCTTTTAGAAATATTAAAATTAACTTTAAATTTCTTTAATTTTCTTAATAAATTACCCTTGTTTATTCATATACTTTATTTTGCCATAAGACTATAATT
The DNA here is from genome assembly GCA_900540255.1 of uncultured Clostridium sp. Classification (GTDB taxonomy): domain Bacteria; phylum Bacillota; class Clostridia; order Clostridiales; family Clostridiaceae; genus Clostridium. The sequence goes on from UQFE01000010.1 coordinate 31,690, forward strand.
AAAACACCATATGAATTTTTATAAACACGGAGGTATAATTATGCAAAAAAAAATTGGGTTAATATGTTTATCAGCTATGTTAATAACATTAGCTGTAGGTTATTCTTCAAACACAACTGAATCTATAAGAGCCAATGCTACGGCTAAAAAAAGTAATTCTGAGCAAAAGGGAAGAAAAAGAGATTATGAAAATGATTTTGCTGATAATATAATAGACATTAGTGAATCTGCTGTAGTTTCTAAAAATATAGTTGATTCATCAGAAAAAATTTCTAATGATGAAGCATCTATAACATTAAATAAAGTAATTAGAGGTGCTGAAGCCGAAAAAATAATTAATGAATATAATAAAAATGCTTCAACTTCAAAAATCCCTCAATTAGCTAATAATTCTTTAGAATATGTAATAATTGAATATACAACTTCTTTATCAAATAATACAAAAACTACAAAAGATGGTCAATATTCCACTGTTGGCATTGAAGTTTGCAATTTAGATGGAAGCTCACTTATAAATGAAAATAATGATTATATAATAAGAAAATTTACTCTTGAAAATTCTGTTGGATTACAATCAAATGATTCTGGCTCTACAAAAATAGTATTAACTTTACCAAAAGCTCTTACTGAATTTGTAGTTAAACTAGGAGATAATCGTAATAACATGGCAAGCTTTAGAGTTAGTTAGTAGCATTAGGATAGTGATAAGTGACAAGTGACAAGTGATAAGTGACAAGTTAAGGATGAAATTCCTTAAGGAATTTCTAAAAATATATTTATTAAATTCAGCATAAGCTGAATTTATACCTTAACTTGAAACTTGCCACTTGTAACTTGAAACTGTTGAAACTTGCCACTTGAAACTGTTGAAACTTTTCACTTGCTCCTAACTTCTAACTCCTAACTAATCAACGCTTTTTCTTCATAATAATTTAAAATATTTATTATAAAATTTCTTGTATCAGTATCTAACTTTCTTGTACTTGATATTTCATGAACTGAAAAATGCTTTGTATAAAAACTATAAGCAAGTTCTGTTATAAATTTTGATGTATTAACAATTCTTGAATCATTTAATAAATCTTTAAATTTAATTGTTGTTTCAAATATATATTCCTTTGCAACTGTATAAACTTCATTTATACTTAATAATTTCAATACTATATATAAATCTTTATTTAATTTTCCCATAAAATTTTTAACTAACTCTATATAATTTCTTTCGTGATAAAAATCCACAAATTCTATATTATTTTCCATATAAAATCACCTCTATTATAAAAATTATACTATATTAATTTGTCAATTTTGTTACAGTAATATTAATATAATCTTAAAATTATTTTATAAATTTATCCCTCCTTAAACATTTTTTATATTTGTATTATACAGTATATTATACCACTTGTAAACGTTATTAATATTTCTTTATTGTTAAATAACTGTAAACAAAAAAGCATACCAAACATGATATGCCTTTTTCATAACAATTATTCTTTATCACTTCTTTTAAATTTAGAAAATATTTTATTTTTTAAATTTCTCCATCCATAATCATTTTCATCATCACCAATATTTTCTTCTTTGACTTTTTCTTTAACTTCTTTAAGTATCTTATTTTTATCAATTTTACAAGTATTATTTATATTGCTTTGATTTTTATTATTTTCTTCAATTTCTATATTTTTTACAAGTGGATCGTTATCTAATTTTATATTTTCAGTTGAATTATCTTCTTTAACTTCTGTTTTTTTTATAGATTTTACACTTACATTACTTTCTAGATTATTAGAAACTATTCTTTCTTTATTATAATTTAAGTTTAATATAGAAATAGCACTTTCAAGCATGTACAACTTATTTGTTCCATTAGAGTATAACCCCTCAACAAGTTTCCATCCCAATTTATCTTTTTTCTTAACCCAAGCCTTAATATTTATAATATCTTCTCCGTGAACTATATCCTTAATTGAAAACACTTCATCAAATTTTTTATAAGCAATATTATGAATTCTTTCTATAATATTTCCTTTAACCATTGTTTCTAGAGAATTAAATAAATTTTTATTATTTAACATTTCTTCAACACATGAATTTGCATCTTTATTTATTGGAAAACCTTTTTCTAATATGATAAATCTTAATAATTTACTTTCCTCATTTTCTGATATATAAAACTCATTTACTTTCTTACTTTTTTCTAGTAAATTATTTAATTTTTCATAAAAATAGCCTAAATACATTAACATTATAATATCTTTTGAAGTTAAATACTTTTCTATATGTTTTATATTATCCATAAATTTATTTAAAGCTATTATACATTCATAATTATTATTTTCTATAAATGAATTTTTAATATTTTTTAATAAGCTTAAACTTTCTTTATTAGCTTCTTCATTCATTTTACTTTCTATTTGTCCAATAATTTCTTCTACACTTTCAATTGTATCTTTTGAATTTTTTGTTTTATTTTTGTGTAAGTCTTCATCCAGATTTATTTTTAATTCATTTTCTTCATTTAAATTATCATTTTCTGTATCTTCTAATAAGTTATTTTCTATATATTGATTTTTATCTTCTAATTGTTTTTTAAGGTTTTTCCCCTCTTCATCCTTCAATTCAACTTTCTCATCATCTTCTTTTACTATTTCATTAGCTATATTTTCTAATTCTCTTTCAATTTCTCCAGATATTTTCTTTAAACTTAATTGAATTTCACTATCTATTTCCTCAATAGTAATATCTGTTAACTTTTCACTTTTTTCCTCCTCTTCCTTATTAAGCTCAAATTCAATTATTTCATTATTTTGAGTATTTATTTTTTCATCTTTAATACCATCTTCTTTTTTTTCATCCTCAATAACAAATTCTAACCCAGATTTATTATCTTCTAAAGCCTTTAAATCAGCATCTTTTATATCCTTATTATTTATATTAATAGCTCTTTTTAATAACTCCATATCTTTTTTAATTTTTTGTATTTCATTATTAGCTAAATCAAGCTGAACTTTTAATTTATTTATTTCTTGTATTTCTAATTCTTTTTCATCAATGGTTTTTCCCAAATTAAATTCTCCTTTCTAGTCGACGTAAAGCATTTTATAAAGTAACTTAACTTCAATATTTTCTTTATTAAAAGACAAATTCTTTTAATATTTCATTACTTTTATCAATTACATTACATATTATAACATTGTTCTAAATTCATACCAACTAACTTCACTAATTACTTCTAATAATTTGTTATTTTTAAGCATATTTTTACTCTCAAATCTTCTATATTTATTGATTGATTTTCTCTTATTAGCTTAGTAGATAATTTATGTAAAAAATCTTTACACTGATTTGTTATTTTTTCGTGTAATTTAGCTACTTTTAATCTAGCCTTATTTCTATGTTAATTACTATTGATTATAACATACTAAGTTTAAATTTTCTTCCATACTTTTAAGAAATGGTATCAATGTAGTTGTGTCTGTTGGCTCAGGCCCAACAGTAAGCCACGTAATATATTCAGCATCTACCTTCTAAAGTTGATAAAACACCAGTAAATGTTATACCGTAAACCACGTAATATATTTAGCATCTACCCCATGCTGCACATTATAAGCTGGTTTAAGTTGTCCATTTTTCATAGCATCTTCTTTCATTGATGCTGGACATGGTAGAAAAGACTCTGGAGCTTCAGGAAATGGATTGAAAGAAAAAGATATTGTTCTTAGCATTGCTACAAAGTTAGGTTCTTTAGTTAACGGAAGTGGAATATCAATAAAATATTCTAGAACTAATGATACTTATTTAAGCTTAGAGGAAAGAGCTAGACTTGCTAATTATTAATTATGATAAATCAAATTCCCAATACAACTTATTAGTATTAAATTACTTAAGACATTTAGCTTATTTTGGTGCATTTTTGGATTTTTCACTTGGCTCAGCTGGTCCTTTTGTTGACTATTTCAAAAAAAATCATAGTTCTCTTCATAATAAATTGTTAAAATATATTCAAAAAGATAATCGTGATCTTTGTGTTATTAATAATGAATATGTAGATTTATCTCATTTAGCAGCTACATTATTAGGTTATAAAGCCCAACTGCTTTATCTTCTTCATAAAAATGTTGGAATTTTAAATCCAGCTATTCCATCACATTGGTTTGGTTGGGGAGGAGACTTAGCTACTGGAATGGCTGATATTACCGATTTAAAACTAGGTGATATGAAAGATAAGACAGAAGAGTACATTGCTGATAATAATGTAATAGGTAAAAATAGTAGCATATCTTTACCCGATATTTATGCCGATATAGATGCTTATGCATTTGTTACCCCATTATATACAGATAGATTTAATGTTCTGTTAAGTAATTATTTTAAAAATGTTACTAATAGCTCTAGAAAAAAATTATTTTTAACTAATAATGGCCTTAATACAAACTCTAGTTTAACAGATATAAATAATAAAATTTATGATAAAATGACAGGATTATCAGGTTTTAATTATCCAATAGCCGGAAGAGAATTTTATAAATTAGCTATTACAAATGATGGAGTCGAACCTTCTGACGCAACAATTAAGGCGGCTTGTAAATCTTTTTCAAAGTATATATACTAATTATAAAAAAATAAGATGTATCATATTTTAATGCAACGGGTTCCGTTTTGGGGTGCAAAAGTTGCTAATCAAGTTAAAATCTCAATTAAAATCACATGTGAAATCACACTAAGATTCACATGTGATTTTTTTTTATTAAATTGTTTATATTGCTTATTTTAGGGAATAATTATAATATATAATTGATTTAAAATCACATAGTAAATCACAGGGCAAATCACATATAAAATAAAAAAATAATAGTTTTATTATCTTTGTGAATAGGTATGTGATTTTATATGTGAATACGTATGTGATTTATACCTAAAAGAAAGGAGTTGCGGAGGTGAAGTATATAAAACCTAAAAAAGAAAATAAGAAAAAGGTTTCTTTGGAATTATCAACAAGAACACTTGCCATATTAGAGCATTACTTTAAGATTGTGAAATACTATACTATTATAAATTTGAATGATATTCTTTAACATTTAATTTAATTTCAGATGTTTTAATATCACCATCGGCTCCTTCATATTTAAATTCAAAAAATAAATGGTCTTTAATTTTATCTAAGTCATCTTTATTAAATAATGTTATAGAACTTATTTCCCCTACACTTTCATTTAACTTTAACTCTTCTTTTAATGATGTGTAATTATCATTTCCTTCAAAAGATACTGAATTAATCATAATGATATTTTCATTTTGTGATTCTTTCAAATATAGTTTATTAGAATAAAATTTAATGTTTTCATCTTTTAATCCAATATAATTAATATTTCCTCCAAATACTTGATGTCTATTTGGAGTAATTATAATCATCCCATCATCGATACAAATTAATTCATTTTCTCCTTTGAAAGTAAAAACAGTTATATCAAGTTTTTTCTTATACTTAAAAGTGCTTGTAATAAATATATCATTAATTATAATCAGAATAACTGCTACCCCAATAAGTGCGTAAATCAATTTTGGATACTTTTTTTGAAGTTCTTTTAACATAACTTTTCCCCTCTTATACTTTAATATATGTAATTAATAATACAATACAATCGTTTATATTATAGTTTGATACTATTATAACATAATTTTCTATTTAATTCTAAATATTCCTTCTATTATTAATATATATAATACTGTTAATGGAATTATAATTGTTCCTATATTCAATACAATTAACCCTGCTATGTTTAAAATGTTATTTATATTAACCTTTTTTAAATATATCTTTATAACTACTATCATTAATAAATAACTATACATATAAAATGCATCTGCATTTAGTGGATTTATTAATATAGCCATACTTCCAAAAATTAGAGTCCATATGACTCCTAATACTAACCCTATATTACTTGTCATATATGCTAGCTTTTTCATGTTTAAACTCCTTTAATAATTTATCTTATTTTCTGATTTTACCATCTATCTATCTTTATTTCAATTTAGAAAAAAACTGCGCAGAATTATTCTTCTACTCAGTTTTTTTATTTTTATTTTTTAAAATTTACGGTTTTAAGCCATTTATAAAGGGTGAAAATATTACTCTAAGTTTAGCTCCAGTAAACTTTCATGTAAAATTGTATTTTTCACCACATTAAAATTTTAATATTCTTGTTCATAAATTAATTAAATAACACTTCGTTTGTTAATTAATTTATTAACATTGTTGTTCGTTAATTATTTTATGAACAGTAGCAACACTACACTTCATATCTTTAGCAATAGCCCTGTAACTTTTATCTTGTAATCTTAACATTTTTACTCTAGCTTTTTGTTTTTCAGTAAAAATTTCTTTTCTTCCAGCACCACGTTCATTTTTTAATTTAATAACAAAATTGAATTTAAATTTCTCTACTAAAAATAAAAAAAGTGAAATTTCGTGCAATATACATAAAATTCCATTTTTTCATTGTTCTATTTTACTGCTTTTAACTTTGCAATATCATTCCAATTCTTTGCTGTTGCTTCTTCAACAAAACATAAATCATTTTTAATCCCTGTAATATATTCACTACTTCTAGCAACTTGATCGTAAGTTATGTCAATCTTATTTTCTATTCTATCTAGCTTTTCATTAACTTTCAGTTGTTCATCTTTTATCCCAGTAATATCTAGTTGAATAGCCTTCAAAATTTCTAATATTTCTTTTTCCATATACTACTTCTCCTTTAAATGTCTTTAAGTTTTAGTTTACTTAATCATTATATCATAAAGGGGGATGTAGCATTAAGAATAAATACTATAATATATTGTATTAATTTTTATTTTTTAAAACACTATATTGTGTATAAAAGTTTTAGTGCGACAGCCTCATTTTTTCTTTTCAAATCTATCTCCTATATTTGCATATATTATTGCAAATATTACCGAACTAATTATTATAACGACACCAATATTAAGCAATATTGGTATCATCAATATATCACTTAAAATAAATAATGCTATAGAAAAAGCAACTACAAACATAATTTTTCCCATAAATTTACATAAAGACATTACATCATACTGTTCTTTTTCCTCTTTACTCATTGTATTGAATCCTGATATTAAAAATGACCATTTACCTAATGACAACATTATACCAATAAGTATAAATAGACAAACCATTAATATTTTACCAACCATAAAATCCCCTCACAATAAATTATATTACAATATATAGTTTTATATAACTTATTATAACTTATTTTATATATTTTTCAATTATTTTCATAAAATATCATAAAGTTGGTTTTCTGGTTTTATATACATATATTTTAGTATTAATAAATGGAATTATGCTATGAATAAGCATATTTTTAGTCATTATAACTTCTTTATAAATACTAAAACTTTGCAACCACTTATACTAATAATATAATTGGATAGAAGTTTAGTAGATATATCCAATAATGCTATTATCTATATTATAGCACTATTTATGAATTATATGTACATATGAACATTATTATCCAACAGGCCTAAAGTTAAACTTATATCAAACTTTAATCCTTATTTTGCATAATTCTTTATTATTTTTACCATTAAATTCATATATTACTTGAAATTTTCTCTTTATTATTATAAAATATAATTATTAAATAATAATTATTATTATTTAATTTAATAATATATTTTAAAAAAATACTAATACTATATAATATATATAATAAAAATGAGGTGGAAGTATGAGTAAAATATCAATAATTGGTGCAGGCGCAATTGGTGCAACTACAGCATTTGCTTTATTACAAAGAGGAATTGCAAGAGAAATAGTAATAAATGATATAAATCAAGAAAAAGCATTAGGCGAAGTTATGGATTTAATGCATGGAAGTTCATTATGCTCTCCTTGTAATGTTACTTTAGGAAGTATAGAAGATACTAAAGATTCAGATATAGTAATTATTACTGCTGGTTCACCACAAAAGCCTGGTGAAACTAGATTAGATTTAGTTGATAAAAACTATGAAATATTTAAAAGCTTTATACCCCAAATTGCAAAGTTAAGTCCTAATTCAATTTTATTGGTAGTATCTAACCCTGTTGATATATTAGCTTATATGACGTATAAACTTTCAGGATTCCCAAAAGAAAGAGTTATTGGCTCTGGAACTGTTTTAGATACTGCAAGACTTAGAAGCTTATTAGGTAAATATTTGGGTATTGATGGTAGAAATGTTCAAGGTTATGTTCTTGGTGAACATGGTGATAGTGAATTTGTTACATGGTCTTCTTTAATGATTGGTAACATTCCAGTTAAAAGCTTTTCTGAACAAAATTCAATAACTTGGGATATTGGAACAGAAAATGTTATTGCTGAAGATGTTAAAAATTGTGCTTATGAAGTTATAAAAAGAAAAGGTGCAACAGCTTTTTCAGTTGCAATTGCATTAACAAGAATTACTGAAGCAATTATAAGAGATGAAAAAAGTATTTTAACTGTTTCAACACTTTTAGATAATTATTATGGAGTTAGTGATGCTTATTTAAGTGTGCCTACACTTCTTGGTAGAAATGGTATTGAAAAAGTATTAAATATTCATTTATCTAAAGTTGAAGAAAGAAAATTTATTGAATCTGCTAATTTAATGAAAGAATATATAGATAGAATTAATACAAAACAAAATAATTAGTTAGTAGTTAAGAGTTAGTAGTTAGTAGTTAAGGATGAAACTTCTAATGGAGTTAAATTAGTGACAAGTGACAAGTTAAAGATGAAATTTCTTATGGAATTTCTAAAAATATATTTATTAAATTCGGCATAAACTGAATTTACACCTTAACTTGAAACTTGCCACTTGTCACTTGAAACTGTTGAAGCTTGCCACTTGTCACTTGAAACTGTTGAAGCTTGTCACTTGCAACTATTGAAGCTTGCCACTTGCAACTGTTGAAACTTGTAACTCCCTAAAGTACTCTTCTTGCTCTTTGTACTGATTCCCAACGAACATTAGTTATTCTAACTGTTTTTCCTGAATTAGGGGATTCAATCCATTGTCCATTTCCTATATACATAGCAACATGCCCAAGAGCATTATCAAATAATAAATCTCCTGGCTTAATATCACTTATAGAAACTTCAATACCAGCATTTATTTGATTATAAGTACTTCTACCTATATTTATATTAACTTTAGCAAATGCCCATTGCATTAATCCTGAGCAGTCAAATGCTCTTAATCCGCTATCTACAAATTGTTCTAAGAAATCATATTTCCCTTGTGATGCATAACTTGGGAATCTTCCTTTTAAACTATTTATTGAATCTCTAGTAACTAATTCTCCAGCCGCACCATAAGCATATGGTGAACCTATTTGAGATTTCATTGCTTCTAAAACAATTTCATAAGAATCAGAAACTGATTCTATATTAGAATTATTCCCATTACTGCTTCCATTGCTACTTTCGTTATTAGAGTTTCCATTAGTTATCTTAACATAATCTGAACTTACGTAACCTGTAGCTCCATTAAATTTAATTTTATACCAATTTCCTTCTTTTCCAATTATATTAACACTTTGATTATTTAAAAGATATCCTAATACAAATGAACTTGAAGATGCTTCTTTTCTTACTCTAAGATTAGTTGAAACATTTACTATTACTCCTGTTTCATTCATTGCTTCAGATGATGATGAATTTCCATTAGAAGTAGAGTTACTATTTCCTACATTATTAGATGTATTTCCTGAAGATGGCTTAGTTTCAGTTATATAATCTTTATGAACATATGCTGTTGAAGAATTATAACTTATTTTATACCAACTTCTACTTTCCCCTATAATATTAACTGAATTTCCTGAATATAAAGTACCTAAAACTGTTGAACTTGTTGAAGCTTCTTTACGAACTCTCAATCCACCACTACTTACATTATATACATATCCAGTTTTATTAATTTGATTTTGAACAGGTTCATCAATTCTAGAGCTTAAATCATTATCTTCTTTATTTCCTCCAGAAATATTATTACTTGAACTTCCATTAACTGATATATAGTCTTTATGAACATATCCATAACCACTATTATATTTAATTTTATACCATTGGCCTTCTGTTCCTAATATACTTACTGAAGTATTATTAGTTATATACCCTAATACTGTTGAGCTTGTTGAAGCTCCACTTCTTACTCTAAGATTAGAAGTAACATTTACAACCTTTCCTGTAGTTGAAACTGCTGAAGAATTTGTAATTTCCTTAACATAATCTCCATAAATAAATCCATTTTTCCCATTAAACTTAATTTCATACCAGTTTCCACTTTTTGAAACAATATCAAATGTAGTTCCATTTCTCATAGTTCCAAGTACTGAAGAGCTTGTACTAGCTTCCGCTCTAACTCTTAATGCTGAAGTAACATTAACTACTTGTCCTTTATTTATAGATGCAACTGCAATTCCATTATTAACTGTAGTAGCATTTACAGTTACACCCTTAGCACTTAAAATAGAACCAATTACTCCAGAAGCAATCATTATTTTTTTTAGCTTTTTTTTCTGCATTCTATTTTTTTTACACCCCCACTAATTATAATATAAATTATGACATATTAAATTATATATTTTAATTAATAAATTTTCTATATATTTTGCTATTTTTATCATTAAATTCATCATTATTATTACTTTTGTCAATTTAATGTATTTTTTTGTTAAATAAAAATAAACTTTAATTTAAGCTATATACATATACAACATAAATTAGAGTTTATATTTTTTTATTATTTTATCAATATCCCCAAATTCCTTTTTATACAAACCTTTAGATTAAAATTCATATATATCAGAAAATTCAAGATTACATTTTTCAGTGCTTTCTAGCTTTACAATTTCATTATTGTATACTGAATATTTATTTACGGTTTTAATTGGAATTGAAAAAACAATTTTAGTTCCTTTTCCAACTTCACTTTCAGCCCATATTTTCCCTTTATGCATTTCAACTAAAGCTTTCACTAATGATAAACCAATACCACTACCTTCAGTTTTTCTATTCAATTTATTGTCAACCCTTTTAAAGTTATTAAATATCAATTCAATCTCTTCTTTTGATATTCCTATTCCATTATCCTTAACAGATATTAAAACCTCATTATTTCTTACTGATAAATCAACTTCAATTTTTCCATGTCTAGTCTGCTCCTTAATTGTATATTTTATTGAATTAGAAATTAAATTTAATATTATTCTTTCAATTTTTTCTGAATCACATGCCAAAACAATTTCCTCAAATTCAGTATCAAAAATTAAATCTATATTTTTTCCTTCAATATATTTAACTACAGATGCAACAATATCTTCAACTAAATAAACTATATTACAATTTTCTAAATTTAAATCAAAGTATCCCATATTAAATCTACTTATATCTAAAATGTTATTTACTAATCTTAATAATCTATATGAATTTTGTCTAATTGATGTTATATACCTTTCCAAATTAAATTCATTATAAACTTTAATGTCATTATTTTTAATTCCATGCTCTATTAATTGTAATGCAGAAAATATAATATTTAATGGTGTTTTAAATTCATGAGACATGTTAGAAAAAAATTCATTTTTTACAACTTCTTTATGAAATGCTTCTTCATATTTTTTACTTTCACTTTCATATCTTTTTTCTTCTGTTATATCCCTTGCTGAGCTTATGTAAATTTGTTGTTCCTTTATGTACATACAACTCCAATTAAATATTTTATATTCTCCATTTTTACATTTACATCTATTAATACCTGTACTAGCTATATTGCCTTTTTTGCATTTTCTCGCTAAATTAACAGCTTTTTCTCTTTCATCAGGATGAAATAATTCTGGCCACTTCATATTTTTAAAATCTTCTTCATTCCATCCAGTACAAGCTGTCCATCCTTTTCCTATTTTCATCATATTTCCTTCAGTATCAATAATAGCCACTATATTATTCTTAGAATTTAATACCATAGAAATAATTTTTTCTAATTTATTATATTTTTGCAATGCTATATTTAAATCTTTTCTTACAAAATCAGTTAAACTAACTTCATCATCATTAAGAATTAATATATATGCCTCTTCATTTTTCCATTTAATATTATGTAATTTTCCAATGAAACTATTTATATTACCATTTTTGTTTTTAAAACTATATATATTATCACTTTCATTTAAAATTTTAAAACTATTTTTTATATTGTAAAAAAAATGATTTTTATATAATAACTTTTCAGTAATTTTACATTCAAGTAACTCATCTTTACTATAACTTATTTTTTTTGCAAATTTTTCATTACAAAATTTAATTATTTCATTCTCATCAATAATAACTACATAATTATTTACATTCTCTAATACTTCTTTCATATTTATCCTCTATTTATAAATTTAAATTAATCTTTCATTTTTCACCTTATATTCTTACTATTGTATCCAAATAATTAATATATTTCAAGATATAGATTATCCATGTTATAGAAAAACTTATGAGGATGTCCCATTAAGAATAAATACTATAATATATTGTGTTGATTTTCATTTTTCAAAACAATATATTGTGTATAAAAATGTTAGTGCAACAGCCCCATAAATTCTTTTATATTTATTTAATCCTTATAGTGTATTACATACATTATATAATTAGATGTAGCCCAAGCTTTCATAAAATCATCAAATTTATATTTTAATCTTACCCCATTATTTTCCTTTGCTGCTGGATCATTAACTATAACATATTTGCTATTTTTAGTACATTCCATTCCACATACTACTATTAAATGCCCACTTGTTGTTAATGGTGCATTTTCTATATATGGATATAATTTATTATTAATATCATTTGTATACTTTACGCTCACTTCTACTGGATACCCCTTATTAAGTTCATTTATTAATAAATCAATATTTCCAAATTGAATATATGCCTTATATCCTAAACTTCCAGCATAAGCTACATTATATGACCAATTTCCAAATTCATTATATTTATAATCAAAACATTTATATGCAACATCTTCAACCAATAAATTTTCTCCAAGTCTATTTAATAACATAGTCATACTAGTTGGACTACATATCCTATTAGCTATCTCTGCTTCTCTTTTCATTTGAGAAATACAAGGTGTTTCTATTAATTTATTAATCAATTTTTCTTTTCCATTTTTATTATTAATTTTTTCTCCACAATAAGTAATTACCACAAGTTGCAAATCAGCTTTTGATTCCTTATCATCATAATAACTGCTTATTTTTATTTGAATAGCTTCTCCTATATAACCTTCATTTATTGTTAATGTATCTACATTAATTTTAGCTTCTGTACAATTACTACTATTTGATGCTCTTTTAATATTAGTTCCCCATCTCCCCCAAGATAACCATTTTGACCATATTTTTTCTTTTAAATTATTATTTACTAAAACCCTAGCTTCAATATCCACATATGAATCCACTGGTGTTACTATATTCCAGGAAATTATTATTTTTTTAAAATCTTTAATCTTTATTTCTTTTGATAAATATATTGTTTTATTTTTTTCTTCTTGAACTTTAAATTTTCTCTTATCAAGAAAAATAACAGGATTTAATCTTCTCTTAAACATATAATATTACTCCTAAATAGCTGCTCTTAAATATTATTATATTTCACATATAAAAAAATGCTCACTACAAAATTATTTGTAATAAGCATTTTATTCTATATAACCAATAAATTTTAACATTTATTTTTATACTTATAATTATATTAATTAAATCTATTTATGTAAAAAGGGGATGTTGCATTAAGAATAAATACTACAATATATTGTGTTGATTTTTATTTTTTAAAACAATAAATTGTGTATAAAGGTTTTAGTGCGACAACCCCTGAATTTATTTTTTAATTACTTTACTTAATTGATTGGTAAAAATGAAAAAATAGAACACAAAGGAAGTGCTATATTTCTATTTCCTTCTACTGTATTTTGAAGTTCACCAAATAATATACCATTTGATATATTTCTTACAATAAGTCTATATGATGATGTTGTATTATCAGTAACATTAACTTCTATTTGTCGTCCAATATAAGCTGTTAATGCAGTTGCTAAATCACTATTACAACAACAATCTGGTGTAGCTATTGTAGGATTAACTGTAATTTCATTTGGATAAGTCATAAATTTTACATTGCATAAAGATACTGTATAATTTGCATTATTTGAATTTACTGTTACTAAGTCGCTAGTACTAGTATATCCTGTTGGTGTTACATTTCCTTTAATTGTTGTATTAAAACTTGCTAATGCTATTCCTGTTTGACCACGAATCAAGGAAATTACATAATTAGCAGAGCTCTTACAACAACATGATTCTCCTGTTGGTCCTGTTATTCCAGTTGGTCCTGTTGGACCTGTTATTCCAGTTGCCCCAGTTACTCCTGTTGGTCCTGTAACTCCTGTTGCCCCAGTTACTCCTGTTGGACCTATAACTCCGGTTGGCCCTGTAACTCCTGTTGCCCCAGTTACTCCTGTTACTCCTGTTGGACCTGTAACTCCTGTTGCCCCTGTTACTCCTGTAACTCCGGTTGGCCCTGTTACTCCAGCACCAGTTCCAGTTGCTCCTGTTGGCCCTGTTGGACCTGGAGGGCCTGGTATTACTTGATAACAAATAATTCTTCCCCTACAATCTCTAACACATTTACACCATCTATATGAAACTGGATCATAAATCCATTCATAGTTTTGTCCATAATATTCGTCTGCCATTTTTATCCCCCTTAATCTATACTTGTCATAATACTAATATACGCAAAAAAAATTAAAAGGTGTATTTTAAATACTCAATGAAATTTATTTAAATAAGGCAATACATCTTGTGAATATGCTCTTAATACTTCTGCCACACTCCAAGCTTGTGAATAACACCCTCTTCCTGTACATGCAAAATCTCCATCAAATATTTCAGCAATCCCATTAATACATCCATCATTCATAGTATCTTCAAATACCTTGCACATATGGTTTGCTTTTTTTATTGCTAAATCAGAATAATTATTAACCTTACAATAAGCTGTTATAAATCCTCCAATTAAAAATCCCCAAGTAGTTCCCATATGATATGCACAATCTCTATCAAATAATTTTCCTATATACTTACTTTTATACTCTTTATCCATAAAAGAAAGAGACCTTAATCCATAAGTTGCATATAAATGTTTATAAACTGTATTAACTATTTTCTTTTCTTTTTCAATATCTAAAATTGAAAATGGCAATGATACTGCCCAAATTTGATTAGGCCTTATTTTATCATCATTTTCATCTACAACATCATAAAGACATGATTTTTCCTCATTCCAAAATCTTTCATTAAATGATGATTTAACTTTATTAGCAAGATTTTCATATTCAAGGCTATTATCTCCAAATTCTCCTGATAACTCTTCCATTATTTTTAATGCATTATACCATAAAGCATTAATTTCAACTGGTTTTCCATGCCTTGGCGTAACAACATAATCACCAACTCTTACATCCATCCATGTTACTTGATCAAGTCCTCCACCTGCAAAAATCAATCCATCACTATCCATTCCAATTGAAAATTCTGTTTTAGTTGAATATGCTTTATAAATTTCTTTTAATTTAGGATAAATTTTTTCTTCAATAAATTTATAATCTCTTTCACCTCCTGTATATTTTAAATATTTATATGTTGCTTGAAAATACCAAAGAGAAGCATCTACTGTGTTATATCCAGGCTCAGTATTTTCATCTGGAAATACATTTGGAACTAAACCATTTTTAATGTATTTTGCAAAGGATTCTAAAATTTCTCTTGCATCATTAAACCTTTTTGTAACTAAAGTAAGTCCTTCAAATGCAATCATTGTATCCCTTCCCCAATCTGTAAACCAAGGAAGTCCTGCTAATACAGTTTTTAATCCTGTACTTTCTCTATTTACAATAAAGTGATCTCCTGCCTTAACTAAGTTATTTGCAAATTCGTCATTTAAATTAGCATTTCTAACTAAACCTTCAGCTCTTTCTTTATATTCATTTACTATTTCAAATCCGCTTTTATCATCTAATCCTTCAATTGTACATTTAACATAAAATTTCTTTTTTTCAAAGGGATTTAATTTAATATTAACTTCATAAGGTGTATAATGATTGTCCACTCCTAAAAATCCTGTTCTATGGTCTATCATATAAAAATGATTTTCTTCTATTAAATAATTTGGAGTTGCCATACTTGTAGGAATTAAACTTCTATCAAAAAATTCACCTTCTGATGTATAAAATTCTATTTTTAAATTCTTATTTTTTTGTGGTATTAAAGTTAAAATATTTTCATTAACACTAACATCAAACTTTAAATCAGCTTTTTCACTTACTTCCCCTGCTTCCCTATAGTTAAATAATGGAATTATATTTAATTTTGCTTCCTCCACTCCATTTTCAACTTCATAGCATACTACTACTGTATTATGCTCATACTCTACTGCTATAGTCTTTTTCATAGATACATCTTCTATTTGATAATAATATTCCGGAACTGTATCTAAAATAAATTGTTCTAAATATTCTTGCCCATTTTTTGAAGTTCCTATATATTGTTGAGAAGTTAAATCATATTTATTATTTCCAATTATAATTTCTTCTTGAGTTCTAGTTAAAATCATTTTTCTATTAACTGGTGCATTTAAAGATGCAACTAAATATCCATGAAAGGCTTGAGCCCCTCCTCCTGCAACAGTATGATTTGCATATCCACCAATACCATTTCCTATAACCCATGATAATTCATTACCATTTTCAATGCTCTTCCACATTCCTCTTCCATACTTATACATTTCTTCTCCCCCTTTTGTAATTGTTATCACATATATGAAATTATACATAAAACTTTTCATACAAACAATGAAACAAATATGCTACTTTATAAATCAAAAATGCTTTTTTATAATAAAAATAGGAATTATAACTTAAAGTATTTTCTTTAAATTTATAATTCCTAAATTATTTTATTTATGAGCTTCAAAATTTCCTTTGCTAATTGCAATATGCTCTGCAGAAAGATTTTCAACAACTTCATTTAATGTCCAATTAATTGATGTTTGTGTTACTGTAGCTTTCAAAACATTATTTATTTTTAATTTTCTTAGTGTTTCTAAAAATACATTTATTTTTGCTGGTGATAATGCATTAAATATTATGGCTCTTTCTTTTCTTCCATTAGAACAATCTGAATTTATATTATTTTCTAATATATCTTTTACAACAGTATCTGCATTTTTAGGATATAATACTATTTGATCTCTAACCCCTAAAAGCGAAGCATATCCTTTAATTGATTTAAGTTCCTTACCACCTATATTATAAATAATTACACAAGCTCTTCCTTCAACTTGTGAATTATCATTCATATCTAATTTTGTAAATGACATATATAAATCCTCCATTTTAGCTTTAGCTATTCTTATTTAAATTATAACCCAATTATATCATATAATTCATTTCAAAATTATTATTTTCTTATTTCTTTTCTATAAAACATAATTGAAAATTAAATTTTCATTAGTCATTTTTCATGAAATAAATTTAAAAATTATCACTTACTAATTTAAATTTATTTTCCACCTATCTTTTTATATAATTCATCTTTATTTATAGATTTTTTAATAAATTTTCTTTCTCCTATACAATTCATAATATTAGACCATATACTATATTCTTCAAATGGATTATTACCTGCATTAGCTTTTAACCATAAATTAAGAGTGTTTGGAACATTACCACCCACCGATAATAAATTACCATTTTTATCACCAAGTATACACCTGCCTAAAAGCCTTATAGATTCTAAATCTAAAATAGAATTTGATTTTTTGTTCCTTTTCATTTCATAAGGAAGTAATCCTTTAATTTTATTAGGCACTCCAATAAGCTCTTTTCCCTCCTTAGCTGAATACCACCAACCTCCAATTAGCGCACCATATCTATGTTTTGTTGAAACAAAATAACTATCTATTGTAATTCCGTTATGAGTTAAACCATTATAATGCAAAAAACATATTATATTATATAAACTACTTAATAACCAACTTGCTGTATTAACAGATAACTTACCATTACAATAAGATAATAAATCTCTTAATAAAATTAAATCTTCCTCTTTTTTAAAAACAATCCCTACTTGTCCAATAGTTGTTTTAAAGCTTGTCTCTAGTTTAGGAAAATATCTATTAAATTCTTTTTTCATATCTTCATTTGCATATTTTAAGCTACCTATTTGCTTTAATGCATTTAATGCAAATTTTTCATATTCTTTATTAAACAAATATAAAACTTTGTCATCTCCTATATACATTTTTCCCAAATCAAAATTGTGACTTATTCTAAATTTTATTATATAGTACTTTCCATCATCTTTTTTAATTTTATCAATATTAATAATTTGCCCTCACCAACCTATAAGTTTATTACTTTCATAACTTATATTTATGAATTTAACAAATTTGTTATGTAATTTTCTAAAAAAATATTTTCAAATATTTTCCAATTTGTTATAATATAATATAGTTTATAGTATTTTTAATAATATATATGGATTGGAGTGTTTTTTATGCATGATGAGCTTAAATTTAAAATATATAATAAAATTTCAAAAAAGTGCTTTAAAGTTACTAGGATTGATTATATAGAAAAGCAAGTTTATTATTATAATAAGGATGAAGAAGAAACTATTTCTTTTAATGATTGTCAATTATTAATGCCTACTGGAATTTATGATTCTTCAAATCGTGAAATTTATGAAGGTGATGTAATAATTTATCAAGAAAATAGTTTTACTTATAAAAAAACTTCACAAGTTATTTATGAAAATGGATGTTTTATTGCAAAACAAATTTTATCTGGAAATATAGAACAAATTGCTTTTGATGAAAATATGTATATTGATAAATTTAAAGACCTTTTATACTTAACAACCTTTGCTAATTATAAACCTGTTAAAATAATAGGAAATATTTTCACTTATAAGCTTAGTAAAAATAATAGCAAAATTAAAATTTCTGCTAAAATATGAAAATCTTTCTTACACTTTTCTTAATTCATTTTTTACTTTATTAAACTTATTTCTCATAAAAAATGGGATGTCGCACTAAAAATTTTATACACAATATATTATTTAAAAAAATAAAAATTAATACAATATATTGTAGTATTTATTCTTAATGCCACATCCCCATTTTATTAAACTTCCATTATTATTGGTACTATTATAGGCTTTCTTTTTGTTTTGCTATATATAAATGAACCTATATCATTTCTTATATTATTTTTTATTTCAGACCACTTAAATATATTATTATCTATAGATTTTTGTATACTTTCATATGAAATTTCTTTTATTTCATTCACTAATGCTTCTGATTCTCTGACATATACAAACCCTCTAGTTATTATATCAGGTCCACCAACAATTGTATGACTTTCTCTTTCAATTGCAACAATAACATTTATTATACCATCTTTAGATAAATTCCTTCTATCTTTTAATACTATATTTCCAACATCACCAATTCCACTACCATCTACTAATACATTGCCCGATTGAACTTTATTAATAATAGCTGCCGATTTTCTATTTAAACTTAAAACATCACCATTTTCTAATATAAATGATTTTCCTTTTTCTAATCCTACTTCTTCAGCTATTAAAATATGCTTTCTTAAATGCTTATATTCACCATGAACTGGAACAAAATATTTTGGTTTTAACATAGAATGTATAAGCTTCAATTCTTGCTCACAAGCATGACCTGAAACATGTATTTCCTCAATTGACTTATAAATAACTTCTGCTCCCTTATGAGTTAATTCATTTATAACTTTTGATACAGCCTTTTCATTACCCGGTATTGGACTTGCAGAAATAATTATCATATCATCTTTTTCAATTTGTATACTCTTATGAGTAGATGATGCAATTCTAGTAAGAGCAGACATTGGCTCTCCTTGACTTCCCGTAGTTACAATTGTTATTTGATTATTGTTATAAAGCCTTAAATCTTTTAAATCAATTAATAATCCTTCTGGCATATCTAAATAACCAAGTTTACCTGCAACTTCTGAAATTTTCTCCATACTTCTTCCACTAAAAGCAATTTTTCTACCATATTTAATTGATGAATTAATTATTTGTTGTAATCTATGAATATTTGATGCAAATGTAGCAACTATTATCCTTCCCTTGCCTTTAGAAAATAAATTATCTAATTTTTCTCCAACACTTTTTTCTGACATAGTATATCCTGGATGACAAGCATTAGTACTATCTGCCATAAGTAATAAAACACCCTGCTTACCAAGCTTAGCAAATCTTTGTAAATCTATTACCTTTCCATCAACTGGAGTAAAATCCACCTTAAAATCTCCAGTATGAACAACTATTCCAATAGGTGTATGAATTGCTAATGCACAACTGTCGGCTATACTATGGTTAGTCCTTATAAATTCTACCTTTAATTTATCTAATTTTATTATATCTTCTTGCTTGACAATATTTATACTTACCTTATCAAGCATTTTATGTTCTTCTAATTTACTTTCAATTAATCCTGCTGTTAATTGAGTTGCAAATATAGGAACATTAACTTGCTTTAAAATATATGGTATTGCCCCTATATGGTCCTCATGTCCATGTGTTATAAAAAATCCTTTTACTCTATCAATGTTTTCAACTAAATAACTTACATCAGGAATTACTATATCTATCCCATACATTTCTGTGTCAGGAAAAGTCATTCCACAATCTATTACAATTATCTCATCACCATATTCTATTACTGTTATATTTTTACCAACTTCCCCAAGTCCACCTAATGGTATGACCTTTATCTTCTTCTTGCTTTCCATCTAAATCCTCCATATTTTATCTATATTTACTGTAATTATTTACACAAAAATAAAAGCTGTTTTTTAATCAACTTTTCTTTATATTGATATTTTTTTATAAATTAATACGTCAAATTCACTTAATTAACAAAAATACTTTAAAAGCTATTTCCTTAACATTGCATTTACAAAGCTTAACATCTGACTATGTTAATTTATTACTTGTTTAATGTTGCTAAGATGTACTTAAATATAATTTCCACGTCCTAATTATAAAATAAATTAAATAAATACATTTAAAAACTACTAACTATATTCATTTAATTTATTTCATGTTATAAGTCATTATATCGAATTTGCCACTTTTTTTCAACTAAATTTATATTTCTCCAAAGTGCAAATCTAAAAAATAACTGCAAATAAGCCATCATCATATTTCGATAATAGCCATTTTGAGTCTTAAAACTTATATTAAATTTTTAATAAATCTTAAAGAAAAATAACTTTTTCCTTTATTTTATTTTAGGATAAATAAGTACATTTCAGCTTTCACATTATAAATTTAAACAATATTTTTATTTCCACATTACAATTAAAATACATTATATGAAAAAATAAATAGTTTAATCTTAAATTTTATCTATTTAGTATAAAACATCAATATAAAAGCCTTAGCTACATTTTCTGTCTCATTACAATAATGATGTGGCTTATCTGCTATAAAATGAATTACTTCCCCTTCATTAACTATATATTTCTTTTCTTCTAAACTTAACACTAAAGTTCCTGATGTTACTAAAAGATATTCTTCTACCCCCTCATAATGAAAAGAATCTTCTGTTTCAGAATTAGGCATATATTCATTAAAATATATTTCAAATTTTTTATCTTCATCAAAATTCATTAAAGGGTGAAATGAATATCCATTTCCTTCTACACTTGGATTAGTCCCCATCTTATATATCATTGGAGAATTTGAACTATCTTCCTTTAAAAAATAATTTAATGGTGTTTTTAAAGCATTTGCAAGACTCCAAATTATAGTTATTGATGGATTTCTAATTCCTCTTTCTATTTCACTTATCATACTCTTACTTACACCTGAACTAGTAGCTAACGCATCTATAGTTAAGCCTCTTAATTTTCTTATCCTTTTTAAATTTTTTCCTATATTCGTATTAATATTTTTCATAAAACTAATCTCTTTCTTAAATAAATAATTTTATAAATACTTGAAATTATATTACAAACCATATATAATTCGATATACAATACTAAAATTCGATATATCGAATAAAATAATTTCTTTCTTTATTTTTATATTTTTATAATAAATGCTATTTTATACATAAATCAATAAAAAACAGAAAAGTTATTATTTGAAATTAATAGGAGGTAAAATATATGTATAGTTTTAAAAATGATTATAGCGAAGGAGCTCATCATAAAATCTTAAATGCTTTAGTAGAATCTAATCTTGAGCAAAGCGAAGGATATGGATATGATAAATATACAGCTAATGCCATTGAATTATTAAAAGAAAAAATTAAAAATGATAATATAGATATTCATTTTTTTGTTGGAGGTACTGCAACTAACCTTGTTTCACTATCTTCTTTTTTAAAGCCTTATGAAGCTGCAATTGCTGCAGATACTGGGCATATTTTAGTTCACGAAACAGGTGCTATTGAAGCAACAGGTCATAAAGTAATTTCTGTTGAAGTAAATGATGGAAAACTTAATCCTGAACATATTCAATCTGTGCTTGATATTCATACTGATGAACATATGGTAAAGCCTAAATTAGTTTATATATCTAATCCTACAGAAATTGGTTCTATTTATAATAAAAGTGAACTTGAACAATTAAGCAACTTCTGTAAAGAAAACAAATTGCTTTTATTTGTTGATGGCGCAAGACTTGGGTCAGCATTATGCTCTGATGAAAATGATATAGAACTTTCAGACTATGGAAACTTAACTGATGCATTTTATATTGGTGGTACAAAAAATGGTGCTTTATTAGGTGAAGCATTAGTTATTTGTAATGATTCATTAAAAGAAAACTTTAGATTTAATATAAAGCAAAGAGGTGCACTTTTAGCTAAAGGAAGAATTTTAGGAATACAATTTTTTGAACTATTTAAAGATAACCTTTATTTTGATCTTGCAAAACATGCAAATAATATGGCTATCTTACTTAGAAATGAAATTACTTCAATGGGATATAAATTTTTAACTCATTCTCCAACAAATCAAATTTTCCCTATTCTTCCTAATGAAATAATTGAAAAACTTCAAGAAAAATATTTATTTTATGTATGGTCAAAAATTGATGAAAATAATTCATCTATTAGACTTGTAACTTCATGGGCAACACAAGAAGAATTTGTTTTAAAATTTATTGAAGATTTAAAAAGCCTTACAAAATAATTATAAATTATATTAGTATAGGAAAAGTATTTACTTTCCCTATACTAAATTACAATATTCACTTATACAAATATAAAAAGTAAAATACCTTTCTATAAATTTAAGTAGTTTAAATTGAAGTTTATATAAGTTCTAAAAGTTTTAAAACATGTTTTGCTATATTTCTTTCTTTACCTTTATAAGGATAAGAGTGAATGTGAATTGCTGGATTAAAGTTTAATTCTATTATTGCATAATTAGTATTTTCATCACTATAATCTTCAAGCATCATATCAACACCACAAATCTTTGCTCCTGCTGCCCTTGCTGCATTAACTGCAATTTCCTTAAACTTTTGTGGAATATCATCTGTATAATCCACACTATCTCCACCTGTACTTATATTAGAATTTTCCCTTAAATACACTATTTCATCTTTTTTAGGTATATAATTAAAATCCTTTCCTTGTTGCTTTAAGAATAAGGCTGCATTTTCTTCTAATCTTATTTTTTCTAAAGGTGTTACATATCCCTTTCCTCTTAATGAATCTTGATTTTTAATTTCTACAAGTTCACTTATAGTCTTTTCACCATCACCAATAACATTAGCAGGAACTCTATGAAGTATTCCTACAACTTCATCATCAATAACTAAAAATCTATATTCTTTTCCCTTTATAAATTCTTCAATTAAAACAGTATTATCATTTTTAAAAGCAATTTCAAAGGCATGAATTATATCTTCTAAGTTTGCACCATTAGGAAAAATATTAATTCCAATTCCAAAATTAGTACTCTTAGGCTTTATAACAACTGGCTTATTTATATAATTTCCCGCTTTTAACTTTGCCTCTTCAATACTATTAAATTCATCACCTTCTGGAACCTTAACACCTTTTTGTGCTAACACTTTTTTAGTTACAGTTTTATTTTCCATTATTAATACAGAAACATAAGTATCTTTTGATGTTTTAGTAGCTTGTTTTACATACTCAATTTTTTCATTTTTCTTTAAGGATATAAAATTCTCACTTCTATCTACTAAATTTACAGTAATACCTCTTTTAATAGATTCCTTCATTAAAATTTGAGTAGATAATTCTAAATCTTCATACCCCTCTAATTTAAATCTATTATTATATGCTTCTTTCTTATATTTTTTTGCTAAATTTAAAAATGTATCAACATATCCATTTTCTCTTATTAATTCTGAAACCTTATAAGCATAAGTTAATTTGCTATCATTAAACTTATCTATCATTCTATTTATAACATCTTCATAATTTAAATTAAGCTCATTATTAATTGCCTTTATTTCATTTAATATTTCTAATCCATATTCAACCTTATCAATTGCTTTTCCATCCTTACTTAATTCAATATCATTAAGTCCTGAAACTGCAACTAACTGCTGGTTTTCTAATGCTTCTTCTTGCCACTTTTCAAAAGTACTTTCTTCTTTCAATAATAAATATACATTAAATATTTCCAAGAATTTTAAATCTTCTAAGCTTATTCCACCCTTTTCAAATGGATTAATATCAATTGTTCTATATTCTAAATACTTAATTCCATCATTAATTAAAGATTCCATAAAATTATTTGTATCACTAGGTTTTAATCTTACATGACTATAAACTTCCTTATGACTTTCAATAATTTCATCTTTTAAATAACCATTAATACTACCAATATAATCTTCTACAGTTTTATAATTTGGAAATAAATCTACTTTATTTTTATACCCACATTTTCCATTTCTATGTGAAATAGCTCCATTACTGCTATAACCATTTTTAGTTAACTTCATTAATGGACATTTATTTTCAGTGATAAAACTTTCATGAACAATTGGTGCAGCTCCTAAAAGATATACTATAATCCATCTATATCTTAAATAATTTCTTGCTACCTTTAAATAAATGCTATTTTTAAAAATTTTATATGAATCATTCTTATCACTATTTTCATATAATTTCTTTATTATATCTTCATCAAAAGAAAAATTATAATGAATTCCTGAAATTAATTGTTTTTTACCTCCATATTTCTTTAATAATTTTTCTCTATATTCCTGAGCTTCCTTGCTAGCATTTTTAAACTTTGCAACTGGTATCTTATCATCCTCTGGAATAATACATGGCATTGATTCTACCCAAAGATATTCATCTCCTATTTCTGTTGCAACAATATCATAAAGTACTCTTGTAAACTTATATGCTTCTTCAGACTTTTTAAATGCTGGTGTTATAACTTCAACCTGACTTTCTGAAAAATCTGTTGTTATATATGGATTTTCAGATTTATCTCCAAATATCTCTGGATGATCTGTTGTTACTAAATTCCCACTTTCATCAACTCTTAAAGCTTCTCTTTCAATTCCAAAATTTCCACTTATAATTTCATTTCCAGTAAATAACTCTTTTATTTTATCTAACATTATTTTAATTTCTCCTTACTATGCTTAATGATAAAATTAATTTTTATATTCATCTCTTAGGGAGCTTATTATTATATTTCTCACATTTTCAGCTAAATCTTTTTCTTCATCCTTTGTTATATTTGCAGTTTCTATAGCCTTATGGAAAGTTACAATAACTGTTGAAGGCTTAAACTTATTATTTTTTTCAAATGAAGTAAATGAAGAATCTATAGTAACGGGTACTATAGGAGCCTTTGCTTTTATTGCAAGCTTCATACTTCCCTTTTTAAAAGGTAATGTTTTCCCATCCAAACTTCTAGTTCCCTCTGGAAAAATCATCATTGAATATCCTTCTTTTAAATTTTTAACCCCCTCATTTATCATTCTTACTCCATCTCTAGGGTTTTGCCTATCTAATGCAATACATTTACCTCTTTCTAACCAATAGCTTAAAACAGGCACTTTTAAGACTTCCTTTTTAGATATAAATCCTATATGCCTATCTGCTGAATAAAATATAACTGGAATATCTAATATACTTGTATGATTTCCTACAAATACACAAGCATCCTTGGGTATATTTTCCTTCCCAACAACTTTAATATTCATCCCTATTATATTTATAGTGAACTTTGACCATAAATATATACTCTTAGCTGCATATTCTGTTGCTTCTTCTATACCTTTAGTTTTTTTTATATGTTCATACTTCAATCCTTTTAATCTAGCAAAAATCATATAAAATGAATATTTTATGCCTTTGATTAACAAAATTTCCTTCCTCCTAATGTTTGTTTAATTACTTATCATAATGTCAATTCTATCATAATTATCGTGAATTTTCACATATTAAAAACTAATACTTTCCTATACTAACAACATTGTTCTATAACATATACTAACAACATTGTTCTATAACATATCATAAAGTCATATTACAAAACTTATTTATTGTCCTATTTTGTCCAAGCTTTCTATCAACAACATTTTGATATAACAGATGCTAATACTCTAATACCAAACAACTATCTTCTATCTTAACAACATTCTTCTATAACATAACAATAGGAGCTGAAATGTTCAGCTCCTTATTGTTATAATATTAACTTCTTTCTATCTTAACCTTACTTCCACCCATTCCAGCTTGAGCAGGAGTTACCAATAATTTAACTGGCACCCTATTTTTAATACTTTCAACATGACTTATAATACCAACTTTTAATTTATCATTATGAATTCTTTCAAGAGAGCTCATAACAACTTCTAAAAGATTGTCATCTAAAGTTCCAAACCCTTCATCTAAGAAAAATAACTCAAGTGGTGCTGTCCCCTTAAGCTGAATTTCTGCTGATAAAGCAAGTGCTAATGCAAGTGATGCTAAGAACGTTTCTCCTCCAGATAAAGTAGATGCATCCCTTCCTGCTCCACCATTTTTATAATCCCTAATAATAAATTTTCCATCTTCATCAACTTCTAATCCATAATTTCCATTAGTTACTTCCTTTAATTTTCTACTTGCTTCTAAAGAAACATATTTCAATCTTGTAGCAGCAACAAATTCAACAAACTTTTTACCCTTAAACAATTTATCCAAATCATTTAACAATGCTAACTTATGATCTAACTTTTCCTTTTCCTTTAGTAAATCCATTTGTTCTAATAATTTTTCTTTTATTAACTTAACCTCTTCTTGAAGCTTAATTTTTACTTCTTCTAATTCCTTAACTTGGCTTTCCTTTTCTTCTTTCTTATTTTGTATTTCAGTCCATTCCTCTTTAGCTAATTTTCTATTATTAATTTTTTGAGAAACACTTTCTATTGCACCTTTAATTTTAGCCAAATCATTATTATAATTATCAACTTCTAATTTTAATTCTTCTATTTTATTTTTATTTAAGACATTTTCTTTAACTTCATTTATATTTAAAAAGTTTTCTTCTTGTAATACCTCATATAACTTTTCTTTTTCATTAACTTTTCGCTTATAAAGCTCTGTACATTTTCCTGTTATACCATTTACTTTTAAATTACATTCTTCATAATCCTTATCAGCTTTTTCCTTTTGCTTTTCTATTAAAATATAATTTTCTTCAATTGATTTTATTTCATTTTGAATATTTTTTAATATCTCTTCAATATTATTTACATCTTCAACTTTGCTTCTTATCTTAACTAAGCTTTCTTCTCTAACTTTAGCTTTTTCCTCTAAAGCAGTATTAAATTTACCTAATTCATTTGAAGTTTCATTTAAAATTTTTATTGCTTCATCTCTATTATTATTTAATTCTTCTAATCTATTTCTATAACTTTTAATAACTTTTTCTATATCTTCTTTTTCTTTTTCAATTTTATTTATTTCTTCATTTTTAGTTATAAAATCCTCAACTTTAGTTTTTTCTTTAAGTAAATTCAATTCATTTTCAATTTCCTTAAATTTAGCTTCATTATCATTAAATTCTTCTTTTAATTGCATTAATGTTTTTTCATCACTGCTTATTTTAGCTTCTAATTTGGTAAACTTAAGCTTTAATATATTAAATTCATCACTTAATAATTTTATTATTTTTTCTAATTCTTCTTTTTTAACATTATAATCATCAAGCCTTGCTTTTAATTCACTAATTTTAACTTGCGAAGTCTTTACCAAATCTTCATTAAAATCTTCCCCCAAATGTTTTATTACAACTTTTTCTTCTTCTATTTTTTCTTTTGCTACCTTAATTTTAGCTTCCATAGATTTTATAATACTATCTAAATCACTTGCACATTTTTCCTTTAATGATTTTTCTTCTTCAAACTTGATACTTTCCTTAAATTCTATATGCTTAATATTCTCCTTATGATGCTGAGCAGAACCACAAACAGGACAAATATCTCCATCCTTTAATTCACTTCTTAGCTTATAAGCTAAATTTTCTCTTTCTATTTCAATTATATCACTGCTTATTTTCTTTATTTCATTTTCTAAAAGCTCAAATTCTTTCTTTTTAACTTCAACTTCCCTTTCCAGCTCATTTATTAAGTTTTTATTTTTATTTATATCTTCCTTAGATTTATTAAATATATCCAGTTTTCTTGTTAACTCTAAATGCTTTTGTTGCAAATTAAATAATTCTTCTTGATTTCCAGGACAATTTTTATTCAATTCTTCTAAGGCTTTTTCATTACTTTTCAATAAATTTTCCTTATCATTAAGTTCAATATCTAATACTTTCTTTTCCTTTAATGAACTATCTACTACATCCTTCAATCTCTTTATTTTTATATTATAATCACTTACAACTTTTAATAAACTATTATAATCATTTGTAATTACTACACCTTGCAAAACATCCTGCTTTAATTCACTATTTATATTTAATGTGTCTCTATATTCTTCTTTTTCTTTTAATAAAGCATTACCCTTCTTTAATCTCTCTTCAGAATCTAATAACTTATCTTCATTTTCCTTTTTTTTCTTATTTAATAAGCCTATATTATTATTAATTTTTTTAATTTCTTCTTCTAAAATATTTAATGCTTTTTTATCTTCTATTGCATCCTTTATTTTTTCTTCTTGAATTTTATATTGAGGAAGCTTATCATCCTTAATTTTCTTAATATTATTCCATTTTAATTCAATACTTAACTTTTTCTCTTTTAACTCTTCACATTTATCTTTTAATTGACTTAATTCTTTTTCTGTTAAATCAATATTTTTTAAAGTATCTTCATAAGCAATAACATAAGGATTAACCTTATTTGCTGATTCAGCAAATTTAATTTTTTTCCTAATTAAATTTATTTCATTTCCCCTTTCAACAAGTATACTTTCCTTTTCCTTATAATCACTTATTTCAAGCTGCAAATTCCAAAGTTCTGATTTTTCCTTAAAATCCTTTTCTATTTCCTTAAGCTCATCATTAATATTTTTTAAATTTTCAATACTTATTTTTAAACTTTCTTCCTTTTCAATTTTCTTAGCTTCACTTATATCTTCATATCCCTTAAGCTGTCCAGCTAAAATATTTCCTGCATTCTTTTCCTTACTAATTTCCTTTAATAACTTTCCTGATAACTCATCACCATATTGTCCTAAATTAAAAAGTCTCTCAAGCATTTCCCTTCTTGGCTTTCCTTCTAATTTTAAGAACTCTGAAAACTTCCCTTGAGGCAAAACAACTGTCCTTGTAAAATCCTCTAAGCTTAACCCTATTACTTCCTTGCATTTATCAGTTACACTTTTAACCTTATCAGCTAAAACATCTTCTCCATTTGTTATGTCAACCATTTTACACTTGCCTGAAACAGGATTTCCTGACTTTTTATCTCTTTTAAATTCCCTTGTTACAATATACCTTTTTATTTCTGCACC
This sequence comes from uncultured Clostridium sp., assembly GCA_900540255.1. GTDB lineage: Bacteria > Bacillota > Clostridia > Clostridiales > Clostridiaceae > Clostridium. The sequence goes on from UQFE01000010.1 coordinate 61,817, forward strand.
GGATATTTGAAATTCAAAACTAACATTTGCCTTTTCACAATTTGTATTAATATAATTAGAACTTTTTCTTGAAACATCACCATACAAAGCTAATGTTATACCATCTAAAATTGTTGACTTACCACTTCCAGTTGGCCCAAATATACCAAATAATCCTCTGTCAGTTAATTTTTCAAAATCAACACTTTGCTCTTCAATAAAACTATTTAATCCCTTTACTGTAAGTTTAATTGGCCTCATCTTCATCCCCCTCTTCACTTACAAGTTTTAATAATAAGTTTACAACTTCATCATCAGCCTCTATATTTCTTTCCTTTTTATAAAACTCCCTAAATATTTCTTCAAAAGACTTTTCTTGAATAGTTACTGCACTTTCATCTTCCTCATCACTTTGAAGCTTTGGTATTATCTCCAAAATATCCTTTTTAATTCCCTTCATCTTCTTTATTTCATCTTCTCTTATATACCTATCACACTTCACCTCTAAATAAACCCAGCAATTCCTATCCTTATTTTCTTCACATTTATCAATTGCATCACTTATACTTTCACATTTCCAAATTTCTATTGGCTTATAAATCTTAAGTTCAATTTCATTAACAACACATTCTTCATTAGCTTTTACATCAATTATGAAACACTTCTTTGTAATATTTATTTCCTTTTTATTATAATGAAGTGGAGAACCTGAATATCTTGCTTTTTTATTTGTTCCTGGTACTATTTGTGGCTTGTGCACATGACCTAATGCTATATATTGAGCTTCCTTTGGAAAACATGACCCATTAACAATATAGCTTCCCCCTAATTGAATACTTCTTTCTGATCCCCCTTCTTCACTTCCCATTGCAAATAAATGCGAAACAACTAAATTAATCGTATCACTTCTATAATTCTTCTCTAAAGAATCAAATAATGACTTTATTCTTTCACCATAAGTCTTTACCCTATCTTCATCACTATCCATTTCACCATAAAGAACTTCATTTAACCTTTTTTCACTTGGATATGATACAGTTAATATCACTGCTTTTTCATTATTAATTTCTACTTCAATAAACCCTTCTCCAGAATTAATAACCTTATGTTGCCCATATTCCCCACATTGAATTACTGTTTTTGGTGTCCCAGACATTATTATTCCATGCTCCATTGCAAGAGGTCCTGCTGCAACTAATCTTTCTGGATTATCATGATTTCCTGCAATAACCAAAATCAACCTTTCCCCATTTTTAGAAAGCTTTTTTAATGTATCATAAAACATCTTTTCTGCCCTTGCTGGAGGATTGCTATTATCATAAACATCACCTGCAATAATAACTAAGTCAACTTTATTTTTCTCAACTATATCTACAAAATCATTTAAAAATAATTCTTGTTCATCCATTCTGCTTGCACCTTCTAAATTCTTACCAAGATGCCAGTCACCAGTATGTAATATTCTCAAAATACTGCCTCCCTTAACTTCTATTTATTATTAATTATTCCTATTATTCAATTATACAATCTATATTCCAAATTTTATATTAATTCTGCAAAAAAAGATGATATAAAAACTTATTATTCAATAAATTTTCATACCATCTCTTTTGCTTAATATTTATTTAATTTCTTTGCACCAGCTAGAAGATATTCTTGAATTACCTATATAACCTAAATAACTATGTCCAACTTTTACTTCTTTCCCATCATATTTATTAATTTGGTCATTACTTAATTTTTCAACTCTCTCATCACTAGCTAAGTATACATCCTTGCTAAAAACATATTTTTTACCCTTATTAAATATCATAGTTTGTCACCTCAAACACTTATTTATTACAAATATATTATACACCATTTTACTTATATAACCAATTAAGTTTCAATTTTCTATTTTTTGAATAATATTATTCACATTTCCTTTTAAATTATTCATTTATGCATTTTTCAAAAAAGTCAGAAAAAAATTAATTTCCTTAATTATTTATTAAAAATTGCTTTAATGTAGTTAACTTCAATATTATATAAGCTAAAAAACTACCTATGAAAGAACTTAATGAAAAAGGTACTATATAAACAAACATTGCAACTTCACGCCCTAATACAAATGCTGCTAATGGATAAGCAAGTAGTGCTCCTATTATTCCTGTTCCAATTACTTCTCCAATCACTGCAACTTCTATTTTTTTAAATTTCTTATATAATAAACCTGATAAAAAAACTCCAACCATACTTCCTGGAAAAGCTAATAAACTTCCAGTTCCTAGTATATTTCTAAGTAATGATGATACAAATGCACATCCAACTCCATATACTGGTCCTAAGATTACTGCTGCAATTACATTTACTAAATGTTGTATTGGTGCTACTTTTGCTCCTAATAATGGGATAGAAAATGTACCTAAAATAGTTGAAATTGCTATTAATATTCCACTTATAACTAACTTTTTAGTCCTACTTTTATTTTTACTTAATTCCATATTTTCTCCTACCCCTTACAGTTTTAATTTTTTAATTTTTTAATTTTTTAATTCTTCTATTTTTCTTGTCCACTTTTCACATTCTAATTTTATATCATTAGCTTTTAATATTGCTGAAACAACAGCATATCCATCAACATTAGCTTCCTTTAATTCATCAATATTATTTAATGATAATCCTCCAATTGCTACTACTGGCAAATCTACAGTTTTTTTAATTTCCTTTAACTTATCAATTGTCACACTTTTAGCATCTAATTTTGTAGTAGTTGTAAACATAGCTCCAACCCCAAGATAATCTGCCCCATCTTCCTTAGCCTTCATTGCTTCTTCTACTGTTCTTGCAGATACTCCTATTATTTTCTCCTTACCTATAAGCTTTCTAACCATGTCTGCACTTATATCGCTTTGTCCAACATGAACTCCATCAGCATCACAAAGCATTGCAATATCTACTCTATCATTAATAATAAATTTAACATTATATTTTTTAGTTAAACTTCTAAGCTTCATTGCTTTTTCTAAAAAATCTTTTCCACTAGCATCTTTTTCTCTTAATTGAAGCATTGTAACTCCACCTTTTAATGCTTCTTCAATACAATTATAAAAATCTCTTCCTTTTAAAATATCTGAATCTGTTACTAAATAAAGCTTTAAATCTTTCATTTTTATCACCTTTTTCTAATATTTATGCTTGCAATATCTTTAACGTTAACTAGTTTTTTAAATCTCCCTAAAGGAATTATAGATAAAAGTATTATACATAAAATACCTTCAACTCCAGCACTAGTAAAATTATATAAGAATGAATAAAGATATGTATTCATTCCCTCCGGTGCAAATTCCGCAAAAAATACTACACCTGAAACAAAATAAGAAAAAACACTTAAAGTAACTGCAAATAATGCACCTAAAATTATTTTGTATTTCTTCTCACTACCAAAAATACATGTAAACCCTAAAGCCATTGGACCAAATAGACAATCCAAGAAAAATTGAACTGGATGTATTACATATGCTCCATTTAATAATGATAAAAAGCCCCATATTAATCCACCTGTTATACCTGCTGTTCTACCATATAATATTGAAAGTATCATTATTGGTAACATAGAAAATAACGTTATACCTCCACCTTGAGGATATTTTATAAACTGAATTAAACTAAGCATAAATGATAATCCACTCATCATTGCAATTATTACCATTTTCTTTGTTGTTATAGGCTTTTTTTTTAAATCCCTAAAATAAAATATAAATAATATTACTGATATTATCGCTATAAAAACAACCATATTAATTACCTCATCTTAAATTAAATTTTATATACGATAGTTGATAATTGTAATACCTAACCTAAAAATGGGAATTTAGTTTATTTATTTGCCATATTCCAAAACTCCATTTCATAAAGACTAGATTTTATAAATATGTCCTTTAACCTTTCCTTTTTTACTTCTGATATGTCATTACATATATCATCTATATAATCAATCCACTCTTGTGTATATTCTCTAAACTCATTTGATGCGTATCCTTCTATCCATGGAGTATAAAAATTATCTTTTAAGTTTTCCTTATATGTTTCATATAAGTGCTTTCCAATATAATAATAGCTCCAAGTACATGGCATTATAGTCATTGCAATATCCTTTAAATCACCTTTTAATGCAATTCCAATCATGTAATTTGTATAACTTTCAGTTGTTAATTCACTTTTATATTCCTCCACCTCTTCTGTACTTAATCCAAATCCCTTCAAATAATTAACATGAACTGCAGTTTCATCATCTAATATACCTTTTATAGATTCATGATAAAACTTCATTTCATCCATAGTTGATGCTTTAACTAACCCCATAGCAAAAACCTTAGCATAATCCTTTAAATATAAATAATCTTGAATTAAATAATTCTTAAATTTTTCTTTATCTAAACTTCCTTCTCCTATTGCTTTAACAAATGGATGCTCTAAATATCCATCCCAAATTTCCTTTACTTCACTAAATAAAACTTCTGAAAATTTCATATTATTCACACCTTCCATACTCCTTTAATTTCTTACTATTCATTTTATAAACATTATTCATAAGTTCTTCTCTAAAGCTTCCAATTGCTATGTCATTCTTATCAGCTAATTCCCCACTTAATCCCATTGTAAGTATTCCCATAGCAACTGCTTCTATTTTTTTTAAATTATCAGTTTGTCCTAAACTTACTAATTTATCATAAGTACCTAAATAGCTTCCTATTAAGCTTCCAGTCATGCAGCCAGTTCCTGTAACACTTTTTAATTTTGGAGTTCCATTAAATATTTTTATAACATCATTGCCATCACTAATAAAATCTACTTTTCCAGTAGCAACAACTATACACTCTAGTTTTTTAGCTACTTTTTTAATAACTTCTGAAATATCTTCTCCATCATCAAATGAATCTACGCCTTGTCCTCTTACATCCAATCCTCCAATGAACTTTATTTCTGCAACATTGCCTTTTATAACATCAAACTTTATTTCATTTAAAAGTTTATTTACAAAATTTATTCTTGTTTTAGTTGCAAAAACACCTACTGGATCCAATACAACAGGCTTATTAAATTTATTAGCTGCCTTTCCAGCTTTAACAAATAACTCTAATCTACTTGAATTCATAGTACCAATATTAATTACTACTGAACTAGCAACACTAACTATTTCTTCAACCTCTTCATCAGAATAACTCATTAAAGGACTTGCCCCTAATGCAAGTGTTATATTTGCACAATCATTTATAGTAACTTCATTTGTATAATGTAATACTAAAGGATTTATTTCTTTAACTTTATTTATTAATTCAAACATTACTTATTCTCCTTGTTTAATCCTCAAATTTATAAAAATGATTAACAGGTCCAATCCCTTTACCAATATCAAAGCTATGTGCTATTGCTTCTGTTATATACTCTTTGCTTAACTTAACAGCCTCAGCTATGTCATAACCTAATGCTAAGTGTGAAGTTATTGCTGATGATAAGGTACATCCTGTTCCATGTGTATTTTTCTTATTTAATCTTTCTTGTTTATAAATTTCAAATGTATCTTTTCCTATTAATACATCCACAGCATCTCCTTCTAAATGCCCACCTTTCATTAACACAAATTTAGGACCTAATTCTAATATTTTTTTCCCTGCTTCCTTCATATCATTTACATCATTTATTTTTATTCCTGTAATTTCCTCTGCCTCTGGAGTATTTGGAGTAATTATATAAGCCATTGGTATAAGTTCTTCAATTAAACTTTTCTTAGCTTCTGGCTTTAATAATGAATATCCGCTTTTAGATATCATAACAGGATCCACCACTAAATATTTAGGCTTATATTTCTTTAAAGTATTTACAATAGTATGAATAATTTCTGGACTAGATACCATACCTATTTTTACTGCTGCTGGTGTTATATCTTCAAATACAACTTCTATTTGCTTTTCAATTATTTCCTTACTTAAATCTTCAACAAGAAAAACTCCTTGTGTATTTTGAGCTGTTATTGCAGTAATAACACTCATTCCATAAGTACCTATAGCACTAAATGTTTTTAAATCAGCTTGTACTCCTGCTCCTCCTGAAGAATCAGAACCTGCAATTGTTAATGTTGGTATTTTGTAATTTCTCATTTTTCTTCTCCTTTAAACTTTAAATTTTAAGTAAAACAAAGTGACTATCACTCATTTAGTTCATGATATTAAAATTATAAATTTTAAATCTTAAACTTAATTACTCTCACTAACCTTACTATTTCAAAAATTAAACTTTCATAATACATAAAAAAAGCTATATCCCTTACTGGAATACAGCTACCTCATTTAAAATTATATTAAAAATCTTCCTAAGTAAAATAAATATAAAACATTTTTATATTGAAATATTTTAAGTTAAATTTAATAGGTTCATTTTTAGTATACATAAACAAGCTTTCCTACGCCGGCATTATCCAGATCAGGTACAAGGGTTAATAATAATTTATTTCTCAGCCTTTCGGCACCCCTAGCATTTTATTTAATTCTTATATACTTATTATATTATTTAGCTACCTTTTGTCAATATTTACAATTAATATATTCTATTATATTATATTTTATTTGTTTTAAACCTCATTAAATTTATTTATCTACATTTTTAAACTATACTCCTTAAAATTAATCTTGCAATTTTTGCTTATCTTTATTATCATATACCTTAATAACTATAAGATAATAATTTTATTAATGAACATAAGGAGGTTTTTATATGTCAAGAAAAGCTGCATTTTTCGATATAGATGGAACAATTTACAGAGAAGGACTTATAACTGAGGTTTTTAAAAAAATAATAAAATATGACCTTGTAGATGAAAAAAAATGGTATAAAGAAGTAAAACCTGCTTATATTAATTGGGACAAAAGACAAGGTGATTATGATACTTACCTTTTAAAGATGGTTGATGTTTATACAGAAGCAATATTAGGATTAGACAAATATCATATAGATTATATTGCAAAAAAAGTTATTGAACAAAAAGGTGATAGAGTTTATACATTTTCTAGAGAAAGAATAAAGTGGCACAAAGAACAAGGGGATATTGTTATTGCTATTTCTGGTTCTCCTATTGAATTAGTTAAAGAAATGTCATCGAAATATAATATGGATGATTATAGAGGAACAATTTATGAATTAGATTCTGAAAATAAATATAATGGTAACATTATTCCAATGTGGGATTCTGAAAGCAAGGAAAAGGCAATAAAAGAACTTTGCGAAAAATATGATATTGATTTAAGCCAAAGTTATGCTTATGGAGATACTGCTGGTGATTTCACTATGCTTAAATCAGTTGGTATACCTTTTGCAATGAATCCAACTCGTGAACTTATTTCTAAAATAATGGATGATGAAGAATTAAAGGAAAAAATTAATATTATAGTTGAAAGAAAAGATGCAACTTATAAATTAGATGTAAATTCTCTTACTCTTATATAAAAAATAAGGGGCTGTCGCACTAAAAATTTTACACACAATATATTGTTTTAAAAAATAAAAATCAACACAATATATTGCAGTATTTATTCTTAATGCGACATCTCCTTATTTTTACCTTTTTAAAATTGATGTTTTTAACATATTAATTTGTGCCTCTCTTAACTTCATAGAATAATTTATTATTTGGCTTCCTATAACTAAAATTATAAAAGTAGACTTAAAATCAATTAATAACATATAAAGAGCACCTAACCAAATTAATTGCGCCATGCCATTTGATTTTATTTTACTAAAAATTCCTCTTATTACAAAAGTAAATGAATCCTTTAAAACAAAGTATATTACAATTACTCTTATTGCCATAATAACAGTTTTAAAATAAACAAATTTAAATTCAAATCCTGTTAAATTTATTAATTCTGTTAAAATTAAATATATTATTCCAAAATAATAAGTTTTTTTACTACAACAAATATATGAACCATATCTTTTAAAATTTTTAATTATCATATACTTTTCAGTACAATTTTCATTTAATATCATAAGCTTTTTACCAATGAGTAAAGCTCCAACATAAACTATTAAAATAGTACTCATTGGCATCATTGCTACAAAAATATTAAATGCCATTGCCATATATTCACTTCCTAATGGAAATAAATCTCTATAACTGTCAAATTCCTTCATAAAACTATATCCAGTTAATTTAGAAAAATATATATCTATTAATACCATTATAAAAGTTCCTAAAATTGCTGAATAAAATAAATCATCAAAAATTGTTTCCTTTTTTCTAATAAAATATCCACAAATTAATCCCATTAAAATACCTTGGCTCATCCAAATTGCTGATGCAACATCACCTATTGCAAATGTTACTATAAGTAATGAAGTAATTGAAGAAAGTAAAGTATGTCTTAAATCAAGTCTCATATAAATAAGGCATACAAAAAGTGGTACAACCATATCTAAATAAAGTGTATATGCTATTCCTGTATAAATTGCTATCATACTTGAAACTACAAATAATGCTGATAACATTGCTGATTCTGTTAATTTTTTTGTGTTCAATTTACATTCACCACACTTAATCTTACTGTATCTTTAATTATTATACTCTTTTCTTTAGAAGTTAAAAGTAAATTTTTCTTAAATTTTATTTTTTTTAGCTTTATAATAAATATTCAATCCCTCAAATGTTGGCTTAACACAATTCTTAATACAATCTTCAACATAATCCTTTAAAACATAAATACTCATAATTACACCTCTTTTTAAGACATTTTTAATTATTTATGTTTTAATATATGTAATAGGAGTTATGTAAATGACTAAAAATAAAAAAATGAATAATTTTCCAAAAAGTAGATAATCTAATATTATAAGGAGGTTAACTTTAATGTTACTTATTTTATTTGATATTATTTTATTTATTTTTAGAATTATTTTTAACCTTTTAAAATTTATAATAAAAATCACAATTGGTATATTAGCTTTTATCTTAACTAAATCTTTTTTAAGATTCCCATTTTTGCTTTTTACCATAGGTTTTTTACTTCATATAAACTTTAATACATTAGCTACTATTTATTTTTTATATTTAGCTCACTTATGTGCACTTAAGTTTAATATATATAATAAAATATATATAGATTTAAGCTATTGTTTTAATAAACTTCATAATTGCCACAAAGTTTATCATTGTTTAAAAAGCTTAAAAAATGAAAGTATTGTATTAAATAACCTTCATTTAGAAGATAATGATGAAGAAAGTTGTTATATTGATGATTTAGTAATAACCAATAGTTGTGTTTTTATAATTAAAACTTTAAATTATCCTTATGATGATTTTTTAAAGACTAAATATTTTAATAAAGATAAATTAAATAATGAAAGCTTGAATAATGATTATGTACTTGATAATAATATATTAAATAAATTATCAAATGAATGTATTAAATGCTACAACATTTTATCTGAAATCCTATCTTTTGATATTCCAATTACTAATGTAATTGCACTACCTCAAGATAAATTTGTTGTAGCACAAACTAAAGATATCAATACATCAATTGTAAATGCAAAAGATTTACCTTATTTTATTAAAAATAATATAAGCAAAAATAATAAATATTCTCCTTTAGAAATAAAAGAATTACTACTTCAAAATAAAAGTTGGAGCTTTGATATTGTATTTAATAAACTTTTTAACTTTATTAACCATAGCAAATTAATTATTTTATTTACTTTAACTTTTATTATATTTTATTATATTTATATAACATTTGTAACATACATCTTCTTTAAGTTAGTTAGGAGTTTGTAATAAGTAATTTGGAGTGAGTAGTTAGGAGTTTTTAGTTATGGTTGAAACTCCTTATGAAACTAAGCTAGTAAGCTTAAATTACTGACAAGTGACTTTGAATTAGTGACAAGTGATAAGTGGCAAGTGACAAGCTAAGGTTGAAATTCCTTAGGGAATTTCTTAAAATATATATTTTTTTAAATTCATCCTAAGCTAAATTTATACCTAAACTTGCCACTTATAACTTAAAATATATTCTCTAAAATTCAGCCCAAGCTGAATTTTTCCTTAACTTGCCACTTGCCACTTGTCACTTGCCACTTGTCACTTGCCACTGTTTCTATCCTAGCATTTCATACCCATCCATATTAGCTTGTTTTACTATTTTATTATATACCTCTTTTATTTCATCAGCATTTTTATCAAATGCTACTGCTTCTACTAATGAATCTAAAACAACAATAATTTCATCTTTATTTAAATTAATATCCATATAATCTACCCCTTAAATTAATGTTTTTTACTAAGCATAATAAACTTTTCTATATCTTCTTCAATAGTTTTTAAAGAATTCTTCCAAAATTCCTTATCATGAATATCAATTCCAACCTCTTTAGTTATGTCTGCAATTTTATTTTTTCCTGTTATTGATAATAATCTTTCGTACTCACCTACAAAATCTGATCCCTTTTTAAGATATTCAGCATATAATCCTTTTGCAAATAAAAGTCCAAAAGCATATGGGAAGTTATAATAATTATAATTTGCATCATAATAATGAGGTTTCCAAGCCCACATATATGGATGTAAATAATTTTCATCTAATCCATCACCATAAGCTTCCTTTTGAGCATTTAACATAAGTTCTTTAATTCTTTCAACAGTTAATGCACTTTCTTTTCTTTCCTCAAATACAGATTTTTCAAATAAAAATCTTGAATAAATATCTACAATTACTTGAGTACAATCTGAAATTTCTGTTTCTAATATAGATAATGCTTCTTTTTCTGTTGCATCTTTAATTGCCGCCTTTTTTATTATTGTTTCGCAAAATGTTGATGCTGTTTCTGCTATTGGCATAGGATAATTTGAATTTAATATAGATTCATTTTTTAAACATTCTCCATGGAATCCATGACCAAGTTCATGTGCCATAGTAACTACATCCCCAAAACTGCCTCCAAAATTTAATAATATTCTACTTTCCCCTAAAGTGTGAATACCTGCACAAAAAGCTCCCCCTACTTTACCTTCTCTTGGTTCAACATCTATCCAATCATTATTTATTGCTTTTTGAGCAAAGTTAGCTAAATCATCACTAAAGGTTTTAAAGTTTTTAACTATAAACTTTGATGCTTCATCATAAGTAAAATTCATATGTGCATTATTAATTGGTGCATATAAATCATAAAATGGAAGCCCATTTTTATGACCTAACATTTCTGCTTTTCTTCTTAAATATTTTCTAAATGCAGGAAGACTTTCTTTCATTGCTTCAATCATTGCATTTAAAGATTCTTCATCCATTTTAGAATTTAAAAGTGTTTCTTCTAAAGGAGACTTATATCCCCTTATATCACAAATAGTTAATACTTCACCTTTTATTCCATTTAAAGCTGCAGCTACACCTTCTTCAACTTTCTTATATGACTTTATTTCTGCTTCATAAGCTTTTTTTCTAACTTTTTCACTTTTATCATAAGCCATATTTAAAACAACTGTAAGAGGATATTCCTTTACTTTCCCATGCTCTGATATTTCAACAGTTAAAGATGAAATTAAATTATCCTTTAACTTGCTCCAAGCATTTGAGCCTGTATTTTTCATATTGGCTATTATATTTTCTTCTTTTTCACTTAATAAATATTTGCTATCTTGCGCTATACTATTTAATAAAAATTTATGTTCTTTTAACAGTTCTGATTTTTCTATTAGTAAATTTAAGTCTTTTACTCCACTTATATATCTTTCAATTTTAGTAGAACCCTCAACTAAATATGTTAATTTCTTTTCAAATATGTCTGAATTCTTTAATGCTTCTGAGTCTTTAGTATTTACACTAATACTTAATTCTATAAACACCCCAAGCTTACTTATTAATTCATTTAATTTAATACTTTTCTTTAAATATTCTTCTAATTTTACTATTACATTATCATAATCTTTAGTTGCTTCATCAATCCATTCATTTATACTTGTTATTTCTTCAGTAAGATTATTCATATCATTTTTAAATTCATTATTTTCAAATGATTGATATAATTCTTTTAAACTCCAATTTAAGCTCATCTTATTTCCTCCCTTTAATTTAAATACTTATATTAATTATATACTTATAGGTCAATTTTTTCCAATAAAAATATTATTTAAATATTTTTATTAAAATTATATTATTTTTTTTACATTTAAAGTTTCAATTTATCTTATAAATAATTAAACATTACATTAAACCTCTTTAATATATTATCCCCATATACTTAAAATTGATATTTTATATAACCTATATCTATAATAATTCGACTATAAAAGCTAAAAATAGTTTAATATTCCTAATATTACATGTATAATAAATATAGTAAATTTTGACAAATAAAAATAAGGGGGAATTTTAAATCATGAGGATTTCAACAGTAATACAACTTGCAATGCAATATATGCTAGTAGGAATTATAGGTTCAATCTTTGTTATTGGTTTATTTCTAATAGGTTACTTTTTAGTTTATAAAAAGCTAATGAAAGGTTCTAAGAAATTAAAACTAAGTAAAATAGCACTATGTAGTATATTTTTAATTTATATAACTGTAGTACTTGGAGCAACAATTGGAAGTAGGGTTTCTAATTATTCAAGTGTAAATTTACACTTGTTTAGTTCATATAAAGATGCATATAATAATTTTTCTTTAGGAGAATGGAGAAATATAATTCTTAATATATTAATGTTTGTTCCAATTGGATTTTTACTACCATTACTTTTTAAAAAATGCCAATGTTTTTATATAACTTATTTAGCTGGCTTTTTCCTAACATTATTTATAGAAATTCTACAACTTATAACTAAAAGAGGAATATTTGAACTTGATGATATTTTAAATAATACTTTAGGATGTGCCATAGGATATGGAATAATAATGATTTTCATATCATTATTTAAAAGAAAAAAATCAAATCAAAAACATACTACTTTAATTACAGCATTTTATCAAATTCCATTAATAATAAGCATTATTTTTATTAGTGTACTATTTATAAATTATAATAAGCAAGAATTAGGTAATTTATCTATTAACAATAACTATAAAGTAAATATGTCAAAAATAAATTTACATACTAAGTTAAATCTTGATAATGAATTTAAAAAAGCATATGTTTATGAATCGTATGTTGGAAGTAAAGAAGATGCTATAAATTTAGCTAACAAAATTTTTTCTAAGTTAAATACAAATATAGATGAGTCACAAAATAATGAATATGATGATACTATAATATTTAAATCTGAAAAAGGTGATTATTCTTTATGGGTAAATTACAAGGGTCTTACAACTTCGTTTATTAGTTTTAAACAAACAGAAGCTAAAGGTAAAGAAAACTTAACTTATGAGGGAGTACAAGCCATATTAAATGAATTTGATATTGAATTACCTAAAGATGTTGATTTTAAAGATAATGGAGATGGAAATTATTCAATTTCACTAGATATGGTTAAATCAAAAGACCTGTATATTGATGGAGATCTAATTTGTACAATAAATGAAAATAATACAGTTTCTAGTTTTACTAATAATATTATTTCTTATAAGCCATATAAAGAATATGATATTTTATCTTTACAAGAGGCATATAATGAAATTTTAGCAGGTAATTTTAAATTTTATGCTATGCCAAATAAAGTTTCTAATATAGAAGTTATAGATGCTAATTTAATTTACTTATTAGATAGTAAGGGATTTTATCAACCTGTTTATGATTTTACAATAAATATTAATGAAAACATTAATCATATATACATATGTGCTTTAAAATAAAAATGGACAATTAAATTATATGCTCCCATTATAGTAAACAGTTAAAATAATAAGACTGTCTACTATAATGGGAGCATATTACTTTGTCCACTTTTAATATTTTATTATCAACTATAATTTAAGCTAATTTTTCATCTATATATTTTAAAAAATTTTTTTGTTCATCTTCATTGTTAAATGCTCTTTTAGGAATATTTAGTGTTTGTGCTGAAATTAAGTTAATAAATATATTATTTTCTGTTACAATAATATCATCTATAAAATTCCATTGAATTTTACTATACATCCCTTCAATTTCTTCAATTATTCCATCTTCTTGTAAAGTTATTTTAGTTTCTCTTACTTGTTTTATAGATTTAGAAAATTCCCTATTTACTAAATCTACAATTGTTTTTTCTCTTCCTCTATCAACTATACTATCACTATATGAAAACCAAATAATTAATAATATAGTTGCTACCACTAACACAGGTATATAAAATGGTGATACTATCCTTAATAAATAAAATGTTAATGCTACTATAAGAAATGCTATTGATATTTTATATCGAAATTTAGCTTTTTTTAAACTACTAATATCATCATTCTTTAATCTTAGTAATTCTAAGTAATCATCCATGGTCATTTTAAAAATTATATGCAATATTAATTCCTCCTCTTCTCTTACATGTAAATATATTGTATAATTAGTATATTATATATACAATTAAAATAAAAGGGGGATTTTTATGAATTATAGTAATAAAATAAAATTTAAAGATATAAAAGTAAAAAATAGTAAATTTAAATTAACAATTGTCAACATTATGATATTTATATTAACTATTACTGCTATTCTTACTGCTTCATATAAGGATAAGGTTAAGCCTACAACTTTAACATTTAATGATGTTAATAAATTACTTATGGATTACACAGTTACAAATCCTATTCTTTATGAAAAAATTAAAAAATTTATGCCAGAAGAAATTTTTTATATTAATAATATTAATATAATAGATAGTGAATTTGTAAATTTTAATACTATTAATGCACCTATTTCTATTACTTTAAATTATCCTACAGGAACAGTAAATTGTTTTGCTACTGCTGAAATTCAATATAAATATAAAAAGGGATGGTTTATAAAAGATTTTATTAATGTTAAAACTGATAATTTTATTCCTTTATTTTCTGCTGGTGATATTTTATTAGATACACTTATTAATGCAGTTTATTTTGGAGATGGATTTTCATTTAATAATGTTAATTATGAATACACTAAAAGTTATATAGATTCACTTTATGTTATATCTGAAGAAGGAGATACTTCATCTACTTTAGTTAAGGTTGGTTCTTTTAATACTGGTAGAAATGTACACTTTTCTGCTATCCTTTCTTACAACTTTAATGAAAATACATGGGAACTTCTAGATTTTCAACCAACTGCCTATACTTATTAAATATACTTATCTTAATAAGTAGAAAAATTAAATTTTATAATAAAAAGTATGTTCCTAGTTAAACATACTTTTTATTATATATTTTTTCATGTAATTTTAAAGCAATTTTAATATATTTTAAAAGCTATATTTTTTACAATAAAATACTATAACTAAATCTACTTTATTATTTTAAATACTGAAAATCATTATTATCATTAGTCTTATAAATTCATTTTTTTGGTTTTTTACAAAAAAAGAAACTGATATCAAATTTTTATATCAGCCTCTTTCTTACTTAATTTTTATTTTGTCATTTTAACTTGAAGTCTTTCAATCCATCCTTTGTTATATTTTAATGAAATATAACCAATAACACTCATTATAAATGCTCCAACTGCATCTACTACTAAATCCATCATAGTATCTGCTAAAGCAGCTCTTCCAATTAAAGGAGTTCCATTTTCTAATGCAAATTTTTGCATATTAAGTCCCAATAATCCATCAAATGTATATTCATAAAATTCCCAAACAACACCTAATGTTACTGCAAAACAAAATGAAAATAATGCTACAAAAAGAGGACTTAATTCCATTGGTACCTTTTCTGTTTTATTTAATAAAGTAACAATTGAAAAACCTAAAGCACCTATCATTGCTCCACTAAAAGTATGTAATATATTATCCCAATTTGAAATATTATAATAAAAACTTTTAACTTCTCCTAAATATATTGCTGCATATAAGAATATAGTATATAAAATTATCATATATGATGGAATTGTAATTTTAAACTTATTTTCCAATAAAGTTGGCATCATCATTGCAACTATACCTAATATACATTGAGATAACATTAATGCATAATCACTTTTTAAACGTACAAAAGGTTCTGCTGGATCTGCAACTGTTGGCGCATCTTTTATTACAAAAATTAAAAATATAGCTGTAGAAATTAAAGTAATTAATACAAAATATCCTATTACCTTTTGCCAATTAATTTTCTTCTTCATTTTACTCTCTCCATTAAAATATTATTTTTAAGTATATATATTTAAATACTCATTTTATATTATATCATGTAAAAGATAAAATAATATATTATCTTTTCACTAATTACAATTAATTCTTGTTAACTTTTTTAATTTTACTATTTACATGAAATAAAATTTGGTATATTATAATATTAATTTAAATTTAAAATACATAATCAGCACTGAAGGAAAGAGTAATTTAAATGATATCTTTAAGCGAGTAAGGGATGGTGTAAGCCTTATAAGATTAGTTTTTATGAAAAACATTCCTGAGCTTCTAACCGAACAAGTTGAGTATTAAAAGAAACATTCTCTTTTTTATGTTAGAGATATATAAGTCCCATTTGCCAAATTAAAATTTTCATCTCTTTAAAAGGAAACATCTCTTCCTTTTGTCAGAGATGTAAGTTCGATTTGCCAAATTAAAATTTGGAATCTCACTTAACTAGGCTTAGACGGGGTCTTACCGTTATAATGGAACAGTCTTAAATTATTTATTAATTTAGCACTGATTAAGAGGCTTTATGCAAATTAGGTGGTACCGCGGAAGTAACCTTTCGTCCTATTAAATTAGGATGAAAGGTTTTTTTATATTATTTAGGAGGTTATTTTTATGACAAAAGAATTAAAATCTAAAGTTTTCATTCCTGAAAACTACAAATCAAATTTATCATTACTTGAAACTGAAATAGCTATAAAAAAAGTTAAGGATTTCTTTGAAAATAAGCTTGCTGAAACCTTAAATTTAACAAGAGTTTCTGCTCCACTATTCCTTGAAAATAGTTCAGGTTTAAATGATAACTTAAATGGAATAGAAAGACCTGTCAGCTTTGATATGCTTGCTATTAAAGATAGTGAAATAGAAATAGTACATTCTCTTGCAAAATGGAAAAGATTTGCTCTTCATAGATATAATTTTCAACCTGGATATGGTTTATATACAGATATGAATGCAATTAGAAGAGATGAGGAATTAGATAACTTACATTCTATTTATGTTGACCAATGGGATTGGGAAAAGGTAATTACTAAAGAAGAAAGAACTGTTGATACTTTAAAAAGCACAGTAAAAAAAATATTTTCAGTATTTAAGGCTACTGAAGATTTTGTATCTAAACAATATCCCTCAATAGAAGAAAAAATCTTACCACAAGAAATTACTTTTATAACTTCTCAAGAATTAGAAGATTTATATCCAAATCTTACTCCTAAAGAAAGAGAAAATGCAATTTGTAAAAAATATAAGGCAGTATTTATTCAGGGAATTGGTGATATATTAAAATCTGGTGAAAAACATGATGGAAGAAGCCCTGACTATGATGATTGGACTTTAAATGGAGATATTTTATTTTATGACCCATTATTTGATTCAGCAATTGAATTATCTTCTATGGGTATAAGAGTTGATAAAGAAGCTTTAGTTTCTCAATTAAAAAAGGCAAATTGTGAAGATAGATGTACTCTTCCATTTCACAAAGCATTGCTTGAAGATAAACTTCCCCTTACTATGGGTGGTGGAATTGGACAATCTAGGATTTGCATGTATTTCTTAAGAAAAGCTCACATAGGCGAAGTACAAGCTTCTATTTGGGATGAATATACTCATAAAAAATGCGAAGAAGCTGGAATAGAACTACTTTAGTTAGTTGCAAGTGGTAAGTTTCAAATTAATGTATAAATTCAGCTTAGTCTGAATTTAATAAATATATTTTTCAAAAATTCACTAAGGAGTTTTCTCATTAACTTGTCACTTGCCACTTATCACTCTAAACTAAAAATGGGATGTCGCATTAAGAGTAAATACTACAATATATTGTGTTGATTTTTATTTTTTAAAACAATATATTGTGTA
>UQFE01000011.1 GCA_900540255.1 uncultured Clostridium sp.
GTATTTCAAACTTTATCCACAACTAGTAAACAAAAACCCTCTGCTTTTTTAACAGAGGGTTTTTCAACAAACTGAAAAAACCTCTAAAATTTAGAGGTTTTTTATATAATTTTAAATTTTATTTATCTAAAACATATCCATAAGCTCTTACTTTACCCTCTTCTTTTTCAAGATAAACCCCTTGAATTTCTGGTGCAAATCCTGGGAAATTATTAATTCCTTCTTCTAAAATTAAGAAATACCTTTGAGCTATATTATTCCATCTTTCACCTGGAACTACACAAAATACCCCTGGTGGATAAGGAAGTGCTCCTTCTAATGCAATTTCTCCAACTATATGAGTTAAAGGAACTAATTTAGCATTATTTCTTTTTAATTCAACATTTGCTTCATTAGGATTCATAACATACTCTGGTAATGAATTTCTTCTAAATAATAATTTTTGATAAGTCTTTGCATCATTTTTCTTATAGAAATCATGCATTTCTTGACATAATCTTCTTATTGTATACCCTTTATAACGTTCCTCATACTTAGCATATAACTTAGGTAATACTTCACTTAATGGTGCATCTTCCTTTATAAGATTTTCAAATCTAACAAGGTGGTCAACAAGCCCTTTCATTTTTGAAGTGCTTTCTGCTGGTGTTAATAAAAATAATATTGAGTTTAAATCATTCTTTTCTGGTACAACTCTATGATCTCTTAAATAATTTGCTAAAATAGTTGCTGGTATACCAAATTCTTCGTATTCACCAGTTTCTACATTTATACCTGGTGTTGTTAGCATAAATTTATTAGGGTCTACAAAATATTGATTTTCTCCATATCCCTCAAATGAATGCCATTTTTCATCTGGATAAAATTTAAAAAATTCTATGTTGTTTGCTATTTCCTCAGTAGGATAATCCTGCCATAGCTTACCATCAACTACTGGTGGTATAAAAGGTTTTAATAATTCACATCTTTCTAAAATATCTTTTCTTGCTTCAACACCAACCTTTATGCAATCTGCCCAAAGCTTTCTTCCTGCTTCTCCATCTTGCATTCTTGCATTAACATCTAATGCTGCAAATAATGGATAAAATGGACTTGTTGATGCATATAACATATAAGCATTATTAAATCTCTTATGATCTACATACCTTTTTTGCCCCTTTAAATGACTATCTTTTTTATGAATTTGAGATGTTTGTGAAAAACCAGCCTGTTGCTTATGTATAGATTGAGTAACTAATATTCCTGGGTCTTCTGGTTTTAAATCTAATAATAATGGAGAACACTCTCTCATCATTGGTATAAATTGCTCATATCCAACCCAAGCTGAATCAAATAATATATAATCACAAAGATGACCTACCTTATTCACTACTTGTCTAGCATTATATATAGTTCCATCATAAGTTCCAAGCTGAATAACAGCTAATCTAAATGGTCTTTTTTCTTTTGCCTTTTCACTATCAATCTTAGCTGCTTCACTTCTTAAATATTCTTCGTTAAAGCAATGAGCATCTATTCCCCCTATAAATCCAAATGGATTACGAGCTGTTTCTAAATATATAGGTTTTCCTGCACTTGAAACTAAAGCTGAATTATATATAGACTTATGATTATTCCTATCAAATAAAACTAAATCACCAGGAGAAACTATTGCATTTATAACTACAGAATTTGAAGTACTTGTTCCATTCATAACAAAATATGTTTTATCTGCATTATACACTTTTGCTGCATATGTTTGAGCTGACATTGCTGGACCTTCATGTATTAATAAATCACCTAAATCAACATCTGCATTACATATGTCTGATTTAAATATATTTTCTCCAAAGTACTCATACATTGCTCTTCCTGCAGGATGTTTCATAAAATATTGACCACCTTGATGACCTGGACATGAAAATTGTAAATTTCCTCTTCTTGAATATTTGCTTAAAACATCAAAAAATGGAGGTAGCATTTCCTCTTCATATTTATCCGCTGCTTCATTTAATTCCTTACTAAATTCTTCTTCATTTATTTCATTAATATTTATTATCTTATTTACCTTATCTTTAATTTCATCACTAATATTCTCAGTTTCTTTTAATACAAATATTGATACTCCAAATTTAGTATTATATATGTCATTTATTCCTTCTATATCACTTTCATTAACTACAGCAACTGCTACATCAGTGTAATCCGTTGTACCAACTTCTATAGTTTCTCTATCTGTGAAAAAATAACTTCTAGTTCTTTCGGTACAAGCAATCTTTAATGATTTCATGCCTATTCCTCCTTATGTCTTTTTAGTTTATCTATTTATAATTTACTTAATATAAAAATTATATTATATGTATATTTTATTAATTAACATCATAATTATATATTTAGCAAATTTTAATGTAAATGCTATACTGAAAAACTATAATAAATAATTATAGCTAGCTTAAACCATTTCCTTAATTATAAAATAAATTTAATCAATTAAAACTAATACTAAAATTAAAGACTGCATAAAATACATATTTCTTAAATTCATTTTATGCAATCTTAATTATTTATATTATTTATTTTAAACTATATATGGTAAAATAAAAGTAAATTCTGTTCCTTCATTTAATTTACTTTTTACCTTAATTTCTCCACCATGAAGTTTTATTACCGATTGAGTTAATGATAATCCTAATCCAACTCCATTTTTTGAATAACTATCAATTCCTTCACATCTATAAAATGGTTTAAAAATTTCATCATAATCCTCTTCCTTTATACCACTTCCAGTATCTATTACTTTTACTTCAATAGTATTTAGATCTTGATAACATAATATATCTATACTTCCATTAATTTTATTATATTTAATAGAATTTTCAATTACATTATAAAATGCCCTATATAACATAATTTCATTTCCCTTTATTTTATTTTTTATATTATATGAATTTAATTTTAATTTTATATTTTTTTTATTGGCAATAATAGATAAATCATCAACTATATCTTCTAATATCTCATCTATGCTAACAATTTCATTTAAAGGTGCATTTTCCTGTCTTATTATATCTAATAATGTTTCTATTATTAAATTCATCTTTAATATAGACTTTTCTACAACCGCCAAAGTTTTATCATATTCCTCTAAACTTTTGCAATTACTGCTTTTTAAAACATCTATATTTGTTTTAATTACTGCTAATGGAGTTTTTAACTCATGTGCCACACTAGAATTAAACCTTTTTTGTGATGCAAATGCATTTTCTAATTTTGCTATCATTTTATTAAAAGAAATTGTAAGTTCTTTAATTTCATCATTTGCTCCCTTAATACTTAAATTGGAATTTAAATTATCCTCATTTATTTTTTTTATATTTTTATTTAATTCTACAATTGGAATTAAAGCATTATTTACTACAAAATAAGTGCACATTCCACCAATAGTTACTACTAAAATAAATGCAATTATTGAAAGCCAATAAATTCTTGATGTTGTCTCTTCTATAGCTGATTCTATTGATATCTTATCAATTTCATCTTTAAAATCACCATTTAAATCTATTTTAATATCTTCTGTATTTGAATTAATTATTCCTTTTAGCTGTGGAACTGTATGCCTTACATCATAATTAATACTAAAAACAAGAATTCCACTAGTTATTGTCATTATTAATACAGTAAATAATGTAAGTTTCCATTTTAACTTTATTTTTATATTATTCACTAGTTATACCTCCAAATAAATATCCAACTCCTTTAATTGTTTTAATCATATTTTCATTACCACTAACAGCTGTTAATTTTTTTCTAAGAGAATATACATGAACTCTTATTACTGTTGTAAATGGGTCTGTATTTTCATCCCAAACATGATTTATCAATTCTTCGGAACTTATAACTTTATCTTTATTTTGAACTAGATATTTTAAAAGTGAATATTCTTTCAATGTTAAATTAAGAACTATATCATCATATGTAACTTTGTGTTTAGATACGTCTATAGATAATTTTCCCTCTTTTAAAATTGAAGGTTTACTTGCAAACTCTCTTCTCAAAAGAGCTCTTATCCTTGCCGTTAACTCTAAAAAATCAAATGGTTTTACTAAATAATCATTAGCTCCTAAGTCTAATCCTTTTATTCTATCCTCAATTTCTCTATTTGCAGATACAATTATTACTCTTGTGTTTATATCTTTTTCTCTAAGCTTTTTTAATATATAAAATCCATCTACCTTTGGCAAATTTATATCTAAAACCAATAAATCATATGTATTTAAACTTAAAAAATCTAAAGCATCTTCTCCATCCATTGCTACATCAACGGCATAACCTTCATTTTTTAATCCTCTTTGTAGAGCATGTACTATATCAGCTTCATCTTCTACAATTAATAATCTCATCACATATTCCTCCTATTTTATAAATAAAATGGAGCTATCGCACCCTGAAAAATTATACACCATATATTGTACTATTTATTCTTAATGCGATAGCCCTATTTGTTAATAATTATAATATACAAATTTTAATTATACTACAAGGAGTTTTTTATTATTATTAATAATTTTATTATTTTTTATTTTATTTATTCAAAACCTGCTGCCTTTACTTCTTCTCTGAATTTTTCATCAAAACCAGTTACTTCTACATTTTTTCCATCAACTGTTAAGCTTACCCCATTTTTAAGGTTTGCTAAATCCTCTTCACTTAATTCAAAAGAAATATCATCATTACTTCCTTGATAATTATTTGAATTACTAGTTGAATTATTATAAGAATTATTATATTTATTACTATTTACTACTTTATCAACACCATTATTGGTATTTTTGTTACTATTATATGAACTTTCAGTTTTATTATTGCTTGATTTGCTTGCTACACTATTACTTGCTCTTCCTCCAGCAAAACTTAATAAACCTACTATTGTTAGCGCTAATACTCCAAATATTAATGATTTTTTCATATCTTATCATCCTTCCTTACATAAAACTTTTCTGATAACTTAATTTATTAATTATTTTATTTCTTAGGTTATCTCTTCTATGTTTTTATGATAACAAATCAAATGTAAAATCATCGTTAATTTTTAAAAATATTTATATATTATTTGTGAACTACTCTCCAATTATAGAAGTGGGGGCTTCTTGGTGAATATACCTAGCGGTAATAAATAAATATCTTTCCATCCAACTCACATTTACGGTGGAAAATGGGTGGAAAGATATATTTTTTAATACATATAAACCTTTATAAATGTCTATATTACTTAACTAACCTTACTACCGTCTCCGCATGAGGAGTATTTGGGAACATGTCCTTAACTGTACTCCTATCCACCTTATAACCATTAGCTAATAATACATCTAAATTTTCAACCATTGTTTTTGGATTACAAGAAACATAAATTATTTCAGGTGCATTAAATCTAATTACATAATCTAAAGCCTTTGGAGAAACACCACTTCTTGGTGGATCTAAGATGATTATATCTGGTTTATCCTTAACTTTTTTAATAGTTTCAGCAACATCACCAGCTATAAACTCACAGTTATTTAATCCATTAAGCTTAGCATTTTCTTTTGCAGCTTCAACAGCTTCTTCAATAAGTTCAAGTCCAACAACCTTCTTTGCATTAGGTGCTGCTATTTGACCAATTGTACCTGTTCCACAATAAAGGTCAAATACAACCTTATTTTCAGCATCCCCCATAAAATCTCTAACTACACTATAAAGAGATTCTGCTCCCTTAGAGTTAGTTTGGAAGAATGAAAATGGAGATATTTTAAATTTAAGTCCTAATAAATTTTCAACTATGTAATCTCTACCCAATAATACATTTACCTTTTCTGGTATAACAGCATCAGATAAAGAATTATTTTCAGTATGTAATACAGATACTAATTGACCCTTATAGTTTTGAGATTTAATTAATTCAGTATATTCAGTTAAGTCAAAATCAACTTGAGTTGTAGTTACTAAGTTAACCATAAGTTCACCAGTATTAGTAGCTTTTCTAATAACTAAGTGTCTTAAATAACCTTCTCTTTTCATTACTCTATAATAAGGTAATCCAGTTTTTCTAAAATACTCTACAGTTGTTTTAAGAACAGTTCTAAAATCTTCATCAACTATCATACAATTATTAACTGTTAATACACCAAATGACTTACCTTTCATATGCATTCCTAAAGTAAGCTCTCCACCTTTTTCTAAGTCACCAAATGTAAATTCCATCTTATTTCTATATTCCCAACAATTCTCACTTTCCTTAACTCCAAGATACATTCCCATAGGTAAATCTTTAGAATCAAAAAGCTCACATATTTCATCACTTAAAAATTCTAATTGTTTTTCATATGTTAAGTTTTGAGAACTACATCCTCCACATAATCCAAAGTGAGGACATGGTGCTGGTATTTCATATTCAGCTCTTTCAAGAACTTCTACAAGCTTTGCTTCTGCATATGTATCTCTTTTTTTCTTAACAGTTGCCTTTACCCTTTGTCCTGGGAAAGCTCCTTTTACATAAATCTTCTTTCCTTCACATTCTGATATTCCTGTTGATGGGAATTCTAAACTATTTATCTTTAATGTTAACTGACTTCCTCTTTTCATCTTGTACTCCAATCCTTATATTTAATTTATATACTTAGTTTTAATTAATAATTTTATAATAAAATTTTCAAGCATATAATTGTTTTAACTTCTAACTTTTAATATTATACATTAAAACAAAAAGAAAAACACCTCTATAATTTTTATAGAGGTGAACCCTTTTATCTAAAGATGAATTTTTTAGCTAAAGTTTTTCCATGTAATACTTCTTGCATTATTGGATAGTAAAGTACATTACTTATTATATACATAATTAAAAATAATTCTTCTCTTCCATCATTAGCAATTTGATATCCAAATACTCTTATTACTAATCCAAATACTCCAAATACAAGCATTGCTAATAATATTACAAATATTTGATCTAAAACTCCACTTAATATAACCTTAGTATAATATACTAGCTTTCCATCAGTTTTAATTTCTTCATCTCTTATAAATTCCTTTGCTTCTGCAACTTCTGCTTCTGCTAAATAAACTTCTGCTTCTTCTAATGATACTTCATTATTTTTATTTAACTTTTCTTCATTATTATTCACCATTTCTACCTCCATAGAATTTATATATTTATATAATTAAATCTTATTATTTACTTAAAGTTATATACTCTACTTTCTAACTTATATAACATAAAATTATCTGTTATTGTTATTGTTTCTTTTAAACCATCGATGTTATTTTCAATAGTTTTAATTTCATCACTTGTTCCATTTTTTATTATGTCATATATTTGTTTATTCAGCTCTGTATAATCTCTTTCATAATCTCCTGTAAAGGCTTGTGAGAATCCTGCTAACGATAAATTTTCAAACTCAAATTTTTGACCTTCTAATATAGTCTTTTTATCTAAATTATATCCCATTTTCATTTCTAATTTTCCACTTGCTAAGTCAGAACCATATTGTTTAAATCCAAAATACATACTTTCTAACCTTTCTGCATCTGGAATATCTAAATAAATATATGTATCATTAACCGATTCTCCATTTTCTTCTTTTATTTCATTTTCAGCTACTTCATATTCTAATGAATAGCCATTTGCTGTTGATTTTACACTTGCTAAAGCCTTATTATAAGCTTCTTTTACTTCATCCCTAGTATAATCTTCTGACCACTTACCTGGTAATATTTCATTATCTTTAACTTCTATTTGTGAATTATTATTTGCTAGTTTTTTATTATTTTCATTATTGCTTGAGCAGCCTACAACACTAATAGCTAAAATTGCAGACAATGCTAAAGCTATTACATTTTTCCTCATGTTGTTTCCCCCTATATATTTATTAGCATATGATATTATGCTTTCATAAATCTTATTAATTATAACATTAATAGCCTGTTATTTAAATGTATTTGCTAGCATATTTATTTAAAATTCACATTAACATCTATATTTTTATGTTATTTTTTATTTTTTCAAATGTTTTTTCACCTATTCCATCAACATTTTTTAAATCTTCAATTGATTTAAAATTACCATTACTTTCTCTATATATAATTATAGAATTTGCTTTTACATCACCTATACCTGGTATTTCTTTAAGCTTATTTATATCAGCTGTATTAATATTTATTTTGCCATCATCAGCTTCTATGCTTTGAATTTCATTTTCAACTTCTTCTTGTGAAACTTCATCATTTATATTTTTAATTATTATAAGCTCATGATTGCTTAATTCTTTTGCTCTATTAATATTAGAAATATCTGCTTCCGGTGTTAATCCTCCAGCAGCTTCAATTAAATCCCTTATAATACTACCTTCATTTAATGTATAAACATCAGGTTTTACAACCTCACCCTTAATTTCTGCTACTATTTTATTTTTATTTAAATTTATAGTATTACTTTTGACACCTTCTACAGATTCTAATACTTCTTCTTGTTCCTCATCTTTACTTTTACTTTCATCATTTGTATCAATTTCAGATACATTTTCCTCAATAAATATATTATTCATATATTTATCCTTAAAAACATTATTTTTATTTTTTCCATATGTAAATAGTGAAATTATTAAAATTAAACTTAATATTATTGTTAATCCAACTACTTTATTTTCCTTAAATATAATTAATAATTTTTGTTTAAATTTATACATTTATTTACCTCTTTATTTTACTTTATTATAAATTATTAACATTTTTATCATATATAAACTAAATTAATCTATTTATCTATAGTTTTTTAAAACTTTTTTTGGTAAACTAAATAAGTAAAATTATAAAATAATATGGAGAAAAAAATGAAAAAGTTATTTTTTAAAATATCTACTTTAGTAATATTTTTTATACTATCTATTGCAAATATTACCATAATAAACTCCTTTGCATTTCCTAATATATATT
Organism: uncultured Clostridium sp.; assembly: GCA_900540255.1. Taxonomy (GTDB): domain Bacteria; phylum Bacillota; class Clostridia; order Clostridiales; family Clostridiaceae; genus Clostridium. Next base: position 8,944 of record UQFE01000011.1, read on the forward strand.
CTGAAGGAGTATATCTTATGGATGCAAAAACTGGCCAAGTACTTTATGAAAAAAATTCTAATAATCAATATATGCCTGCTTCTACAACTAAAATAATGACTGCAATACTTGCATTAGAAAAATGTAATCTTACTGACGAAGTAACAATTAGTGAAAATCCACCCAAAGCCGATGGTTCTTCTATTGGTATCGAACAAGGTGAGGTTTATACTATAGAAGAATTACTTATTGGATTACTTTTAGAGTCTGGAAATGACTGTGCAGAAGCAATTGCTGAACATATAGCAGGTTCAAATGAAGAATTTGCTAAATTAATGAATGAAAAAGCTAAAGAATTAGGAGCAACAAATACTAATTTTAAAAATCCTAGTGGCTTAACACAAGAAGGGCACTTAACTACTGCTCATGATTTAGCCTTAATAATGAGATATGCTTCACAAAATGCTGATTTTGTTAGAATTGCACAAATGCCTAATTATTATTTTGAAAATCATCCTTATTCTGATGGAAGTCAAAAATGGGCTATAAACCATAATCCCTTATTAAAAGAAGGATCACCATATAAATATCAATATGCTGATTGTGGTAAAACTGGTTATACTATTGCTGCAAATCATTCATATGCTGCAACAGCAATAAAGGATAATCAAGAAATAGTTGGTGCATTTTTAAATGCTACTGATAAGAATGGATTTTATACAAGCATAGGACAATTGTTTGATTGGGGATTTGAAAATTTTAAAACTGAAAAGATTATTTCAAAGGGAGATAAGTTAGAAGATTATTCAATAAACAATTCAACTACAATTCCTTTAATTTCTAATAACGACGTGTATTATACACTTAATATTGGAAATGGAGAAAATCTATCTAATATAAATTTATCACTTAATTATGATAAAAAAAATTTAAACAAAATTTCAATAAAACAAGGGGATAAGCTATTCACAGCTTCTGTTTTAGTTAATAATCAAAAAATATCTAATATAGATTTATTAAGTGGTGAAGATGTAAAGTATACTCCAAGCACTATTGCCAAAAACATTTTACACTCAAATAATTATTTTATTATTGGAATAATTTTATTTGTTATATTAATAATTATTATATTTATAATAATTTCATTACTACGCCATAAAAAAAGAAGAAAAAACTTTTTATCTAAACGTTCATATATAAGAAATAAGCATAATTTTTAATAAATATAATAATAAAAGGGTTGCCAAGTATATGCAAACCCTTTTATTATAAATAATTTTATTTATTTCTTAAGTTTTCTAAAAGTAATTTTATATCATCTGGTAATTGTGCTCTTAATTCAAGACTTTCTTTAGTTCTAGGTGACTTAAAATTAAGTCCATATGCATGAAGTGCTTGCCTTGAAATTAAATTTGCATCTTCTTCAAATCCATATAAAGTATCCCCATAAATAGTATGTCCTAATGAACTTAAATGTACTCTAATTTGATGTGTTCTTCCTGTTTCTAAAAGGCATTCAACTAAATCTGCATCATTTAATCTTTCTACAACCTTATAATGAGTTATACTTCTTTTTCCTCTTTCATCAACTACTCTTTTCATATTTCCTTCAATTTCTGGTCTATAAATTGGTTTATCTATAGTTCCTTCCATTTTATCCATATGTCCATGAACTAATGCTAAATATCTTTTTTCTATTTGATTTTGCTGTATATCCTTTGATAGTTCCATATGAGCATATTGATTTTTAGCTATTATTATTAACCCAGATGTATCCATATCTAATCTACTTACAAGCCTTACAATACAATCTTGATTTGTTTCCTTAAAATAATATAATAATGCATTAGCTAATGTTCCAGATTGATATCTCTTAGTTGGATGTACAACCATATTAGGTCTTTTATTTACCACTATAATATCGCTATCTTCATACACTATATCAATATCAATTTTTTCTGGTTCTATATTTTGACTTTCTTTCTTTTTAAGATTAATTAATATATTATCGTTAGCTTTTAAAACATAATTCATTCTAACAGGCTCATTATTTACTATTATTCTTTTATCTAAAGCTGCACCTCTTATAAGTCTTGAAGACAAGCCCATTTCTTCCTTAAGATATTCTCTTATCTTTCTTCCTTCAAAATCTTTATCTACACATTTTTCTAAAGTACTGATATTTTTCCCCTCCTTTATATAATAAAAGTTAAGACTTAAAAATTAAGCAATTATTTATTTATTTAACATATTAATTTAGTATTACTTAATTTTCAAATGAGCAATTACTAATTTTATATTATAACTTCTTAATTCTAATTCTTAACCTTTTAAATAAATATATATTTTAATCATTAAATGTTAAATAATCTTCACCTATAATAATTACAGCATCATATGATTTATATTCATCTTTCTTATTTTTAGAATATTTATTGATTCCTGTATCTTCACTTAAAATTTTTCTAACATCTTTTTTATTAATTAATATTTCTGATTCTTTAGATCTATCATAATTACCAACACTAATATTTCTATACCCTATATTTTCTAACTCAATTTTTAAATTTCCTGCTAACCCATTTACTCTTGTAGCATTTAAAATCATTATAGAATACTTACTTCTATCAATACTATTATTTATATCACTTGTTATTTGAAGGGATTTTAATAAATTCTTATTATAAGATGGATTCATAACTAAAAAATCTTGTCCATAAATTTTTTCATTATCACCTTGCAAAGTAGCCATAGATACACCAGAATTATTTATCATCTTCATTCCATAGTAAATCATGCTACTTCCAGGCATATTAGTTACAACATTTTCTTTAATAGCCTTAAGTATGCTTGGTATTTTTGTTATAATTGCTGGACTAGTGCACTTTTTAATTACCTCTGATATAAATGCTTGTTGATTCTTAATTCTTCCTATATCACCTTCTGCAAGACCAGTTCCATCATTATTTTTTCTCCATCTAAAGAATTCCTCAGCTTTTTTCCCATCTAATAATACTGTTTCACCTGCATTAAAATGTATATGTAAATCTTGTGCATCATCATCATAATACATATTTCTATCAATATACATTTCAACACCACCAATAGCATCAATTAAATTTCTAAAAGCAGCATAATCTATTTCAACTAAGTAATTTACCTTTATACTTAATAAACTTTCAACTTGCTGAATTACTTCTTTTTCTCCCCCTAAAACATATGCTGCATTCATTTTCCAATAAGGAATTAAATTACCATTACCATCATGTGCATTTTCAACTTCAATTAAAGTATCTCTAGGAATTGAAACTAAATTAATTGCATCTGTACGTGGGTTATAATTAATTAACATCATTGTGTCTGTTCTTCTGGCTGATGAATTTGCTGTATTTTCTGCATCTCCTATATCCATTCCTAATAATAATATATTTACAGTTTCATTAACACCTGGTTTGCTTGCCGATATAATATCATTATTATTAAGTGATGATATGAATGAAAATAAATATACCCCAACTAATAAGACAAGTATTAGCATTGTTAAAAATGCAGCAGTAATAGCTCTTTTTATTATTACTGATTTTTTCTCTTTTTTTCTAAGTTTCTTTTTTAATTCAAGTTGTTCCCTAGGACTTAATTTCCTAACTCTCCGTCTAGCATTGCTATTTCTTTTATTACCATTAGCTCCTGCCACCTTCTCATCCCTCACCTTACAAAACTTAATAATAAATTTAAATACTAACTATTATATATTAAATAATTTCTAGCTTTAATAGAATTTAAGTCAACAGCACAATCTTTAGTTAACAAATACATAATCGTATGAGTTAATGCCTTTAACACTGCATCATTTAGGTTTTTACGTGAAATATCTCTAATTGCTTCTATCCCTTGAAAATTACGTGAAGGTTCAATTAAATCTGCAAGATATATTATCTTTTCTAAATTACTCATATTTTCCCTTCCAGTTGTATGCCATCTCATTGCATTTAATACATCTTCATCTTCTATTTCAAAGATTCTTTTTGCCATAATAGGTGCAATTATTGAATGCCATAATTCTTTACTATTTTTTTCATCATTAGATAGTTTGAGATTTTCTTCTTCTATTACCTTTAACATATCTTCATAGCTCATATTTTTTGCTATATCATGACAAAGTGCTGCTATCTCAGCTTTTTGTTTATCTTCATTATAAATTTCCGCAAGTTCAATAGCAGTTTTTACAACTCCTAAGGTGTGACCATATCTAGATGGTTTTAAATTATCCTTCAAATAACTTTTTATTTCATCTACTCCCCACATTTTATTCTCTCCTATATAACTTATTTTCACTTATATACTTCTTTACTTCTTCTGGCAAGAAAAAATCTACTCTTTTCCCATTAGCTATTCGCTCCCTAATCATTGATGAAGATATATCAATATCAGTAACATTTAATATTACTATTTTAGCATCATATTTTTTCTCTAATTTATATTTTTGCTCTTCAAGAATACTTTTATTATATTCCCCTCTATTAAATGCAACAAAAGTACAATTATTTAATACTAAATCGGTATTGCTCCATTTTTCTATAGCCATTAATGAATCTGCTCCTGCAATGAAAAATACTTCAACATTATCCTCTTGCTTTTTTAAATATTGTAAAGTTTCATAAGTATAACTATATCCATTTTTTTTAATTTCATAATCACTAATTTCAAAGCCTTCGTATCCTTCGATTGCCTTTTGAACCATATTATATCTATATTTAGAATCTATTACTTTACTCTCCTTTTTATGTGGTGGATTTCCAGCTACCATAAATATAATTTTATCTAAATTTAATTCTTCCTTAGCTTCATATGCTATATATAAATGTGCTAAATGTATGGGGTTAAATGTTCCCCCCATCATACCATACCGTTTCATAATTATTTATTTTTTCCTTGTGGTAATTCTATCTTAGGCTTCTTTTCAGATTTTTTATATAATACTATTTTACTTCCAATTGCTTGAACACCATCACAACCAATTGCTTTACAAATTTCATCTGAAACTTCTCTAGCAGCTAATCCACTATTTTCTAAAACCTTTATTTTAATAAGTTCTCTAGCTTCTAATGCATCTTCTAATTGCTTTAAGAAAGCTTCTTCAACACCATTTTTACCAATTTGGAATATTGGACTCATAGTATTTGCAAGTCCTCTTAAATAAGCTCTTTGCTTTCCTGTTATCATAAAATATTTCCTCCTATAAAATGTACTCGAATTCGAAGTCATTTAATCTAACCATGTCTCCGTCTTGTACTCCCATATCTCTAATTTGTTGTAATACTCCTTTATTATTAAGTACCTTATGGAAGTATCTTAATGAATCTGCATCATGAATATTTACAGATGCAAGTAATCTATCAACAAATGATCCAGTAACAACATAAGTGTTGTATTCTTCTCCTTCTTCAACGTTGATTTCATATGTGAATCTTTTTTCTTGTTCAACATATCTTTCTTCCTCTGGAATTTCTAAATCCATTACTGGGATTTCTGTTAACATTCTACCAGCTTCCTTAATAACTTCTTCAACTCCAGATTTAGTTGCAGCAGACATTTTAAATACTTTATCAAAACCTAATTCATTTACTTTCTTTTTAAAGTCTTCAAATACTAATTCATCATAAAGCATATCAGCTTTATTAGCTACTATTATTTGTGGTCTATCCCAAAGCTTTACAGAATACTTTTTAAGCTCTTCATTAATAGTAACGAAATCTTCAAAAGCATCTCTACCCTCAACTCCTGATATATCAACTACATGAATTAATAATCTTGTTCTTTCGATGTGTCTTAAGAAGTCTAATCCTAAACCAACCCCTTCAGCAGCACCTTCAATTATTCCTGGAATATCCGCCATAACAAATGAATTTATTCCTTCTGCCTTAACAACCCCTAAATTTGGCTTTAAAGTTGTAAAATGATAGTTAGCTATCTTTGGCTTAGCAGCTGTAACTGTTGAAAGTAATGTTGATTTTCCTACATTAGGGAAACCAACTAAACCAACATCAGCAAGTAATTTTAATTCAAGCGTTAAAACTCTTTCTTCTGCTGGCATACCTGGTTCTGCAAAATGTGGCGCCTGTCTAGTTGGAGTACAGAACTTACAGTTTCCTTTACCCCCTTTTCCACCTCTTGCAATGACAAAGGTATCATCTTTATGTGAAAGGTCGGCAATAACTTTATTACTTTCAAAATCTCTAACAATAGTTCCCATTGGAACTCTTATGTATAAGTCTTCTCCATCTTTACCATAGCACTTTGAACCTTGACCATTTCCACCTGATTCAGCTATGAACTTTTTCTTATATTTAAAGTCTAAAAGTGTTGTTAAACCTGTATCAACAGTAAATATAACACTTCCACCTTTTCCACCATCTCCACCATCTGGTCCTCCAAGTGGAACATACTTTTCTCTTCTAAATGTGACTGCACCGTTTCCACCAGCACCTGATCTAACTAATATCTTGGCTCTATCTATAAACATAGTTACTTTCCTCCTTGTAACTTTCTAATGTTAAACATAATAATCTATTTTTATTATTCCATAACATACATATTTTATAATAGTATATATAAAATATGTATTTATTACAAGAATAAAAGCACCCTTACGGGTGCTTTTACCTATATTAAATATAATTATTCAGCTATTTCTTCAACGTTAACTGGGTAAACAGAAACTTTCTTCTTGTCTCTTCCCATTCTTTCAAATCTTACGATTCCGTCTTCTTTAGCAAATAAAGTGTCATCTCCACCCTTACCTACGTTTAGACCTGGGTGAATCTTAGTTCCTCTTTGTCTGTAAAGGATGTTTCCAGCTAAAACGAATTCTCCGTCAGCAGCCTTAGCACCTAATCTTTTAGATTCAGAGTCTCTACCATTCTTTGAACTACCTACCCCTTTCTTGTGGGCAAATAATTGAAGGTTCATCATTAACATACTCATTACACCTCCTCGAATTTTATTTTTATATATTCATTCCGTCTATTTTTACCAAAACTAACGTCAAGGGACATAATTAAGCTTTCTAAACTTTTTTCAAAGGTTAAAAGCAATATCTGTCCTTTTTTAATATCTTCATTTTTAAGATTATGTAAATTCAGTGATAAAAATCCATCCTTTACCTCATACTTTACTGGTAGCTTTAAAACTTCCTCCATGCCTATTACAACACTTTGAGATAAAACTGAAACACTATTACAAATCATGTCATATGCATCACCTGTAATACTTTCCATTTCTTCTCTCGATAAAGCATGACCCTCTATCTTAAATCCAAGAGATATTTCTTTTTGTTTAAATATAATAATCTTTATCATAACTTAAAATTAAGCTTCGATTTTTTCGATTACTAATTTAGTGTAAGGTTGTCTGTGACCAGTTTTCTTTCTGTAGTCCTTCTTAGGCTTATACTTGAAAACAGTAACTTTCTTAGCCTTACCTTGAGCTGCTACCTTAGCAACAACTTTAGCTCCTTCAACTACTGGCGCACCAACAGTTAAAGTTTCTCCGTTAGAAACAGCTAAAACTTCTGTTAATTCGATTGTTGAGTCAACTTCAGCGTTTAATTTTTCAACGTATATTACGTCTCCTTCTTGAACTCTGTATTGTTTCCCTCCAGTTAATAATACTGCGTACATTATAAAAACACCTCCTCTTAAACGGTCTCGCCAATTTAGGTACAAAGATTTAACTTTGTTTTTTTAAAACCCGTTATGTGCGGTTTACAAATGACATTTTATCATATAAACTTACAATTTGTAAAGAAATTTATTATAGTTTTTCAATTGTTTTAATCTTGTATTTTTGGTAATTTTCTTTTTGAGATACAAATATAAGCGGCTCAATCCTATACCCTTCTATATCATATACAAAATTCAAATAAATCTCTTTATCTATTCCCTCAATATTTTTCAAAAACTTAAATATATCTTGCTTAATATCTTCTTCATAATTTTTATCTATTTCTATATAAAAGTCCTTAATAGAATTTTCATTATAGCATTTTATTATTTCATTTCTAATAAGATTTTCAATATATGAAAGCTTTAAAATAAATCCATTACTCTTACATTTTCCACAAGGCTCTTCTAAATATTCATAAATTGATTTGCCTTTTCTTTTTCGACTAATTTGAATTAAATCAAGTTCAGTAAACGGGAAAATTTTAACATTACCTTTATCAGCTTCTAATGATTTTTTTAATGCTTTAATTACATGTACTTTTTGACTCTCATCTCTCATATCAATGAAATCAACCACTATAATTCCACTTAAATTTCTTAATCTAATTTGTCTTCCAACTTCCTTAGCCGCTTCTAAATTAGTTTGCATTATAGTTTTATTAAAGTCTCTTCCCTTTACATTTTTCCCACTATTAACATCAATTACATACATTGCTTCTGTTTTATCAATAACAATGTATCCACCACAATGTAAATTTACCTTTTTATGCCTTAATTTAATTATTTCTTTTTCTATTCCGCTATAATCAAATAAAGTTCTCTTACTTTCATAAAACTTAAATTCAATTGCTTTTTTTTCTTTAAGTAAATTTTTAATATTTTCAAGGACCTCATAATCATCAGCTATAATCCTAGTTTTTCTATCATCTAATTCTTCTAAAAATCTAAGTATCATGCTATTTGATTTAACTTTTCCAATAGTTGTTGAGTATCTAAGCTTATTTTCCATCTCTTCTTTTTTTTCTAATAATGAATTTAATTCACTTAGTAATTCTTCATCTGTTGCAGTTTCAGCTTCAGTTCTATATACTATTTCAACACCTTTAATTGGCTTAGTAAGATTTATTAATCTTTGCCTTTGCTCCATATCAGAAATTCTTTTTGATATTGTAATTCCCTCTACTCCTATTGTTAAAACAATATATCTTCCAAGTATATTTACCTTATTACTAACTTTTGCACCTTTGTTTCCTAAAGGCTCTTTTAATACTTCAACTAAAAGCTCTTGCCCTTTTTTAACTCCAGTTCTTTTAAGTTCTTCACTATAATACATATAAGCTTCTTTTGCCAATCCAATATCTAAAAATATTGAATTAATAGCTGGAATTATATTTTTTACTCTAGCTTTATAAACTTCACCAATTTGAGGTTCAATAGTTTTTTCTTCAACAAGACACTCTACTAATTCATCATTTTCCTTTACGGCTATTCTGATTAATTCTTCTCTTTTCTCAACAAAAATCTCTCTCATATTAAAACTACCTTAAATGCCCTTATATAAAGGAATATATTTATTATTCTTTAAAATATACATTTCTTCTCTCTTAATATTAACAAAAGCTTCTGTATTAATTTCTGATATTTGTTCTTTTAAATAATTAACTAAAAGCTCCGCTGAAAGATTTTCTCTACTTCCAGTTGCAATTAATGTATTTAAAACTAATTCATCATCTTTTATCCAATATTTAAATTCCTTAACAAGAGGTTTTATATCAGTAAGTTTTTCACCTTTTTTCGTTTTCTTTATAATTTCCCACTTTTGCTCATTAAGTGTTTTCATCATTTCTTCTTCAACCTTAGATGTTCCATTAAGTTTTATCTTAATAATATATCTTGCCCCATCTAAAAGTGCCATAGTTTGTGGTAACCTCTTAACATTTTCTACTATTTCAACAGGTGTTGCATGTAAAAATTTAATTGTTGGAGGTGCACTTTCATTTAATTTTTCTAAAACTTCACCTACCCCAACAGCTTCTGTTAAAACTAAATCTAAATATTCACCATCTGAATAAACCCCAACTGAAAGTGGTTGTGCTATAGATAATGCCATATGAGGATTAAAACCTTTTGAATATTCAGCTGGTAAGCCTGATCTTCTTATTATTCTTTGAATAGTTCTCATTAAATCTAAGTGACCAATAAACTTAATATCAGCACCTTTAGTAAATTTAATTACGTATCGCACCTTCAAAACACTTCCCTTCTTTAAAGTTTACATTTATTCCGCATCCAGTACATCCTTCTAAGCAATTTTTAGTAAGTTCTGCTTTTTTAGCCTTTTCATTTTCTCTTTCAATATACTTTCTATTAACACCAATATCTATAAAGTCCCAAGGAAGTATTTCATCATACTCTCTTTCTCTATAAACATAGAATTCTGAATCTAAATTGCATTCTTCCATTGCTTCATTCCATATTTCCATATTGAAATATTCTGACCAACCATCAAATTTAGCACCTTTTTCAAATGCCTTGATTAATACATCACAAGTTCTTCTATCTCCTCTTGCAAATACAGCTTCCATAAATGAAGTTTCTTGTTCATGATAATTGTAAACTATACTTCTTGATTTAATAGCGCCTCTAACTGCTTTAATTCTTTCATCAACTATTTCTGGTCTTGCCATTGGAGCCCATTGGAATGGAGTAAATGGTTTTGGAACTAATATAGATGTACTTACAGTAATCTTTAATCCCTTATTTCTAACATCCTTTGGAATTCCAAAGTAAACATCAGCCATCTTTTCTGCTAATTCACCAATTCCTGCAGCATCTTCAGTTGTTTCATAAGGAAGCCCTAATATGAAGTATAATTTAATCGTGCTCCATCCTGATTCAAATGCACTTTTAGCAGCCTCTAAAATTCTTTCTTCAGTTAACCCTTTATTTATTATGTCTCTCATTCTTTGAGAACCTGCTTCTGGAGCAAAAGTTAATCCTGTTTTTCTAACCTTTTGTATTTCTTTAATTAAATCTACTGAAAAGGCATCTACTCTAATAGATGGAAGTGCTATTCCTACCTTATCTGCTTCATGTTCTAAAACTAAACTAGATATTAAATTTTGAATATTTGAGTAGTCACAAATACTTAATGAAGCTAATGATACTTCATCATATCCAGTAGCCTTTAGCGCCTTTCTAGCCTGTTCAATTAATGTATTTGTAGTTTTTTCTCTTACTGGTCTATAAATCATACCAGCTTGACAGAACCTACAACCATTAGTACATCCTCTTGCTGTTTCTAAAACAACTCTATCATGAACTATATCAGTATAAGGAACTATCATTTCATCTGGGAATGATACCTTGTCAAAATTGTTAACTATTCTCTTCTTAACCTTTGCTGGAACATCTTCATATTTTGGAGTAAACTCTCTTATTGTTCCATCTTCGTTATAACTTACATCATATAATGATGGCACATAAATTCCACCAATATGTGATATTTCTCTTAAAAACTCTTTTTTATTAACTTTTCCATTAGCTTTATGTCTTGCATATACCTCTAAAACATCATCCATCATTTCTTCGCCTTCCCCAATTTCAAAGAAATCTACAATGTCATATAAAGGCTCTGGGTTATAAGCACAAGGTCCACCAGCCATAATTATTGGCTCATCTTCTCCTCTTTCACTTGCTCTTATAGTTATTCCTGACATATCAAGCATATTTAATATATTTGTATAGCTCATTTCATATTGCAGTGTAAAACCTAACATATCAAATTGATCTAATGGTGTCTTTGTTTCTAATGTAAATAATTTAATATCACTTTTTCTCATCAAAGTTTCCATATCAGGCCATGGAGCAAAAACTCTTTCACAATATGTATTTTTTCTTTCATTTATAGTATGATATAAAATTCTTGTTCCCAAATGAGACATTCCTACTTCATATACATCTGGAAAACAAAAAGCAAATCTTATATTAACATCCTTAGGATTTTTTATAACTTGATTTAATTCACCACCAACATATCTAGATGGCTTTTCTACTTTACATAAAATATCATCAGTTATCTTATTCATAAGTACCTCCATTAATTTAGTGATAAGTGGCAAGTTTTCCCTGATTAGTTTGAAGTTTTTAGTTTGAAGTTAATAGTTAAATAGAAAATTCAGCTTATTCTGAATTTTTAAAAATATATTTTTAGAAATTCCTTAAGGAATTTCATCCTAAACTACAAACTACAAACTACTAACTACTAACTACCAAGTTAAATCTTGCCACTTGCAACTTGTCATTGTCTAAGTGTTATTCTAGCATATTAAATATTAAAAAGTAAACTAAATACCTTGCTTATTTCTAATATAAAAATATTCTTCTAAAGTTATATTGCCATAGCCCTTTAATGCTTTTATTAATTCATCTTCATTCATAATAAATAACACATTTAAATCATCATCTAATACATAAAATATATTAAATCTATTTTTATCTATTATTGACATGATGTTTGCAAGTCCTTGTTTGTAGTATACTGATATACTTTTATTTTCCATATATTTATTCCTTAACAATTTATTTCTCTTCATAAATATATTTCCCATTAATATATACATTGCTGATTTTTGTTCTGTTCTTGTAATTATACCTACAACTATTGAAGCAATCAATAAACTTATATTTATAATGCCTTTATATAAAAATGCCATTATAAAAATTACAAATAAACCAATTGCTATTATATAGCTTGTTTTAGAAACTATAGAATTTGCCCTTTTATATAACATTTTATTAGATAGTATAATTTCCAATATTCTTGAACCATCTAGAGGATATGCTGGAAGTAAATTAAAAATTAATAAATTAATATTGATATTAACCATTCTAGTTATCCAAATATTATGACTTATTAAACTAAGGAAAAAAAATATAAATATAATTATAAAATTTGTAATAGGACCTGCTAAATAAATTTGTAATTTTTCCTTTTTACTTAGTTCCTCAATATTTACAAATTGTGCTTTAGCTCCATATATATGAATTTGAATATCATTAAACTTACACCCATTTTTTTTAGCTATTACTATATGTGCTGCTTCATGAGCAATTATACTAATAAAAGCTAAGACAAATGAATTATTTAAGCTTATCAATATAAAAAATAATATAATTTCAGCTAAAATTCCTCTTTTCCATCTCTCCATCTGTCTCTCCTTAAAACATCACACCCCTTAGTAAAACTATATATTTAAAAATTATTACTATCTTTGCTTATATTAGTTTTTATGTAGTTACTTATTTTATTAAAAAATTGAGATAAATTAAAACTTTCTACACTATTTTCAACTTGACTATAAGTTGTATCATTAATTACTGCTTTAACATTTTTATATGAATCCATTTGTCTAGGTGTATATTTTAAATAAAAAGCTGACATTAACATAAAAATAACTACTACTAATTGGTATATAAAAACATTTAACATACTTTCAAAAAAATCTTTCTTTTTACTCTTATTTTTATTTGTATCTTTATATCCATAAACTTCTTCAAATGAATCTCTAGTATATACTGGTGAATTATTTTTCTTCATATTTTTATTTTGTAGATTTTGATAATATTTTTTATATTGAGAATTATAATTTCCCATTTATACCTCCTAAAAAATTGATTACTAAATTATATTTTATTGTATAAAAAAATATGCAATATATTAAATTATAATAAATTGCATATTAAAATACTTAAAAGTTAATTTTAGTTTTTCTCATTCCTATATTCATAACTAACCCCAATGATAATATAGTTGTTAATAAAGAACTCCCTCCATAACTAACTAGTGGTAATGTTATGCCAGTTATAGGCATTAACCCTATAGTCATGCCGATATTTTGCCATATTGCAAATAATAAATATGCTATCATTCCAGTAGTTACAATTCGACCAAAAATATCTTTTGAACTTTCTGCTATATTAATCATCCTAGAAAGCAATAATACATATAAGCTTAATAAACAAATCGCTCCAAATGTTCCCCATTGTTCACAAACTTGAGTAAATATAAAGTCTGTTTGGATTTCTGGAACGTATTGTGATGAATACCCACCTGTTCCATCATTGGCTAATGAATTTAAACTCCCAAAAAATCCACCTGATCCTATTGCTATAAGTGATTGTCTTAAGTGGTAACCTGAATCTGATGAATCTGCTTCAGGGTTTTGAAATGATGTAATTCTCTTTTTTTGATAATCCTGAATTAATCCTGAATTCCATACTAATACTATTCCTAATATTAATGCACCTAATCCACCTAAAATTATTCTTTTATCTAATCCACCAATAAAGAAAACCCCTAAAACCATAAAAAATAATACCATTGTCATTCCCATATCTGGTTGAATCACTATAAGTCCAGCTGGAATTATAGCATAAAAAGCTAATATAGAAAAATTTTTAATATTATTTATTTCTCCATCCATATCATCAAGCTTTTTACCCATCATCATTATTGTCCCAATTTTAGCAAGCTCTGCTGGTTGAAATGATAATGGTCCTAATCTTATCCATCCTTGTGCACCATTAATAGTTGACCCTATTATCAATACTAAAACTAACAATGCAATTGATCCCCAATAAAATATTGGTGTAAATGCTTTAATAATAGAATAATCTATTGCCAAAACGAAATATAATAAAACTAATGATGCTATAAAGAAAACTGATTGTTTTACTGGAAATAGCATTCCTCCAGCTGTTGTTTTCTTTGCTAAATATATATTAACTATACCAAATGATGTAATTAATATTATTGATATAATCATCCATTTATCTACTTTTTTTAATTCTTTTAAACTAATTTTAAAATTTGATAAAGGCATTCTCTCAACCTCCTAAAATTTATACTTTTTAATTATAGCTTATTTATTCATTTTTCTCTATAAATAATTACATTGTATATATAAAATTCATAAAGTATTAAGAATTGGTTTATTAATACTAAATACACAAATAGTATATGTATTCTAAATTAATATATTAAATTAACATTAATATATCATAGCTAAAAAAGAGTATATCATATACCCTGATATACTCTTTTTTAGTTATCTGCCCTTTAAATTTTTAATTGGAATATTTGCAATTAATGCTGGTCCACCATCACCCTCAACATCTTCACTTTTACTTAATGAAATTTCAACATCCCCTACATCAATCTCTATATACTTAGAAATAACTTCTAATATTTCTTTTCTAATTTTATCTAATGTTTCAGGAGCTAAATCCCCTCTGTCATGAATTAATATTAACTTTAATCTATCTTTAGCAACTTCTTTTGGCGTAGTTTTGCTAGAAAACACTTTTAAAAAATCCATACAGCTCAAGCCTCCTAATTTTTCTTAAACAATCTTCTTATTGCTGAAAATAATCCAGTTGATTCAGAACCTAACTTAAGTAAAGGTACTTCTTCTCCATTAAGTCTTCTTGCAATATTTTTAAAAGCTTGACCTGATTGAGCTTTATCATCTAAAACTATAGGCTCCCCTTTATTAGTTGAAACAGTTATGCTTCTATCATCTGGAACTACCCCTAGTAATTTAACAGATAAAGTTTCTATAATATCAGAAACATCAAGCATATCTCCTCTTTTAGTCATTTCATAATTTAATCTATTTACTATTACAGCATGATCCTCTAAACCTTTTGCATCCAACTTTCCAATTACTCTATCAGCATCTCTTACTGATGTAATTTCAGGATTTACAACTACTACAGCCTTATCAGCACCTACAACTGAATTTTCAAATCCTTGTTCAATTCCAGCTGGAGAGTCTATTAATACATAATCAAATTCTTCTTTTAATTTATTTACTAACTCAAACATATCTTGAGATCTAATATCATCTTTATCCTTTGTTTGAGCTGTTGGTAAAAGACAAAGATTTGGATATCTTTTATCTTTTATTAAAGCTTGCTTTAATCTACACCTATTTTCAATTACATCAATAATTGTATATACAATTCTGTTTTCTAATCCCATTAATACATCAAGGTTTCTAAGCCCTGTATCTCCATCGACAACAACTACCTTTTTACCTAATGCAGCTAATGCTGTTCCTAAATTTGCAGTTGTTGTAGTTTTTCCAACTCCACCTTTACCTGATGTAATAACTATCGCACATCCCATGCTAATCCCTCCACTTTAGTAAATATATTTGTTTGGTAAATATGGCTCTACTACTATATAACCATCTCTTATTTTAGCAACCTCTGGATACGATGGTTTAACTCCATCATCTGGTGATGTAGTTAATATATCTGATATCTGCATTAATTCAGGTTGCATTGAAAATGCAGCTATTATAGACTTTTTATTTCCTCCAGCTCCAGCTTTAACATTACCTCTTATACTTCCTAAAACAATAATATTTCCTCCAGCCGATACCTCTGCACCACTATTAACATCACCTATTATGATAATATTACCTGGATATTCAACTGATTGTCCTCCTCTTATTGTTTTCTTTATAAACTTAGTTTTTCCTTCATGAACACCATTAAAAATTTTAACATTATTAGTATCTTCTTTTACTTTACTAATATCCTCAAATACACAATCTTTAATATGTATATTTTGAAATAATTCATCTTTCAATTTACCTATTTCTAAATCACTAATATGTTTAAAATTAGATGTTATTTTTAATATTGAATTTTTATAAAAACCCTTGTTAACTGATAAACATTTAATCACGGCCTCAAGCATATCATCAAATCCAATAAACTTTTCCATATCAATATTTACATTTACGCCATCTTTATTACCTTTTATTTGTATTCTGTCATCCTTCATTGGTTATCCTCCACCAATTAAAAACTCAATTTAATATTAATTATATCATATAACTACAATTAAAAACATAATTTGAATTAAACTCTTGCAATTTTTCTTCAAAATAATACTTATTTTACCAATATATATTATTTATTGTAAATTAACTCTTTTATTAAGTAAAGAATATATATTCCTTTTTTATTTTATATAAAACTTATAAACTTGAAAGAGAGTCTTGACTTATCAAAACTCCCTTTTAAATTTAATCTATGCCTGTTCCATTTTCAATTGGAATTTCTAAATTTCCAACGTTATCTTAATTACTTAAATCTTGTTGGTTATCAATATTTTGTTGATTTTCTTGATTGTTTAAATCTTGTTGATTTTCTTCTTCTTCACCTTGCTTATTATCTGTTGGTGCTGCTAAAACATACTTTTCATAAGTTGTTGATGTTACAGGGTAATTTGGATTTATATTTAATAATTCATTCTTAAAATAAGCTTCATATATTGCTTTATGAACAAATGCACTATTAGCGCCTCTATTTCCATCATATATAGTTGAAAATATAGCAATTTGAGGATTATTTACAGGAGCAAAACTAATATAGTTTGCATATGCTTTTCTTCCTTGATAATCATATTGTTCTTGAGTGCTAAAATCGGCTGTTCCTGTTTTACCTGCAACTTCTATTGGAAAACTTGCAAATAATGAATAGTTACTTGAATTAGAAGGTGATGTATTAACTCTTCTCATTCCTTCTTTTATAACTTGAAGTACATTTGCTGGAATGTCTAACTTATCTAATACTTCTGGAGTGTATTCCTGAAGGACCTCTCCAGTAGGTGATGTTATTTTATCAACAATTGATACCTTATATCTAGTTCCCCCATTAGCTAATGTTGCAACATAGTTTGCCATTTGTAATGGTGTAAATGCATTCATACTTTGCCCTATACCATCTTGAACTAAATTTATAGGAGACCTTATTTCTGAAGCTTGATTTGATGCTGTAAAATATGCAATTGCATTTGATACTATTTGTGCTTGATCATTAATAACTTTTTCTGAATATTCTAATCCTGCATTAGCTAGATTTTCTTTATATCTATCAGATGTATTCATTATTTCCTTAACTGCATCAATTATATTATTTGCATATTCTGTTTGGCCACTAATTTGTTCTTGTGTTCCAACCTTTAATAATGTTTCTTTAATATTATTTTTTAAATTAGTTTTTAGTGTTTTTAAATTATCTGAATCGCTACTAATATCTTTTATATCAAAAGGAACAAATTTATAATGTTCATAAACTCCAGCCTCTAGTGCAGGAACTATAGTATATTTTGCATTTTCTGATAAACTTTTTCTCCATGATACAAAATTATATGTTTGCCCAAAATTTTCATAAATTTGAATTCCTGTTGATGCAGTTTTTCCTTGCTCTACTCCTAATCCAAATTTCCAAGCATAACGTGCTATTGAATTAAGTGCATCGATATTTGCACCATTTTTCACATATAACCTAATTGCTGTTTCATAAAAAAAGTAGTTTGAAGAAACTTCTAACGCTTTTCTAACATCTGTAACACCATGACCTATCTTTTGGAAGTTTTCAAGAACTTGACTTCCTGTATATTCACTACTCCAAAGCCCCACATCATTAACGGTATCATTTTCAGTTATTGCACCATCCATTAATCCAGCTACTGCTGTTAATGGTTTAAATGTTGAACCTGGAGGTACAAATCCTTGTGTTGCGTAATTTAACATAGATCTTGGATATAAATCATACTTATCTATTCTTACTCCATCATCATTAATAGGGAAAAGTTCATCTAATGTTCCTCTTGCTCCTGTACTTTGAATATGCTTCACCCCAAAGTTCTCTAAGTCTGGATTAAAATATTCATTATATTTTTCTGTGCTTAATTCACTAGGAATAGCAAAATCATTTGGATCAAAATCTGGATAACTTGCCATAGCAATTACTCTTCCTGTATTAACCTCTATTGCAACTACAGCTCCTCTATTAGCACTTGCTAATCCTTGTGATTGTAATGCAAGTATTTGATCTTTTAATGCTTCTTGCGCTGCATATTGTACACCCTTATCTATTGTTAAATGAACATTATTTCCTTGATATGATTCCAGCTTAAATAATTCTTCTGTTGTTCTTCCTTGAGAATTTACTTTAACTGTTATTCCACCCTTTGTACCCTTTAATTGATCTTCAAAAGCTGATTCTATTCCAGATACGCCAATTAAATCATTTGATACATCATATCCCCTTAACTTATAACTTTCACTTTGTGAACTACTAATTGAAGAAACATATCCTACAATGGTTGATGCCAACGAACCATATGGATAATATCTTACTGGTTTTAATGTAACATTAATTCCTGGTAAATTACTTAATTGCTGATACACTATAAATGCTGTATTTCTTTTTATATTATTAGCTATTGTAATATTAGAATAGCCACTAAAGCTACCCATTTTTATAGCATCTTTCATTACAATATATCTTCTAATATCTTGAATTGAATACTGTTTTAATAAATCATCTAATATTTGCTTACCATCTGAATCCTTATATTTTTTTGCTAACTCATCAGCTTCTTCACTTGTATATCCTTCTGGCAATAATACTTTATATAAATCATAAGACTTTACAAGATGATAAAACACATCTTCTGCTGATATTTCCATAAGCTTATCATTTACTTCTTGTATTTCTGCATCTGTATAATCGCCTTCTTTCTCCTTAAAAAGCTTCTTTTCTATATCTTCATTTAGCCCTCTATCACGCTTAAATCTTATTTCTAAGGTTCTTTTAGCTGATTCTCCATCAGCCTTGAAGTCAAAATATATATTACCATTTTCATCAACTTTAAGTGCTAAATCATCTTGTGATTCTTCTCCATTTTCCTCTAATATTTTGAAAATCTTGTCCATAGTTTTGTAAAAAGCCTTTTTTGACTCTAATGTTTCCATATAAGTCAATGCATAAGTTTGTTTATTAGTTGCTATTACATTTCCATTTGAGTCATAAATATTTCCTCGTGGTGCTTCTTCAGAAATGAATTTAGTTGAACTTACATCTGCCTTTTCTTTATATTCATCATGCTTATAAACCTGTAAATACAATAATTTTGCTATTATAGTTCCCATAATTATAAACATTATTATATATAAAACAGTATATCTAGAACTTTCCTTCTTTTTTTTCGGCTTATTAACTACCATTAAAACCTCCATGCATTCCTATCTAAATATTTATCTAGCATATTTAAAATAAGCTTATAGAATATTAGCATGCAAACTGCATTTAATAATGCTGATAATAATGCTATCTTCATATTAATATTTTGTGAAAACAATTTAAAAATTATAGCTACTCCTAAAACTTTTAAAATAGATACCAATAAAGCTGTTAATATTGGAACTATCCTATTTTCCTTAAATATACCTTCTCCAATTTTAGAACATAAAAGACATAATAAAGTATTCAAAAATAAATTTATCCCAAAACCAGAAAAGAAAAATAAATCTTGTAACAAACCACTTGCTATTCCTATAAAAACAGCTTCTTTTTTTCCTCTAATAATTGAATAAGCCATTGCAAATACAAATAAAAAACTTGGATATACCCCTCCAATAAAATAACTTGGCAATATAGTATTATCAATAATTAGTAATAATATTAGTATAATTATTAAATATATTCTTTTCATAAATTTATTCTCCAATATCAACCTTTTCCTTTGGAACTATAACAAATAATTCTTGAAGTTTATTAAAATCTACATAGGGCTTTACTACTGCCTTTTTCATAATTCCAACATTATCAACTTCTACAGAATTTACCTCCCCTATTCTAATTCCCTTAGGATACATACTACCTAAACCTGAAGTTAATATTATATCGCCTTCTTTAATTGCTGAATCCATAGGAATATTAGATAATTGCGTTAAATTTTTATTTTTATTATCATTAATTCCTTGTAATATTCCCGTTGTTTCATTAGTACTTTCAACCATAGCTGCTACTGCAATATTTTCATTTAATATTGTTTGAACTATTGAAAAATTTGATGAAGCCTTTGTAACCTTTCCTACTAATCCTACTGAAGTTATTACAACCATATCTTTTTCAACTCCATGATTAAGTCCCTTATCAATTATATATCCATTAGAAATATTTCCACCGCTATAACCAATTATATTACATCCTAAATAATCATAATTTGCATTAGCTTGTGCATAATTAAATATTTCTCTTAATCTTGTATTCTCCTCTTTCATTCTATCATACTCTACTAATTTATTTTCAAGTTCTGCATTTTTAGCTGAAAGTTCCTCATTTTCTTTTTTCACATTAGAAAAATTAATAAAAAATTCAAATGATTCTTTTACCTTTTCATTTACAACATAAACTATTTTTTGTAATGGACTAATAACACCACCAACGCCACTAGATATAATCGTTGAATTGCTCTTTATACTAAAAGTAATTATCCCCAAAAAGGCAACTGACAGTACCACTATAGTTACTGCCAGTTTGTTTTTAAATGGTTTCATTATTGACCCCTT
This sequence comes from uncultured Clostridium sp., assembly GCA_900540255.1. Classification (GTDB taxonomy): domain Bacteria; phylum Bacillota; class Clostridia; order Clostridiales; family Clostridiaceae; genus Clostridium. The sequence goes on from UQFE01000011.1 coordinate 30,086, forward strand.
TGAGTTTTGCTTAATTCATCAAAATTATCTAGTGCTTTTCCTGCTCCTAAAACAACACAATCTAATGGTGTTTCAGCAATATGAACAGGCATATTTGTTTCGTGGTTTATTAACTTATCTAGTCCCTTTAATAAAGCTCCCCCTCCAGCTAACATTATTCCTTTTTCCATTATATCTGCAGATAATTCTGGTGGAGTCTTTTCTAATGTTGTTTTAATAGACTCAATAATTGCATAAACTGGTTCCTTTAAAGCTTCTCTTATTTGAGATTCTGTTATTGTTACTATCTTTGGAAGACCTGTTATCATATCTCTTCCTTTAATATCCATTGATGCATTTTCTTCATCAATTTTATAAGCTGAACCTAATTCCATTTTAATTTGTTCAGCAGTTCTCTCACCTATCATTAAGCTGAACTCTTTTTTTACATAAGCTATTATTGCTTGATCTAATTCATCACCAGCAACTCTTAATGATTTGCTTGTTACAATTCCTCCTAAAGAAATTATTGCAACTTCAGTAGTTCCTCCACCAATATCAACAATCATACTACCTGTTGGTTCTCCAACTGGAAGTCCTGCTCCAATTGCAGCTGCCATTGGTTCTTCCATTAAAACTACATCTCTAGCTCCAGCAAATTTAGCAGCTTCTTCTATAGCTCTTCTTTCTACTTCTGTTACTCCTGAAGGATAACATACTATAATTCTTGGACTTGTAAATGCACTTTTACTTGTTACTTTTTCAATTAATTTTTTTAACATAGTTTGTGCTACTTCAAAATCTGCAATTACCCCATCTTTAAGCGGTCTTATTGCCACTATATTTCCTGGTGTTCTACCAATCATAAGTTTTGCTTCTTGACCAACTGCTAATGGTTTTCTTGTATTACTATTTATTGCTACAACTGATGGTTCACTTAATACTATTCCTTTTCCCTTTACAAATACTAATGTATTAGCTGTTCCTAAATCTATTCCCATGTCTTTATTGCTACTGAAAAATCCCATATGAATTCCCCTTTCGATTATATAATTCCTTTTTCTTTTAAACTAACATATTTATTATTACCAATTATGATATGGTCTAACAATTCAATTCCCATAATCCTTCCACATTCTTTTAATCTAATAGTAATATTAATATCTTCTTTACTTGGATTAGGATCTCCAGAAGGATGATTGTGGCAAACTATTATATTTGCACTTCCTCTTTGAACTGCTTCCTTAAAAACTTCTCTTGGATGAACTACTGATGAATTCAATGTTCCTTTAAATATGTCTTTCGTGCTTATAATTATATTTTTTGTATTTAATAATATAAGCTTAAATACCTCTTGATTTAAATTAGCCATTTCATTAATTAATAATGCAGAAACATCTCTTGGTGATGAAATTTTAATTTCTTTATTTTGAGATTTTAATGTTCTAACCCTATTAACTATTTCCATAATGGCAATTATTTGACAAGCCTTTACTTTTTTAATACCTTTAATTTTACTTACTTCTTCATAACTTACGTTTAAAAGTCCGTCTAATCCATTTAGTTCCCAAAGCAATCTTTTGCTTAATTCTATTACATTTTCTCCCTTTGTACCTGTTCTTAATACTATGGCTAAAAGTTCATCATGAGATAAAGTATTTACCCCAAATTGAAGTAACTTTTCTATCGGTCTTTCATTTAATGGTATATCATTTACTCGAATATTATTTTTCATTTATACTCCTTATAAGTAATAATATACCCATTCCCCCTAAATTATAAAACGTTCTTTATCATCTTATTCAATAAATTTAATGGTAACCCAACTACATTATAGTAACATCCATTTATTTTTTCAGCAAACACGCCACCATATCCTTGAATTCCGTAGGCTCCTGCTTTATCTAAACATTCACCACTTTCTATGTATCTCCATATTTCATCATCAGAAATCTCTGAAAAATAAACTTCTGTATAAAGACATTCACTTTTCATTATATTCTTTTGATTATTAATAACTGCAACTCCAGAATAAACTCTATGCACATTATTACTTAATAATTTAAGCATTTGAAATGCATGATTTTTATCCTTTGGTTTTCCTAAGATATTATCGCCTATAACAACAATTGTATCTGCTCCTATTATTATAGAATCATTATCACAATTTAATGCTACATCTTTAGCCTTTCCTTCAGCTAGTGTCTTAACATAATTTTCAATATTAGTACTAACTTCTACTTTCTCTTCATCAAAATTACTAATCTTAACTTCAAAATTGCTTACTATCCTAGATAATAAATCTTTTCTACGCTCTGAAGCAGATGCTAATATAAATTTCAAACATATCACACCCTACAGTTATTTATTATTTATTATTGCCAATTAAATACCAGTCTTACACCTGACTTTAAAATTTAATTTAAAACATAATAAAAAAAGAGGTAAAATACTTGCCATCTACCTTTTTTCTAATATAGTTTATCACTTAATAGATGTTCAAACAAGCATTTTCCTCTTTTTATATATGAATTTTTTGTAGAATATTATCTATATTTCCTTAAATATCTATATATTATTTTCATAAATTTTCATGTCTGACATCATTATTTTTTTAATTAATTAAATCTTAATTAATTTTTAATAAAATAGCATATAAATACTGCATTTCTCCTGCAACATCTTCTTTTTTTATTTCTGTAGCCATGTCACTAACATGATTTTTTAATTCAGTCAACACATCACTTTTATCACCTTCACTTATATTTTCAAGATTTTTAACCCAACTTTTAAAATCCGATGTATCTACAAACTTTACATTTCCATTAAAAGCAGTATCTAATATATTTAAATAGCCATCAAAAATTCCAGCAATTTGACTTTGAATTTTATCTCTTGCATTTAAATCAAATGATACCTTTGCACATTCTATACCATTAGCAGTTAACTTATCCATTATTGCTTGCCCCTCTTCAGAAGTATATACTCCTGCTAAAACTTTAAATTTATCTGCATCATTATATATAAATGCTCCATAGTCATTTGCAACTTTATTATATGCTTCTTTAGCATAGCCCTCATTTGCAAAATAACCACATTGTATTGCCATAAAACTTGTATTAATATTTCCTTGTACAGCATTTTCAGCACCTTGATTACTTTCCGCATTATTAGAAACTACCTCACTAACTGTATCTTTCCCCTGTTCTACGTTACTAAAGCTTGCTTTACTTTTATCAGCATCATTTAATGGTAAAAAATGAATAATTATATTTGCAAGCATCACTCCAACAATTACAACAAATACACTCATAGTTAAAAATGATAATACTGTTTTTAAAAGACCTGTGTTTTTTTTATTTTTCTTATAGTTATATCTTGTATACCTCACTTTCTCATCCACCTCTTCTCTCACTTTACTTAATTTATTATATTAAAATATATTCTTTATTTTGTTTATATATACATGACAAAATAACTTTTATAATTTATCCATAATCACTTTTTATTTAATATAAATATATAAAAAGACGAAGATATATAAACATTTATCCTTTATTCTTATACAGGATAATTTTTTCATATCTTCGCCTATAATAATATTATTTTATTGATTTTAATATTTCTAATAAATATTCATAACAATTTTTAACAGATGAAATACTCATATGCTCATCGGGTGTATGAACATCATAAAGATTTGGTCCAAAGCTTATCATATCTAAGTTTCCAAGTCTTTCATTAAATAATCCACATTCAACTCCAGCATGAATAGCTACAATTTTTGCTTCTTCTCCATACATTTCCTTATGCACCTTTTGGCATATTTCTCTTATTTTTGAATCAGGATTATATTCCCATCCAGGATAATCTGATGTAGTTTCAAATTTTCCACCTAAAAGCTCTACTATAGTTTTGCTTCTTAAAACTATTTCTTCCTTTAATGATGGAATTGAGCTTCTAATTGCTGAATCAAATTCAACAACATTATTTTTTTGACTTACTATTCCTAGATTAGTTGAACTTTCTACTAAGCCTTCAATTTCTGTACTCTTTGTATTAATTCCATTTGGATATATATATAATAAATCTACAACTTTTTGAGTGCATTCATCAGTAAATTCTTTATTTTCATCACTATTAATTAAAAGCCCTTCAATTTTTACTCCTGGATCTTGTGCTCTTAATTCATTTTGTATAATATCATTCCAATTATTTATCACTTCTATAACTGTATTTTCATCATTTTCATTAACAGAAATTATTGCTTCTGCTTCTCTAGGAATTGCATTGTTTTTAGAACCTCCACTTAAAGTAACAAGATTGTATTTAACTTCTCTTAATAATCCCTTAAGTACTCTTCCTAAAATCTTATTTGAATTTCCTCTTTCTTTAATTATATCCATACCAGAATGACCACCCTTTAGTCCTGATATATTAATTTTTATTAATTTTTTATTATTTATATCTTGAGTATTTACTTCTAAAGTAGCTTTACTTCTTACTCCTCCTGCACAACTAACTAAAAGATATCCCTCTTCTTCATTATCAAGATTTATTAATATCTTTCCTTTTAAGTGCTCATTATTTATTGCCATTGCCCCAGACATTCCTGTTTCTTCATCAGTAGTTAATAAAACTTCTATTGCTGGATGTGGAATATCATTTGAAGCTAATATAGCCATAGCATATGCTACTGCAATTCCATTATCAGCGCCTAATGTTGTATCCGTTGCATATATATAATCATCTACTATTCTTAATTTTAATGGATCTTTTTCAAAATCATGTTCTATTCCCTTATTTTTTTCACACACCATATCCATATGTCCTTGAATTATTACTATTGGTGCATTTTCATAACCTTTAGTTGCTGGCTTTTTTATAATAATATTTAATGCATCATCTTGAATGCTTTCAAGCCCTAAGCTTTTACCAAAGTTTAATAAATAATTACTTATTGCTTCTTCATTTCCTGATCCTCTTGGAATATTTGAAATTTCTTCAAAATACTTAAAAACTGCTTTTGGTTTTAAATTTTGTAAAATATTCATTTTATAGTCTCCTTACTGTTTAATTATGTTAAAATAATTATATATCAATTAGTATAACATAATCCATATAGAACAATTTTATTTTTAATAAAGTGAGGTGTTTTTATGCAAAAAACAAAAATGATTTTTACTATTGGCCCATCAAGTGATAGCGAAGAGGTTTTAACACAATTTATTCAAATTGGAATGAATGTGGCTAGATTAAATTTTTCTCATGGAACACAAGAAACTCATAAAGAAAAAATAAACTTAATAAAAAAAATTAGAACTAAACTTAATACTCCAACAGCAATAATGTTAGATATTAAAGGTCCTAAAATAAGAACTCATAATTTTATAAATGATGGAGTTGAATTAAAGGAAGGGCAAAACTTCATCTTTAAATGCAATAAAGAAATTTTAGGAAATAATAAAGAATGTTCTATTTCTTATTCAGAGCTTTATAAAGATGTTCATATAGGTGGAACAATACTAGTTGATGATGGATTAATTGCTTTTAAGATTATAGATATAAATCGTAGTGATATAATTTGTAAAGTATTAAATGATGGAATTATTAAAAATCATAAGGGGGTAAATGTACCTAATGTAAGTATCAATCTTCCTTCTGTAACTGATAAAGATAAATGTGATTTAATATTTGGATGTAAAATGGGTGTAGATTTTGTTGCTGCATCATTTATTAGAAAATCATCAGATATAAAAGAAGTAAGAGAAATTCTCAATTCCCATAATGGTAATAACATCCAAATAATAGCTAAAATCGAAAATCAAGAAGGTGTAAATAATATTGATTCCATTTTACAAGAAGCTGATGGAATAATGGTTGCTAGAGGTGATATGGGTGTTGAAATTCCTATTGAAAAAGTGCCTATTATTCAAAAGAAAATAATAAGAAAATGTAATGAATCTGGAAAAATTGTAATTACAGCAACTCAAATGCTTGATTCCATGATAAGAAATTCATTACCTACAAGAGCCGAAGCTTGCGATATTTGTAATGCTATTTTTGATGGTACTGATGCAATTATGTTAAGTGGTGAAAGTGCCAGTGGGCAATATCCAATAGAAGCAGCCAAAACTATGTCTAAAATAGCTAAAGAAACTGAGCTTCACTTAGATTATAATTATTTAAATCAATGCTTAAAAGAACCTGCAATGTATGATTTTGCAGAAGCTATTAGTTATTCTACATGTAGAACCTCTAATGTACTTAATGCCAAAGCAATTGTTGCTGCAACTAATTCTGGTTCTACAGCCAAACTTGTTTCTAAGTATAAACCTAAATGTCCTATTGTAGCAATAACACCACATGAAGAAGTATTGCGTGGATTAAGCTTAAATTTTGGTGTTTATCCTGTATTATGCCAAGAATTTGCAAATACTGATGATATTTTAAACGAATCAAAAAAAATCGTTACAAAAATGAACTTAGCAAATAAAGGCGATGATATTATTGTTGCTGCTGGAATGCCAACAAATTATACTGGTGGAACAAATATGCTTAAAATAGAAAAAATTTAAATTATTTTTAATTAAAAAGATGTAGTAGATTTGTTTTTCCACAAATCTTACTACATCCTTATCAGTAATAAAAAATACTTATGTTATTTTTTACTTAAAATTAATCAAATAATCCCTTAAATAAATCACCTAATGTAACATCTTCATCATTATCATTATATTGTAAGTATTCATTTGATCTTTCAACTGCATCTTTTATACTTAAAGCAATTCTTTTATTTTCTTTATTAACATCAATAACCTTAACTTTTACCATTTGTCCAATTTCTAATACATCAGATGGTTTAGCTATATTTTCATCAGTTATTTCATTTATATGAACCAATCCTTCAACACCAGGGAATAATTCTATAAAAGCTCCAAAAGACATAAACTTAACAACTTTTCCTTCTATTATATCTCCTGATTTTATGTTATCTGAATGAACTTTCCAAGGCTCCTTATCTACATCTTTTAATATTAATGAAACTCTTTCTTGCTCAGCATTTACATCTCCAACAAACACTGTAACCTTATCATCTACATTAACTATATCTTCAACTCTTTTAACTCTTTCCCAAGCTAAATCATTAATGTGAATTAATCCAGTAATTCCACCAATATCTACGATTGCACCAGCTTTTATTATTTTTTTAACTGTACCTTCTCTTTTTTCTCCACTTTTAATATTTTTCCAAAGTTCTTTTTTCTTTTCATTATATTGCTCTTCTTCTAACACTCTTCTTGAAGCAACAACTTTTCTATTTCTTAAATCTAACTCTGTTAATCTTACTTCAATTTCTTTTCCTAATAAAGTCTTAAGATCTATTCTTCCTCTTGAAGCTAAAGAAGCTGGAATAAATACTCTTATAGACCCATAATAAGCAACTAATCCACCTTTTACTTCTTCCTTAACAACAACCTTTATAGTTTCATTATTTTCAAATGCTCTCTTTAAATCTTCTTTTTCTGTTATTTGAAGTGCTCTTAATCTAGAAAGCTGAACATATCCTTCCCCATCATTTGGAGAAATAACGTATACATCTAATATATCTCCTGGTTTAACAACATCAGCTGGAGAAACATCTCCAACAACTAATTCTTCCTTAGATATTACACCATCAAAAGCATAATTAATATTAACTGTAGCTTCCTTATCATTAACATCTATAATTTGTCCCTTTAATATATCTCCTGAATTAATTTTCTTTACATCAAAATCCTTTAAAAGATCCCCCATTGAATTTTCATTTAATTCAACTGACATAAATAATCACTCCTTTGTAAAAACATTTCATATTTAATTTTAAGTCAACAGTAAATTTTATACAAGTAAAACAAGAAAAAAGCTACTTAAAATTAATAACAAGTTTACTTCAAGGGTACAAAATTTAAAAGAGTCTATTGCTAATATTTCTCATAATTTAAGAATCCCACCTACATCAATACAATGATACTTAACTTTATTAGATGAATGTAGCGATAAAGATAGAGAACATTACAAAAAAGTATGTTATTTATATCTAATAGCATACTTTTTTGTTGTGTTAAAACTAATGTTAAAATAAATTCAAAAATTAAATTTGTACCTATGAAGTAAACCCGTTATAAAATTAAGTAGTCTTTTTATATTATTATAAAAATTTCTTTTCTTTCTTAATTGCATTATAACAATAATTTATTATGTCACTTCTCTTTATTATTCCAATAAAAATACCTTCATCATCAACTACAGGTACAAAATTTTGAGTTGTTGCTAATCTAATAATACTTTCAACATCTGCATTGATTGAAACACTCTTGTGCTTTATTCTTATATCTATATCACTTACTTTAACATTTTCTGTATTTTTAAAATTAAGATTTTCTGTATTCTTTAACTTCCATAATAAATCACCTTCTGTTAAGGTTCCAACATACTTTCCCTGCTTGTCTATTAGTGGTATTGCTGTGTATCCATGATGTTCCATTCTTTCAATTACTTGTCTCATTGTTGCATCTATATATTCATAAATAACTTCGCTTTTAGGAGTTAAAAGAAATGCAATATTCATATCTCATTTACCTTCCTTAAATCATTTTTTTCTTATATTTTATCATATTTAAAATACAAATGTTATATAGACTTAAAACTTTAATAAATTCTTAATTTAATTTACACTAATTATAAATCTTATTTTTAAGTTTATTTTCATATCTTAGATAATCATATTCATCAATAACTGTAGCTACTTCTTTATATATTTCTTCCCCACATAAACTCTTTTTTACAATAAGCTCATCTAAAATTCGACTATTACATTTAGAACATGTTCCAAGTGAAATAAATCTCCATCCCATTATTCTAAAAGGATAATCTACTTCCATTTTTCTTTGGCATTTAGGACATATTTGATTTATTTTTTCATAATCTAATTCTATTCCTTCTAATGCTCTTACTTCCAAAGCTGGCATCTTATAAATATCTTCTACTATATAATTTTTTACAGCTCTCGAATTATATACATTTTTAAATACATGTGCTGTATAAATACAATCATTTAATGCATCATGTAATAACTCCTCATTAGCCCTTATCTTTAGTACCTTAAGTGCATTTTTTAAACTTAATGATTTTCTATACCCTAATATCTTAGTTACATATTCTTGGATATCTAAATAATTATCTATCCAACTTAAATCATCATATCCATAGTAATTTGCATTTCTTATTATTTCTGCAATATCATCTTTTGCCCAAGAGCAAATAATATCTCCTTCTTGAACCATATCCTTAAGCTTATTTAATCCTTTAATGAATCCTATACCATTTTCTAAATCCTTAATATTAATTTTAGTAATATCTAAAATCTTAGGATTAATTATAGGAATAACTGATGGTTTTATATATACCTTTAACTCCTCACATGGTTGCATATGAGAATCTAATTTTACAGCACCTATTTCTATTATTTCATTATCTAACTCTAAATTTTTTAAATTTGGATTATCATTATAAACATTTGGTATACATTTATGTATTCCGCTTAAATTATTAAATTCTAAATCAATTATTATAAAAGCCACCCTTATCCCCCCAGATTCTTTACTCAATTTACTCTTCTATATCAATACCTGCTAATTTCATTAAATGCTTTGCATTTTGTGTTTTACTTTTTCCACTTCTAAGAATATAATCAAATTTTATTTTATTATCTTCATAATATTCTCTAAAGTTATAATTTACCAACCAGCTTTTTTCCCTTTCCAAATCACATAATTCTAAATCATGAGTTGATACTAAACCAACTCCTTGAAGCTTAACAAGTTGCTCAATTAATATCCTAGCACCATCATGTCTATCCTTAGAGTTTGTTCCCTTAAATATTTCATCTAATAAAAAGAATACTTTTTCACCTCTTTTAGCGGCTTCTATTACAAGCTTTATTCTTAATATTTCTGCATAAAATGATGAAATATTTTCTTCTAAATTATCTTGTGTTCTCATACAAGTATATATATTGCTTATTCCACATTTGAATCCTTTTGAAAAAGTAGGTAATCCCAAATAAGTTAATATCATATTAAATCCTATTGTTCTTAAAAACGTACTTTTTCCTGACATATTAGATCCTGTAATTAAAGCAACCTTTTCTCTTCCCTTAAGGGTAAAATTATTAGACTTTGCCTTTTCTCCTAATAATGGATGTGCTAATTCAATTGCTTCAATTTCATTAACACCAGAAATTGTTGGATAAGTCCATTCATCATGTTCAAATGCTATTGTTGAAAGACTTATAAGTGCTTCTATCTCTCCCATGTCATCAAGCCATTTTCTTACCTTATATCCATTTTTAACTTTCCACTCTTCTAAGTTTGCTAAAATGAATATATCACTCATAAACAATACATTAACTATTAAATAGTAAGCATTAGATGTACTATCACCTAACCAGCTTATTATATTTTTTAATTTTTTCATTTCATTTTTACAATTAATATTAGAACTTACTAATCCCTTTTGAATGCTTAGTAATTTTTTAGATTTAAAATTTTCATCTTGTATAATTGAAAGCATATTGCTATATTTATAAATTTCCTTTTTATTATTTATAAATATAGATATTACATCACTTAACCTTTTAGTTAACAATTTAATAACTAAGTAATTAATAATTAAATCTAATATTAAATTTGAAATTGAAACTTTTCTTGTAATAGTTAAAAATATCATTATAAATGTAATTGCAATAAATAAATATGAAATATACTTTATTGTAAAATTGCTTTTTTCATCTTTATCTAACCACTTTAACAATTCTTCAATATTTTCTTTTTTCTTATTTTCTATGCTTGCTTCAAAATAAATTTTTTCACAGAATTCTCTTTTATTTGATAATTCTTTAATTGCTTCTTGTTCTTCTTGAATATCATATCTTGTTGGTAATGAATTCATCATCATTTTATTAGCTAAATTTTTTCTTCCAAAGGAAGTCTTTGTTAAATTAATCCATTGAAACAAAGAACTTTTACCAAATAAATCTAAATCATTTGAAAATTTATGCTTTTTATTTATAAATTCTTCACCAATATCTTTAAACTCTCTCCATGTGTTATCTAATCTTTTTATTCCCTTTTCATTGTATTCAAGTATTATTAAGAGCTTCTTTTTTTTATTTATCCTTTCATTATGAAAAAATGCTACAATAATAAATGTTAGTAAAAAAACTAAAAAACTAGCTCCCATAGCTTCAATACTACTTTGCTTATAAAAATAATACATTATTCCAACACATAAAATAACAATTATAAATCTCAATATTGAAAAATATATTAAGACTTTTTCAAGCTTCTTTAATTTTTCATTAACAGCTTTTATATTATTTTTATAATAATTTAATGCCTTTTCCATTTACATTACCTCTTATAATAGTTTTACAATAACTAGTTTAGACTATTTTTCCTATTTAATCCATAACAATTTGTTAAATTAATAGTTGTAACTTAATATATTTATGTAATAGTTATAACTTAATATATTTATGTAATAGTTATAACTTAATATATTTATGACTTATACTATTATTTCTAATTACTACCTCTTCCCTTTTTTGACATGTAAATATTATATATTGCTCAAATCCTTCTTTAATTAAATATTTAATTGTTCTTTCTAATCGTTTATCATCATATTGAATAAAAGTATCATCTAAACATATAGGTATATCCTTATTTTTAAATATCATTTCAACAAATGCTAATCGTAAAGATAAATATAATTGATCATTAGCTCCATTACTAAGTGCTTCAGCTGCCATTATACTTTTATCATCCTTTACCTTCATTTCATAATTATCAGATACCATAACCTCATTATATTTACCATCAGTAAACTCCTTAAAAGATGTAATCACATTACTATTTAAAATGGGTCCAAAACTAGAACGTATTTCATCATATACTTCTGTTAACACTTCACTTACAACATAACTTGCCTTTAATTGAGTTTCATATTTTTCAATATTACTTTCAACCTCTTTTATCTCTTCTTCAACTACTGGAATAGTTCTCTTTCCTATAAATCTATTTTTTATTTCATTTTCTATATCCTTTAATTTTTTTTCAACATCTACAAGTCTTATATTTTTTTCTTTAATTACTTCATCTATTTCATCTTCATTTTCATAAGAATAATTAAAATTTATATTTATTACATCACCTAATTCTTCTTTAATTTTATTTATATCTTTTCCCTTAGTTAAAGCTGAATATGCCTCCTCAACAGATGCAAGACTTTTGCTTACTTCATCCCTTTTTTTAATTTTTTCTTCTATTTCCTTTATTATTTCATCTATTTCACTTATATTTATATTTTTAAAGCCAATTGATTCTAAATTTCTCTTTAGCTTTTCTTCTCTAATTAATAGCTGCTCTTTAGTTCTATTTAAACTACTTTTCAAATTATTTAATTCAATTTCCAAATTATTTACTTCTTTAAAATCTTCCTTATATTTATAAATTTCTTTAATTAATTTATCTATACTGTCTACTGATGCAATTCTTAAATAATTATTTATTTCTTCCTTTATATTTTCTCGTTCATCCATTGCACTATCTAAATCTAAAATACTTCTTTGAGATAATTTTTCATTAATTTTTCTATTTATCTTTTCTTCAAGTTCTAAATAATTTTTATAAATGCTTAATTTATTTACTAATTCTGAATAATTATTAACTTGTAACTTACTACAATATTCATTTAACTTAATTTCAATTTTTTCAATATTACCTTTTAATAAAAAGCTTGTTTTCTCCTTATTGCTGCCTTTTTTATTTATATAAAAATTAAATCCTATAAATATTAAAATTCCTAAACTAATAGTATATAATAAAACCTTAAAATTACTATTATCAATAATAATTCCTAAAATTATACTTATAAAAAAAATTACAACTAAGGATATTAAAAATATATTATTTTGTGGTTTATCACTTTCTTCTTCCATAATACTTTTTAATTTCTTTAATTCTTCTTCATATATTAATAATAACGATTCTAAATCTTCTTTAAAATTCTTAATTTCTATTGCTGATCCAATTAAATTTTCTGCTTCTTTTTTCTTAAGATTAAGAAATTCAATTTCATTTTTTATAGATTCATTTATTTGATATTTTTCCGTTAGCATTTCATTTTTTATTTTTAACCCTTCTAGTTTACTTAATATATCTTTTGGAAGATTATTTATATAATAATACTCTCTTAAAGGAACCTTTAACTCAATTAACCTTTCTTCCTTAACACAAATTCTTTCTTCTTCATCATTTACAATATCTAATAAATTTAAATACATTGAATAATCTTCTTTAACATTTTCAATAAAAATATTATTTATTACTTCATCATTAAAAGTTAAATCTTTATTTATTGAAAATTGTTCATTTCTTAATTTTTCTTTTTTCTTGAAATACTCAGTAATTTCTTGATATTCTTTTTTTATTTTTATCTTTTTTAAATACTTTTTATATATTTCTAAATTACTTATTTCTTTATTTATATTTAATTTTTCTTCATTTAACTTAATTAAATTTTCTTCATTTTCTATATTGTGATTTGAAAGTTTGTAAGCTTCATATCTTTCACTTAGTAAATCTCCATATTTATTTTTTAATACATCTAATGATCCACTTTTTCTTATATTTGATATAGATTTTTTGTATTTATAAAGCTTAGAAAAAGCTACTTCAACAGATACTTGTCCTTCTTCACTTCCAATAGAATTTGATAATTTATCTAATATTTCCTCTTCCTTATCCTTTTTTACACTTACACCTAGTTGCCCAATAAATACTGTATTTATAAATGTAGATCTATTTATATTAAAAAAATACTTTCCAGGTTCTTCTTTATTAATATATTGTACTTCCTCTCCTGTAATTGAATTTATAATAATAGAAGTATCTTCTTTTTTTGTTCTCCCAAATGTCCTTCTTATAATATATTCTTTATCTTCATGTATTACATTTAACTCTCCACTAATATTATCTCCATCATTTGGAGTATACTTAATCCTTTCATTTAATTTATAGTCCTTTCCCTTATAACTTGAAAAACCATAAAGCCATATTTTAATAAAAGATTGAATAGTACTTTTACCGGCTTCATTTTCACCATATACTATATTTAATCCCTTACTAAAATTTATTTTCTTATTTTTAATTCCCCCAAAAGAGTTTATATTTACACTTTTAATAATCACTTAAACTCACCTCTTCTTCTGAGAGACATTGCATTCCTAACTTCAAAGCATTTTGCAATATATTTTTTTCTTCTTCATCATTAGATTTCTGTATCATTTTTATAATTTTCGTTACAAACCTTCCTCTTATGGAAAAATCCATACTAAGCTCATTAATATTCATTCCAATAATGGTTTTATCAATAAATTTAATATAATAAAAGTTATCTTTTACTTTTTCCATTAATATATTTTCTTTTAATGTAAAATGCTCCTTTACTTTTCCCTTTAATATTATCTTATAAAAATTTCTCTTAAGTTCTTCTTCATTTCCTAATGATAATATTTTTGAAATTAATTCATCATAAGTATTAATATCATCTATTTGTACTTCCCTTGTTATATATTTTCTTTTACAAATTGACTTAAAGTTAAGAGATACACCACCTTTATAAATATCTCCTATTATTATTCCCCGTTCACCTTCCTCATCAAATCCTCTTCCTTGTGGACATCCACTATAAGCATAATTAGTATTTCCACTCTTAAGAATTCCTGAAAATTTATGTCTATGTCCTAATGCAACATATTCAATTCCTGTTTTTTCAATATCTCTTAAATATATTGGATTATATTCATTTTTTGAATTTTTGCTTTCAATTTCTCCATGAATCACCATTATATTTATTTTAGATTTATCTATATTAATTTCATTGATTAAGCCTTCATGTTCATAATTGTTATTAAATCCAGCTCCCCAAACTACTAAATTTAATTCCTTAATTTCCTTACTTTGCATTTTGCCTTTAAAAATATAAACATTATCAGGCCAGTTTATCATATTATAAAAAGATTTTTCATTATATGGATCATGATTTCCTGGTGATATAAATACTCTAACATTTTCTATCCTTTTTAATTGGTTTGATATAAAAAATAAAGTATTCTTATTAACTGTTAAATTGTCAAAGACATCTCCTGCAATAAGTAATACCTGTACTTTTTCATTTATTGTTAAATCTATTATATTTTTAAATACCTGTAAAAGTTCCTCTTTGCTATTTTGTGATATCTCCTTTGTAAGCTCTTTAAATGGTGTATCAAAATGCAAATCAGCACAATGTAAAATTTTAACTTGCTTCATAACTTTACCTTCTTTCACGAACCTCTGTTCATATTTTACCATAATTTATATTTTTTATAAAGAATGCTATAAATAAATTAAAATATTAAACAAAAGAAAAGAGCTACATTATTGTAGAATTTCTACCTTAATGTAACTCTTTCTTTTTTTGAATGATAGTTAATTTTCTGGTGGTATTTCACCCATAACAGTACTCACCCTCTCGAAGTATTGTTTCCTTCCATTACCAGTTTGTACCCATTAGTGGTTTCTTTACTTTAATCCACTTTCGTATTGTTCTACCATTCTTTTAACCATTTCACCACCAACGGAACCACATTGTCTTGAAGTTAAATCACCATTATAATCAGTAAATGGTACACCCATTTCTGAGGCAACTTCATTTTTAAATGCGCTTAATCCTTGTTTTGCTTCTGGAACTAATGCTTTTGACATAATGTATTCCTCCTTTGGCTTCCGGTACTTTGTAGACTTAAGTTAAATTTTTCTTTTAAGTTATCTCCTGCCTACACTATTATAGTAACCATTATGAAATTTTATATTACAAGTAATTTATTACTATAATTTATTTTATTGGATTTATTTAAACTATTTTCCTTGTTATTTATTTTTTATTTTTTTTAATACAAAATCCCTAGTAATAGCTACTAACATTCCTATTTGAAAAGATAATGAAACTGATATAAATTGAATGTAATTTATTCTGCTTCCCTTATATACTATAAATGTTTCTATTAACCATACTAAACTTGCTATTAAGGAAGCTTTTTTCCCTCCTATTAATGAACAAATTAATATACTTAAAAATATTAAAATTTGTATTTGAATAAAACTCATGATTTCACCTCATATTAAAATTTTATTTTAAGTCTTATCCAACTTACAAAATTTTAATCAATTTCATTATTACATAAAAGCCTAAACTTACAATTTTCGCACTTATATTTTTTTAATGTTTTTTCAAATACCAATTTTTTCTTTGGCTTATTTAAATTTATATCTTCTAAATAATAATTTATAATTTTCAAATCATTCTCTACTTTAGATTTTATATATTCAATATCTTCATTTTTAAATAATATTTCTTCAAAATATCCATCTAATAAATATTCAACTCTACCTTTAATTTTAGAATGATGAACACTATATTTTTGCATTACATACCATGCATAAACTAATAATTGTTCTTTATCATCCATAGAATCTTTTCCTGTTTTCCAATCTACAATTACATAATATCCATCAAGGTCTTTATACAATAAATCTAATTTTGAGTAAATTTTTAAATTATTATATTCAAAACTACTAAATACCTCTTCATCATTTTCTAGTATTACAACCTCATCTTTTAAAATATCTTCAAAGGTAATTGATACATAAAAGTTATTGCTACATTGAATCAATTTTTCTTTTAATTCTTCTCCAACACTTTTAGAAATTTTATTCCCATAATAATATTCTTGAAGCATTACTCCTCTAGGATATTCATTCCACTCATTTGTAATATATTTATTAATACTTTCTTTAATTATTGTTCTTAATTGATTTAATGTAACTTCATTAAATCTAGAAGCATTCATAATTTTACTTTTATCAACTTTGCATAAATTAATTATTCCTCTAATTTGTTTATGAACAGCTTCTCCAAAACACATCCATAAATTTGTTAACTTTTTTAATCTCCAAGCAATTTTTTGCTCTTCACTACTAGTAAATACCCAGCCATTATGACTTCCATAATAAGTATAATAATACTCTCTCTCACATGAATTTAATGTTTTCATTTTAGAAATTGACCATGACTTTTCTGGATATTTACGTCGTTCATATCCACTATTCACTTTTCTATCCCACCTTTAATATTTATTTATACACTTATAATTAGTATAAATCATCTTATTATTTAATTCAGAATAAATTTTCATAATTTACAAAAAATATTATTAAAATTAATCTTGGAGGTTTATTATGAAAAATATCACTTTAAAGGTAATTAGTTTTATTTCATTATTTTTATTGTTTACTTCATTAATTTCTTCAAAACCTTTATGTTTTACATCAAATAAAAATGAATCAATAATTACCATAGATTCAACTTCTAGTGTTGGTCTTCCTATGAGATTAAGAGATATTCCTACATTAAATATATCTGGAAGCGCTCAATTTACTAAAGACCAATTATTAAATTTAAAAAATTCTATTAATAAGGATAATATTTGTATAGTTGATTTAAGACAAGAATCTCATGGAATGATAAATGACTTAGCAATAAGTTTTTTAAATCCATATAAGGATTTAAATAATGGATTTACTACAGAACAAACTATTAAGGCTGAAAATTCATTATTAAATAAAATTAAAATTGGAAATACTATTCAACTTTATAAACACACTGGAATATTTATCAAAGATATTACTGTTGATTTTATATCTAATGAATCTCAATTAGTAACTGAGGCTGATATGCAATATAAACGATTTGCAGTAAAAGATAATAGTGCACCAACTCCTGATATTGTTGATGAATTTGTAGAATTTATAAAAAATAAACCTGATGATATTCATCTTCACTTTCATTGTGCTGCTGGTAAAGGAAGAACTACTTCATTTATGGTTATGTACCAAGCTATGAAAAATAATAGTAACTTAACATTAGAGCAATTATTATCTTACCAATATAATATTGGAGGAGTAAATCTTCATGATAATAATATTCAATATAATTTTCTTGAAGATTTTTGTAATTATGTTCAAAAAAATAAAGATTCTAATTATTCTATTTCCTACTCTCAATGGATTAAAGAATCTTAAAAAATAAAGAATTGTGAACTTAATAGTTAGTTCATAATTCTTTATTTTTACTTATCCTTTTCACGAGCTACATTAATAACTCTTTGAATATGCATTGTTAAATAAACTTTTTCATCATCATTTACGTAGTAATTATTATTTTTTAATATATAATCTCCTATTTTAACAGCACATTCATATGATTCTTGATATGTTTTTGCTATCATTTTTGCAAAATTGGAATCGGTACTATTATTTTGATTATTATTTACAATACGCTTTGCAAAATACTTTAAATGCGTTAGTAGCCTATCATAATTTAAATCATTTTCATCTAAATCCAAAGAAAAATGACACTTAATTATATTTAATACATCTTTAATAATTTTAGTTGATGTTATTGATTTAGTTGTTGTTTCCTTATACCCTGCGTTTACAAAATGCAATGCAATAAATCCAGCTTCATCTTCTGGAAGTTCTATATTAACCTTTTTATTTATATAATCAACAGCCCATAGCGAAACATTATATTCCGCTTTATGAATTCTTCTTATTTCACTTAACAATTCATTTTTTATAATAATTCCATTTTTATATCTTTTTATAGCAAAAGCGATATGATCAGCTAATGAAATATAAATTTGTTTATCTAATTCAACATTTAATTCCACTATTGCATAAGTTATAATTTCATCAGTTATTTCAAATATACCTTCTGGAATTTGATTAATTAATTTTTTTATCTTGTTTCCTAAATTTTCGTCATCTACTATAAATGTTTTTTCTATTTTTTTATCATCAATTAATTGACCTGGCTTTTTATTAAAAGCTATTCCGCTTCCCATTAGAATTACTTCTTTCCTAGTATTAGGATCTATTGAAACAACTACATTATTATTTAAAACTTTTTCAACTATCATCTGCTTTCTCCCACCTTATACTACCAAAAAGAATGCCTAAATTTAGATTAATCTTAATTTAGGCTCTCATAAATTTTAACATTATAGATATTTAATTGTCAATTTCAAAATCTATTGTTATAGTTAACTTCACTAAATTCAAAGCTCTATGATTTCTTTATTATACATAAAAAAAGACTTAACAAAACTGCTAAGTCTTTGGCAGGGGTACTAGGAATCGAACCTAGCCTAATAGTTTTGGAGACTACTGTACTACCGATATACGATACCCCTCTAACAATGGCTATTCTACCATGTTAACATAATAATTGTCAAGTGTTTTTTTAATTATAACTAATAATCTTTTTTAATACTACTGCTCTTATTGCATCATATGTTATTTCTTCTGGAACTACTTCCTTTATATCTTTTAACTTATTATATCCAACTTTGTCTATAGCATTTAAAACTATTTTTTCTTCATCATTATTAAAAAACTCCTCTAAATGTATTTCAAAATCTATTTTATTTCCTTCAGCAATATATTGTTGAATATGACTCATTACAGTAACTAAAGTTAATTTTCTTTCTTTAGCAACTTCTTTTATTGAACTACCTGATTTAATAAAATCTATAGTTATTTCATATGATTTCTTCTTTTCTTCATTATTATTTTTTTCTTTTTTCTTCTTTTCATTTTCCTTATTTAAAACTTCATCAAATGATATATTACTATTTTTCTTACTAATAAAACTCCATGTTACTTCAATATTATTTTCATTAATATATGATTTAATTTTTTCCATAAATTTTTCACCATATTTATTAAGTTTAGAATTACCAACACCACTTATATCTAAAAATTGTTCATTTGTTATTGGCATTCTATTACTAAGTTCTTTTAATGTAGAATCACCAAATACCATATATGGAGGTATTTTTTCTTCCCTAGAAATATTCATTCTTAATTCCTTTAATATAGTAAATAATTCATTTTCTTCTATTTTAATTTTCTTAACTACTTGCTCTTTAACAAATACTTTTCTTTCTCCTCTTACAATCTCCATAGATTGTTTATTTAATGTTAAAACTGGATATTCTCCTTTATAGTTTAAATCTCCATGTGAAATTAGCATATTAATAAATTCGGTTAATTTATCTTTAGTATAATTTTTTACTATTCCATAAGTTGATAATTCATCAAATCCTAATTCATATACCTTTTTATTATTAGATCCCCTAAGTACATCTACTACCATTCCAATTCCAAATCTTTGATTCATTCTATAGACACATGAAATAACCTTTTGAGCATCAATAGTTTTATCTACTACTTCCCCTAGAGCCTCACAGTTACTACACTTATTACATTTATCATCATATTGCTCACCAAAGTAATTTAATATATATTTTCTATAACACTCCTGCGTATAAACTAAATTTATCATTGTTTGAAGCTTTTCAAGTTCATTTTCTTTTCTAATTTCACTTTCAGTTGCTGTTTCAATAATATATTTTTGAGTTTGAACATCACCTGGTGAAAAAAGCATTATACATTCACTTTCTTCACCATCTCTTCCTGCTCTTCCTATTTCCTGATAATATCCTTCTATATTTTTAGGCATATTATAATGTATTACATATCTTACATTTGGTTTATCTATTCCCATGCCAAAAGCATTAGTAGCAATTATTATATTACACTTATCATATATAAAATTTTCTTGAGCTGTTTTTCTATAATCATCACTAAGTCCTGCATGATATTTTTCAACTTGCAATCCCTTTGAATTTAACAACTCATATAAATTATCTACTTCTTTTCTTGTTGAAGCATATATTATTCCTGATTCATTTCTATTATTATTTATATAATTTAAAATATAATTTTTCTTATTTACTCCTTTTTCTATTATTATCTTAAGATTTTTTCTATCAAATCCAGATATAAACACTTTAGGATTATTCAATTTAAGTAAATTTACTATGTCCTTTCTAACTCCATCTGTAGCTGTTGCTGTAAATGCTGTAACTATTGGTCTATTTCTTAATAATGAAATTACCCTACTAATTCTTCTATAACTACTTCTAAAATCATGTCCCCATTGCGACACACAATGTGCCTCATCTATAGCAATCATTGAAACATTGATGCTTGCTATCAGTTCTATAAATGCTTGTGATTCTAATCTTTCTGGAGCAACATATAATATTTTTATTTCATTTTTTGCGGCTTCATCTAAAATATTATTTATTTCTATATTACTCAATGATGAATTAATATAAGCAGACTTAATTCCTAGATTATTTATATTATCTACTTGATCTTTCATAAGAGATATTAATGGTGATATAACTATTGTTATACCATCTAATAATATTGCAGGTACTTGATAACAAATCGATTTACCTCCACCTGTAGGCATAATAGTTAAAACATCATTTCCATTTAGTATTTCTCTTATTATTTCCTCTTGCCCTTCTCTAAATGAGCTATATCCATAATATTGTTTTAAAATCTCTAAGGCCTTATCCATAAACTCTCCTTACTGCTACAATCCATTTTCTTTTTAATTATTAACTTCATCATTTAATTTATTCAAACATTCGTTCTTATTTTTAAAAAAATTATAAAAAAAGCTAGTAAGAAATTCTTACTAGCTTCCTTGGCAGGGGTACTAGGAATCGAACCTAGCCTAATAGTTTTGGAGACTACTGTACTACCGATATACGATACCCCTAAGTACAAAATATATTATATATTATGTTATACATAAAATCAATATTTTTTCTACTATTTTTCTATTATTCTTTTCTTTTTCGTACTTTTTGGATAAAATATAAAATAACAAATGTTTTTAGTTTGTAGTTATCAAGTGGCAAGTTTCTGATGAAATTACTTAAGGAATTTCTAAAAATATATTTTTCAAAATTCAGCCCAAGCTGAATTTTTTCCTTAACTACTAACTACTAACTTCTAACTACAAACTACTAATTAACCGAAAGGGGATGATTTTAACATGATTATTTCTGTTAATAGTGTTGAGCAAACTACAAACCTTGGTATGGAACTTGGCAAGATTTTAAATGCTGGTGACATAATTTGCTTAACAGGGGATTTAGGTACTGGTAAAACACATATAACTAAGGGAATTGCTAAAGGTTTAGGCATAACTGATTACATAACAAGCCCAACTTTTACAATTGTGAATGAATATGATTCTGGTCGTTTAAAATTGAATCATTTTGATGTTTATAGAGTTTCAGATCCTGATGAAATATATGCAATAGGATTCGATGATTATATTTTCTCTGATGCAGTTTCAATAATTGAATGGGCTAATTATATTGAAGAAATATTACCAAAGGATTTTTTACATATTTATATAGAAAAAGACCTAGAAAAAGGCGAAGACTATAGAAAAATCACTATAACTCCATATGGAGAAAGATATGATTATATAAAGGAGTTAAAAATATGATAGTTTTAAGCGTTGATTCTTCATCTTTAGTAACTACAGTTGCTTTACTTAAAGATGAATTTGTACTTGGTGAATATACTTTAAACTTTAAAAGAGAACATTCTGTTATCTTAATGGAAAAAATAGAAATGCTATTAAACGACTGCCAAATTGATATAAGTGAAGTTGATGGTTTTGTAGTTTCTAAGGGACCCGGCTCATTTACTGGACTTAGAATTGGAATGGCAACTATTAAAGGATTAAGTATGGGAGCAAATAAGCCTTATGTTTCAATTTCAAGTTTAGATGCATTAGCAAACTCTTTAATTACATTTGATGGTATAATATGTCCAATTATGGATGCATTAAGAGATAATGTTTATACTGGTCTTTATAAAAATATTGATAGTAAACTAGTAAAATTACTTGATTGCACATCTTTAGATTTAAGTGAACTTGCTGAAATATTAAATGAAAAAGGTGAAAAAGTTATTTTCACTGGTGATGGTATGTTTAAACACAAAGAATTCTTGTCTAAAAATATAAATAATTGTGAATTTGCTCCAAACCATTTAAGTATCATTAGGGCCTCTTCTTTAGGAGAGCTTGGTATGGAAAAACTTAAATCTGGAG
Organism: uncultured Clostridium sp.; assembly: GCA_900540255.1. Taxonomy (GTDB): domain Bacteria; phylum Bacillota; class Clostridia; order Clostridiales; family Clostridiaceae; genus Clostridium. The sequence goes on from UQFE01000011.1 coordinate 53,264, forward strand.
AAGTTGATGATATGAATTCTGCTCCACTTTATATTAAAAAACCGCAAGCACAAAGGGAGCTTGAACAAAGGCTGGCTATGAAAAATGAAAATAAATTATAGTCTTATGAATGAAACCCATGTAAATGGTATATATCAATTAAGTAACGAATGCTTTACTATTCCTTGGAGTTTAGATTCAATTAATAATGAACTAAATAATCCATTAGCAAAGTATGTAATTGCAGAAGATTTATTAACAAGTGAAGTTATTGGATTTGTAGGAGTATGGATAATTGCTGGAGAAGGTGATATTACAAATATTGCTGTAAGTCCAAAATATAGAAAACAAGGCATTGCATCAAATTTGTTAATAAAATTATTTGATGTGTGTAAAACTTTTAATTGTGAAGATATCACTTTAGAAGTTAGAGCTTCAAATACTCCTGCTCAAAACCTTTATAAGAAATTTAACTTTAAAGAAGAAGGTATAAGAAAAGGATATTATTCAGATAATGGTGAGGATGCCATTATAATGTGGAAAAGAGGGAATTGCACTAAATAGCTTGTGCAATTCCCTCTTTTTATGCAATCTTTTTGTTTCTATTTTCAAATTTACTATCAACTTTAAATATTGATTTAGATACCTTTTTATATAATAAATAAGTTAATACTGATACAATAGCTGCTTTTATTGCATTAAATGGAATTAGCCCAAAGAATATATAATTTGCTAATGCTGCACCTTTCATATCCATTCCAAACAAAGGTAATAATATATACACATTAGCTAATATACCTGCTACTTGCATTACTAATGCACCACTAATCATTCCAATAATTGCAGTCTTTTTGCTTTTATTTCTATGATATATATATGTTGCTGGCATTATTAAAGCAAGTCCAACTATAATATTAGCAATTTCTCCAACAAATGCAGTTCCAGTTCCCTTTAATAAAAATCTTAAAACTACCTTTAATATTACTATGGCTCCTCCAGTTATAGGACCATAAGCAAATCCCCCCATTAATGCTGGTACTTCACTTAAATCAATTTGTAACCATGGAAATGCCGGTATTATTGGAAAATCAAAATACATAAGTACTACCGAAATAGCCACTAATAAAGATACCTTAATCATTTTGTTTAAATTTTTTGATGAATTCATATATACATTCTCCTCCCAAAAGTCATCCTCGTGGGCATTAGCTAAATTAATCAATATATTTGATAATAGTTTGTAATATTTATAATGTTTAATAGATATAAAAAGCCCTGATTTTATAAACATCAGGGCATTAAAAACAAAGCTATTAATAAATATAATTTATATATGCAATAAATTTAATTATCAATTAGATAATTAAATTATTATCAATACTATATTTATATAATTTAACTCTTACCTTCTTTCATCCAGACTTTACTGTCGGCTTCGGAGTTACACCGAATCTGCAAAATTGCTCGCGGGCTATACCGCCGGTAGGGACTTTCACCCTGCCCTGAAGATATTTTTTATTTATTTATTTTTATTATATAATATAATCCCATTTTTTTCAATAACTTTTTTTCTTTACTTAACATCTTTCATAGTTAATGAAATTCTCTTTCTCTTTTCATCAACTTCCATAATTCTAACTTTAATTACATCTCCAACCTTAACTATATCTAATGGATGCTTAACAAACTTATTGGCCATTTGGCTCTTATGAACTAATCCATCTTGATGAACACCAATATCAACAAAAGCACCAAAGTCTGATACATTTCTTACAGTTCCCATAAGTTCCATTCCAGGCTGTAAATCCTTTAAATCTATAACACCAGTTTTTAAAATTGGCTTAGGCATATCTTCTCTTGGATCTCTTCCTGGTTTTTGTAATTCTTTAATTATATCCTTTAAAGTTAACTCACCAATTTCAAGTTCTTTAACAAGATTCTTTAATCCCTTTGAATTAACTCTTTCTTCAATATCATTTAAATTTCTATTTTTTAAATCTTCCTTAGTGTATCCTAAAATATCTATAAGCATTCCTGCTGCTTCATATGATTCTGGATGAACTGAAGTATTATCTAAAGGCTCTTTACTTTCCATAACTCTTAAAAAGCCTGCACATTGTTCATATGCTTTTTGTCCAAGTCTCTTAACCTTTAATAATTCTTTTCTACTCTTAAATCCTCCAACTTCATCTCTATAAGAAACTATATTGTTAGCAATTGATACATTAACACCTGCAATATATGTTAAAAGTGATGGTGTTGCAGTATTTAAATCCACTCCAACCTTATTAACAGAGTCCTCAACTACACCAGCTAATGATTCATCTAATTTTTTTGGAGTAACATCATGTTGATATTGACCAACACCTATTGCTTTAGGATCTATTTTTACAAGTTCAGCCATAGGATCTTGTAATCTTCTTCCTATTGAAATAGCACCTCTTATAGTAACATCTAAATCTGGATATTCCTTAGCTGCAAGTTCTGAAGCTGAATATACAGAGGCACCTGCTTCCGATACAATTACATATGCTAACTCTTTTCCGCTTTCCTTTTTAATTTCATTTATCATTTCAGAAATAACTTCTTCTGACTCTCTAGATGCAGTACCATTCCCTAAAGAAATAACATCAACATCATATTTATATATAAGTTCTTTCAATATTTTCTTAGTACCTTCTACATCATTCTTAGGTAAAGTAGGATATACTGTAGATTTTTCTAAGAACTTACCTGTAGAATCTAAAACTGCAACCTTACATCCTGTTCTAAATCCTGGATCATATCCCATAACCACTTTTCCCTTTATTGGTGCTTGCATTAAAAGAGCCTTTAAGTTTTCCTTAAATATTAATATTGCTCCTTCTTCACCTTTATCTGTTAATTCACTTCTTATTTCTCTTTCTATTGAAGGATATATTAATCTCTTAAGTGAATCTTTTATTGATAACTTTAAATATTCATCTGTAGCTTTATTTCCCTTTAACAATTTACTTTGAAGATATGTTATTATTTTCTCCTCGTTAGCAATTACCTTAACAGATAATACCTTTTCTTTCTCTCCTCTATTTATTGCTAATATTCTATGTGCAGGAATTTTACTTACATCTTCGCTATAATCATAATACATTTCAAATGGAGTTGCTTCTTCACTTGAACCCTTAGATTCAATTTTTCCCTCTCTCATTACAAATTCTCTTATCCACTTTCTAAATCCTGCATCATCAGAAATACATTCAGCAACTATATCTAAAGCTCCGCTTATAGCTTCATCCACAGTAAGTACCTTTTTTTCTTCATCTATATACTTACTAGCTTCTTCTCTTATATCACCTTTAAAAGTTCCTTCTAAAATTAAATCAGCTAATGGCTTTAATCCCTTTTCTAAAGCTATTGTTGCTCTTGTCCTCTTCTTTTGTTTATAAGGTCTATAAATATCTTCAACTTCTGTTAAGGTATCAGCCTTTTCTAAAGCTTTAACTATATCATCATTTAATTTACCTTGCTCATCTATTAATCTTAAAACATCTTCTTTTCTATCTTTTAAATTTCTTAAATAAGTTAATCTTTCAAAAAACTTTCTAAGAACATCATCACTTAGTCCACCTGTTTGTTCTTTTCTATATCTAGAGATAAAAGGAACTGTATTTCCTTCATCTAATAATTTAATTACATTTTGTACTTGCTTTAAAGTTATGTCTAATTCTTTGGTTAATCTTTCTTCTATATTTACCATAAATTCCTCCAATAAAATTAATCATCTATAAAATTACTTTTCTAATTTAGTATAACATATTTTTACACTATTGATATTATGTTAAGAGAATAGTATAATTTATTTGTAAAATATTACCAATTAATTGAAAGGTGGAATTTGCTTGAATAAATTTTTAAACGGATTTTTAAATATATGTCTCATTGTATTTATTATTCTCTTAGTATTAAACCAACTATATGTAATTGATTTTTCACTAAATTTAAGAAATATATTTATATTTTTAACATTAATAATAATTTTATTAACTGCAACAACTCAAATATTAATAGGTAAATCTAATTTTTTAAAATTTATTAGTAGTGTTATATTAATAACGATTATATTAGGTGGAATTTCCTTTGTACTAACAAAACAACTCAACATGTTTTTATATATTTGTCTTTTAACATCATTATTTCAATGTATTTTTGAACTTATTAAAAATAATGCATAATATTTTTCCTCACATAATATTATTAAATATAATACTATTTGTGAGGTCTTTTTTTATGAAGAAAAAAACTTTATACTTTTCAATTTTATCATTAATTTCCTTATTATTATTATTAACACTTCATCTTAATAATACATATTCAGAATTCAATTCATCTAATGTTCGTAATAATATATATGTTTTATCCTCCAATACATTAGGAGGAAGGCTCGCTGGAAGTACTGAAAATGAAATTGCAGCTGAAATAATAAAAAATAGATTTATAAATTGTGGATTAAAATCATTAAATAATGATGGTACGTATACTCAAACATTTAATACAGTTTGCCCAGTTATTACAAACTCCTCTCCATATTTAAAAATAGAAAATAATGGTGAAGTAGAAGAAGAACTTCAATATGGAGTTGACTTTAAAGAAGATATGATAAATTTTAAAAATAATACTTTTTCATTTTCAAAATCAGATAAAATAAACTCCTATTTATCTTATCTTGATATAACATGTAATGATGGATCATTTTTATTATATGTACCAAAAAATAATGATTTTTCATTTAGAAGTTCTTTTTTTAGTGATTTTTCAAAAGATGCAGTAATTATGATTTCTCAAAATACCTTTAATAAAGTGCTTAATAGTTTAAATGAAGGTAAAGAAATTTCAATTCATATTCCATTTGAAGAAGAAGAAAAGACAATTTCTAATGTTATAGGTGTAATTAAGGGATTTAATTCATCACTTCCTCCATTTATAGTCACTGCACATTATGATCATCTTGGAAAAGATGGCTTAGGAGTTAATTATTCTGGTGCATTAGATAATGCATCTGGAACTTCATTTTTATTAGAATTAAGCAGAAGCCTTTCAACTTACGGAAAACCTAAAAGGGATATTATTTTTGTAGCATTAAATGCTGAGGAATTTGGATTATTAGGTTCAAAAGCATTTGCTGAAGAAAACTTATTTACTATACAAAATTCTAAAGTTATAAATTTTGATATGATTGGAAGTGCTGATTATCCTATAAGTTTAATGCAAGGTAGTAAATTTAAAAATACAGATTCTGAATTGTTAAACTCAATAAAATCAATTTGTAATGAAAAATCAATTCCTTATGAAGTTTTATATGAAGATTCTAGTGATCATGCTAGTTTCAATAACTTAAATATAGATGCATTAAGCTTTTGTCATAGTGATAAAACTAGAATTCATACTCCTAATGATACCTTAGATTATATAGACACTAATGCTATCAATACTGTTTATAGTGTTGTTGAAACAGAAATTAAAGGTTATTGCTATAGCAAATTAACTAATTTTATATATAGCTCAAAATCAATTTTATTTATATCAATAGCTTTACTAACCCTTATAATTTGGGGTATATATATTGTAATTAAGAATAAGGCAAATTTAAAATAATATACAAAAAATACTAGCTATCTTAATTAAATTAAAACAGCTAGTATTTTTTTATTTAGATATGCTTTTTAAATAAGTTGTTATAAATTGATCTATATCACCATTCATTACTGCATTAACATTTGATGTTTCTTCATTAGTTCTATGATCCTTAACCATATTATAAGGATGGAATACATATGATCTAATCTGACTTCCCCATCCCATATCCTTAAGCTCTCCAGTTAAATCTTCTATTTTTTCTTTATGCGCTCTTTCCTTAAGTTCTATAAGCTTAGATTTAAGCATTGACATTGCTGTATCTTTATTAGCAAACTGACTTCTTTCATTTTGGCATTGAACTACAATTCCAGTTGGAATATGAGTTATTCTAATTGCTGATTCAGTTTTATTAACATGCTGACCACCAGCTCCACTTGCCCTATAAGTATCTATTTTTAAATATTCAGGTCTAATTTCTATATCTTGATCTTTAGTTAACTCTGGTAATACCTCTACAGAAGCAAATGATGTTTGCCTTTTGCCATTTGCATTAAATGGAGATATTCTTACTAATCTATGTATACCTTTTTCAGCTTTAAGGTATCCATATGCAAATTCACCTTTAACTCTTAATGTAGCACTTTTTATTCCAGCTTCATCACCTTCAAGTAAATCTAATGTTTCAACCTTATATCCTTTTTTTTCGCACCATCTTGTATACATTCTAAGAAGCATAAGTGTCCAATCATTTGCATCACTTCCACCAACACCTGCATGTAAATTTAATATAGCATCATTTTTATCATATTCTTCAGATAAAAGAAGCTCTATTTTATATTCATCAATTTTCTTTTCAATATCTTTTATTTCAATAATAACCTCATTAATAGTTTCTTCATCATCTTCTGCTAATTCAGCTAAAACTTCAACATCATCTAATCTTCTTACTAAACTTTCATATCTATCTATTTTATCTTTAATACTTTTACTTTCCTTAGTAACTTCTTCTGCCCTTTTTATATCATCCCAAAATCCTTTTTCCTGCATTTGAAGTTCAAATTCTTGAAATCTCTTTTCTAGGCTTTCCTTGTCAAAGTGAAGCCCCCATTTCCTTTAATATTTCCTTTAATGATGGAACCTTTGCAAGCTCCTGCTCTAATTTTATTAACAAAAAATCACCACGCTTAACTAGTTTGTAGCTATTATTGAAATTCCCCTAGGAATTTCTGTTAGTTTCAAGTTTTAAATGACAAGTTACAAGTTTAGTTATAAATTCAGCTTAGGATGAATTTAATAAATATATTTTTAGCAACTCCACAAGGCGCTTCTTCCTTAGCTACTTATCTCTCTTTCCACTTGTCACTAACTACGCTTCTCTTCCACAACAGTTCTTATATTTTTTACCACTTCCGCAAGGACATAAATCATTTCTTCCAAACTTATGGTCGTTTTTTATAGGTTCTTTCTTCAAACTATTATCATCTTGCCCATGGCTTGCTGATGTTTCTTTAGCAACTTGCTCTCTTTCAATAGGTCTTTCAACTCTTACATGGAATAAGAATTTAACTGTTTCAGTCTTAATTCCCTCAATCATTTCCTCAAACATTGCACTACCTTCCATTTGGTATGCTTGAATTGGATCTTGTTGCTTATATGCTCTTAATCCCATTCCTTGTTTTAAATGATCCATATTATCTATATGATCCATCCATTTTTGGTCAACAACTCTTAAAAGAACTACTCTTTCAATTTCTCTTAATTGCTCTTCACCAAATTCAAATTCTTTACCCTTATATATGTTCATAATAGTTTCTGTTAATTTATTTTTTATTTGCTCATTAGATAAATCAGCTAATTCTTCTACTGTTACAATTCCATGAGGTAAGCATATTTCTTCTAAATATTGAAGTAATGTTTTCACTTCTGCTTCTATATCTTGAACTTCTCCACTTAAATGTGAATTAACTGCATCAGATATAACTTCTTCAATCATTCCTTCTATTTGCTCTTTTAAGTTCTTACCTTCTAAAACTTCAGTTCTTTGTCTATAAATAACTTCTCTTTGAAGATTCATAACATCATCATATCCTAAAAGATTCTTTCTTATATCAAAGTTATTTCCTTCAACCTTCTTTTGTGCATTTTCTATAGCCTTAGTAACCATCTTACTTTCTATAGCTTCAGTTTCTTCTAAACCTAACTTATCAATAACTCCCTGAATTCTTTCTGAACCAAATATTCTCATTAAATCATCTTCTAATGATATAAAGAATATTGATTCACCAGGATCTCCTTGACGTCCTGATCTACCTCTAAGCTGATTATCTATTCTTCTTGATTCATGTCTTTCAGTACCAAGAACTTTTAATCCACCAACTTCTCTAACACCTTCTCCAAGCTTAATATCTGTACCTCTACCTGCCATATTAGTAGCTATAGTAACCATTCCTAATTCACCAGCATGAGATATTATTTCTGCTTCTTGAGCATGATATTTAGCATTAAGAACTTGATGTTTTATTCCTCTTTTCTTTAATAAAGATGAAATATATTCTGATTTATCAACACTTGCTGTACCAACAAGAACTGGTTGATTTTTTTCATGTGCTTTAACAATTTCTTCAATTATAGCTTTATATTTTCCTGATTCATTTTTATAAACCATATCTGATTTATCTATTCTTTGAACAGGTCTATTAGTTGGAATAACTATAACATCTAAGTTATAAATTTCTCTAAATTCATTTTCTTCAGTTAATGCAGTACCAGTCATTCCTGATAATTTAGCATACATTCTAAAGTAATTTTGGAATGTAATTGTAGCTAAAGTTTTTGATTCCCTTTGAATCTTAACTCCTTCTTTTGCTTCAATTGCTTGGTGAAGACCATCTGAATATCTTCTACCTTCCATAAGTCTTCCTGTAAATTCATCTATTATAACTATTTCATTGTCCTTAACCATGTAGTCTTTATCAGCCTTCATAGTATAATTAGCTTTTAATGCTTGTGTAACATAATGTTGTAATTCTAAATTTTGAGAATCTGCATAATTTTCAATTCCAAAATATTTTTCAGCTTTTACAATTCCATCATCAGTTAATAATACTGCACTTGCCTTTTCATCTACATTGAAATCTTTTTCATTTATTAATGTCTTAACAAAATTATCAGCAACATTATAGAACTTAGTAGACTTATCACCCATTCCTGAAATAATAAGAGGTGTTCTAGCTTCATCTATTAAAATAGAATCTACCTCATCCACTATACATAAATTAAGTTCTCTTTGAACTCTATCTGCCATATGAATAACCATATTATCTCTTAAATAATCAAATCCAAATTCATTATTTGTTCCATAAGTAATATCACAACCATAAGCTTCTCTTCTTTGTTGTGGTGTAATTCCATGAATTATACATCCAGTAGTTAATCCTAAAAAATTATATAAAACACCCATTTCTTCCATTTGTGTTTTTGCTAAATAGTCATTTACTGTTATAACATGAACACCCTTACCTGTTAAAGCATTTAAATATGCTGGTAAAGTAGCAACTAAAGTTTTACCTTCCCCAGTTTTCATTTCTGCAATTCTTCCTTGATGTAAAACCATGCCTCCAAGTAATTGGACTCTAAAATGCTTCTTTCCAAGTACTCTACTTGAAGCTTCTCTACAAACTGCAAATGCTTCTGGTAACAAACTATCTAAAGATTCACCTTTTGATATTCTATCTTTAAATTCTATAGTTTTTGCTTGTAATTGTTCATCACTTAAGCTTTGCATACTATCATCTAATGCTTCTATTTTATCTGCAATTAATTGAAGTTTTTTAACTTCTCTTTCACTATATGTTCCAAATATCTTTTCTAAAAACCCCATAACATATTTCCTTTCAAGATTAATTTTTTATGTAAATTTAGACAAATTTAAATTAAATACTTAATTTTAAAATTTTATATATTTAATTTACCTATATAAAATTATCTTTTTTATTTTTCACTTAATAAATTATATCATTTATACTATTTATAATTCAACAGAAATGTATATTCATAAAACCAATTTAGTACTTTAGATAAAAATAAAAGGAGCCTTATTAAAAAGCTCCCATTATTAATTAAATATAATCAGGTTCTAATAAACCATAATTTCCATCTTTTCTCTTATATATTACATTGATATTTTCTGTATCACAATCTTTAAATACAAAGAAGTTATGTTCTACTAATTCCATTTGCAATATAGCTTCTTCAGCACTCATTGGCTTTATATTAAATCTTTTAACTTTTACTATTTCTCCTTCGTTGTCATCTTCTTCTGATGCAACTTCATCAAAATTACCAAATCTTAATGATTCATTACTTCTTCTTTGTAACTTTGTTTTTTGTTTTCTAATTTGTCTTTCAAGTTTATTTTCTACTAAATCTATTGATTTATACATATCATCAGTAGATTCCTCACATCTTAAAATTACTCCATTAAAAGGTATTGTTACCTCAAAAATTTGGCTATTTTTTTGAACTGTTAATGTTGCTCTTGCAGTTACATTTGGTTCAAAATATTTATCCATCTTTGAAATCTTTTTTTCTACTATTTCTTTCAATGCAGGTGTTACGTTAATATTCTTTCCGATTACTGTTACTCTCATAAGGTCAACCCCTCTCTTTAAGTTCTAATTATATTTATTAAGATTTCAATATTTACTATATGTATATATTACCATTTTTCTTCTCATTACTCAAATATCATTTTCTGAATTTACAGAAAATTTAAACTTATTATCTCTACATAACTCTTTTTTTCTTTCCTTTTCTTAATATTTTACAAAAAAAAAACATCAATTCTTTCGAATTGATGTTTTTTTATAAAGTTAGCTGACCTGGATTTTGACCCCACACTCGCCTGCTGGAGCTTTTGCTACCCGGAATTAACCTCTCACTACTAACACTCTCAGTATTTCTACTGGCAGGACTTACTTCTATACCGCACCATGCTCATTAACTCTTTGTTTAACTTACGTGGATCGTTTCGCCTGCGACTGGCATCGACTTTCATCCACAGACCTAACTTTACATTACTATTATATATCGCTTTTTGCAATTGTCAATACAATAATCCTTTTTGCGCCATTATTTTTCAATATTTTTTTACATTCATTTATTGTTGAACCTGTTGTCATTACATCATCTATTAATATAACCACTTTATTAAATATATCCCTATTATCTTTTATTTTAAAAGCTCCTTCAACATTAATTCTTCTTTCATCTTTACTTAATGTTTTTTGCTCCTTAGTATGCTTAATCTTTAATATACAATTGCTAATAGGAATATCAAGTAAATACCCAATTTTGTACGCTATAAATTTACATTGATTAAATCCCCTATTTTTAATTGCACTTTTAGTCATTGGTACATAGCAAATTACATCAGCCTTAATTTTATTTTTATTTATTATTTCTAATATAAATTTAGATAACACTTCTCCTGCTATAAAATTTTTACTATACTTAAATTCTAAAATTAATCTTTTTAATATACCACCGTAAAATCCATAGGAAATAACATCTTTATTTGCCAAATTTACATTTTTTATTTTACTTCTACAATAATCACATATTCCTACAAACCCCTCTGTTTGGCATATTATACATTTTTCTTCTCTTGGATAAATTATATCTAATAATTCCTCTCCTACTTTTCTCAATAATTTAAGTATTGTTTTTCCCATAAACTTTTATTAAACATCCTCGTTATAACTTTAGCTTTATCCATTTCTTCTGAAACTTCTCTTGATACCATTATAGCTTCACATTGAATATCTTGAGACATATTTACAGCCCCACAAATATAAAGTATTTTTTTATATGAATAATATATATCATCTGCAAACAACATTATCACATTTAAATTTGGAATGTTTCTAATATATTGTCCACAACTATTAGTTATTATGAACAATGTATTACTATATCCTTGGATTATATCACTAACAAATTTAAAATCTTGATTTTTATTATATCTCACAACTCTTATTTCTAATGACTTTAATGTACTACAATAATGATTATACACTTTATTTAACTTTTCCTCTGATGGAACTACAATTAATACTATTCTTTTATTTTCCTTAAACCATTTAAAATACTCAAATAATGAAAGTGGTATATTTTCTTCTAACTTTATTCTAGTATTCATTAATCTAGGTTCAATTATAGGATATTTTTTCATCATATAATTTATTTCTAATTTTTCTCCAATTGGAAAAATATGGTCACTTGCATAAATTATAATTTTATTACAATTCCAATATACTTCTTCAACAGCTTCTCTAATATATTCATTGCTTACCTTTGAAAATAAACTTATATCATCAAATATTACTAAATCATAAAATTCAGTTACTTCACTTATTTCTTCAATAAATATATATTTAAAATTATCTTTTAATTTTTCTGACTCTATAATACCATCTACAAAATTATTTAATTCTTTTATCTTTTCAGAAGCATATTTTTTTTCTCTATTGCAAAATATATAAAGTATATTTTTGTTCTTACATATTGTCTTATTAATTATATTTGAAAAAACTGCTATTGTATTAAATGGTCTTGTTTTTATAGATAAAACCTTTGTCTTTTTTGAATCCCATTTACTTATTTTCTTAAAAACATTACTCAATTCCTTATAATTCATAGTATCAGACTCCATTATTTATTCTTCCTTTATCTTATCATCAGATATAATATCTAAAATTCTTTCTTTTAATGATGAATATCTCTCCATACTATTTGTATTATCTACCATATACTTTAATGCCCTTTGATTTCCAACTACTACAACTAATTCTTTTGCTCTTGTTATTCCTGTATATAATATATTTCTATTCATCAAAAATGCTGAACCCATAAATGCTGGTGTTATTATTACTTTAAATTCACTTCCTTGACTTTTATGAATAGTAATTGCATATGCTAATTCTAATTCTTCAACATATAGGTTATCATATACTATTCTTCTTTCATCATCAAATACAACTGTTACTGTTCTATTTTCTTCACTAATTGACTCAATAAAACCCATATCTCCATTAAAAATACCTACACCTTCATTATCACCATATCCATTTATTCTATTCCATTTTAATGAATAATTATTTTTAGTTTGCATTACCTTATCGCCTTCTCTAAAAACACTATCCTTAAACTTTCTTTCCTTTTTATCTTTACTAGGAGGATTTAATATAGATTGAAGTTCATTATTTAAATTATCTACCCCTAAAATTCCTTTTCTAGTAGGTGAAAGTACCTGAAAATCCCTTATCTTATTCCACTTAGAGTTGAAAAGAGGCAATCTTCTATTTACTAAATCTAAAATAGTTTCTAAAATTTCTTCATTACTTTCTCTATTATCAAAAAAGAAATCTCCACCCTTTTTATTTAAATAAGGTAGTTCACCATTATTTATTCTATGCGCATTTGTTATAATCATGCTTTCTTTTCCCTGTCTAAATATATCCTTTAATCTAACTACCTTAATAAATTCACTATCTATTAAATCCCTTAAAACATTTCCTGGACCTACTGACGGTAATTGATCTGCATCTCCAACTATTATTAGTCTTGTTCCAAGTTTAATTGCCTTAAGTAAACTATTCATAAGCATTATATCAATCATTGATGCTTCATCTACTATTATTACATCACCTTCTAGTGGCTCTCCTTCACCTCTTCCAAAGAATGAATTTTCATTATCACTCACTCCCATTTCTAATAATCTATGTATAGTTTTTGCTTCTCTACCAGTTGATTCTGTCATCCTCTTAGCTGCTCTTCCTGTTGGTGCTGCCAAAAGAACCTTCATTCCATTATTTTCATATATTTCTATTATACATTTAATTATTGTTGTCTTACCAGTACCTGGACCACCAGTAATTATTTCAATTCCATTTTCAAAGGCACCTAATATTGCTTCTTTTTGAGAATCTGCAAATACTATATTATTTTTTCTTTCAAAACTTGATATTTCAAAAGTAATATCAGAGTTTATAGTTTGAAAGTTTTCAATGCTTAAGGTAATTATCTTATTAGTTACTCCTAATTCACAAAAATAATATGGTAATGAGTATACAGCTTCAATTTCATTTATCTTTTCTATCTTTATTTTTCCTTCTAAGACACTATTATATATATTAACTTCTATTAACTCCTTATCTACACTTAAAACCCTTTGAGCTTCATTTATAAGTTTATCCTTTGGCATATATGTATTTCCAAGCCCTGAAAAACTATTTAATACATATTTTATTCCACTTTGTATTCTAAAATCTGATATAGGTTCAACTCCTAAGCTTTTTGCTATTCTATCAGATGTTAAAAAACCAATTCCTGAAATTTCATCACTTAAAATATATGGATTTTCAGATACAATATTTTGTGCATCTCCACCAAATTTTTTATAAATTTTTAAACATTGATTTATAGTTACCCCATGTTTTTGAAAAAACATTATTATATCTTTGAGTTCCCTAGTTTCTAAATATGATTGATAAATAATATTATATTTTTTCTCCCCAATACCTTCTACTTCTTTTAACCTTTCAATATTATTATCTAATATATTTAATGTTTCTTCTCCAAAAGCTTTTACTATTTTTTTAGCTGTTACTGGTCCTATTCCATGAATTATTCCTGTGCTTAAGTATTTTTCAATTTCTTTTGTTGATGTTGGTAAAACTTCTTTATATTCTTCTACATTAAATTGTCTTCCAAATTGCTTATGTTTAATCCATTCACCCTTAACCTCAATTTGCTGCCCTTCTTTTATTAATGGCATTGTTCCTACAATTGTATTTACTTCTTTATTAGCTGTAATTTTAGCTACTACATAGCCAGTATCCTCACTTTTAAATATTACAGCTTCAACTAAGCCATCTAATATCTCCATATTATCGCTCCAAACATTTTATTTTACTTATTAATATTATATAATTATAACATAAGTGAAATTTTCTTTGTTAAATTAGAACTTACTTATTCACTTATACATTATTAGCATGTAATAAAATTGTTAAACATTATTCTGGAGGTCTATTTATATGTTATTAAAAAATTGTAATATCGTTTTTCTCGATAAAATTGAAAAGGGATCTATATTAATTGAAAACGATGTAATAAAGGAGATAAATCCCAAAATTATAAATACTAATGAGGAAATAGACTGCAAAGGTCTCTATGTTGCTCCTGGATTTATCGATGTTCATATTCATGGTGCTAGTGGATATGATACTATGGATGGTACATTTGAAGCAATAAATGAAATTTCAAAAACAATTTGTAAGTTTGGTACTACTTCGTTTACTCCAACAACAATGACAATGTCTGCTTCAGACATATTAAAATCTATGTTAGCTATTAAGAAAGCTAAAATAGAAGGTACAGATGGTGCACAAGTTTTAGGTGCTCACTTAGAAGGACCATTTATTAGTCCTAGTGCCATAGGTGCTCAAAATTCTAACTATCTAATTAAGCCAAGCTATGAAAACTTCGAAGCTATGACAGGAGATGCAATGGATGCTGTAGTGTCAATTACTATGGCCCCTGAAGTTGATGGAGCAAAAGAATTAGCTAGTATATTAACTGAAAAAGGAATCCGTTGTTCTATAGGTCATACTAAAGCTACTTATGAAGAAGCTATTGAAGGTATAAAAAGTGGATTTTGCCATTCAACACACTTATTTAATGCAATGACTGGTTTTACCCATAGAGAACCTGGAGTTGTAGGCGCAACTTTTGATACTGATATAACTACAGAAACAATTTCTGATGGTATTCATATATCTTACCCATCATTAAGAATTGCTTATAAACAAAAAGGAACTGATAAAACATTATTAGTTACTGATGCAATGTGTGCTTGTGGAATGCCTGATGGAAAATATGCTTTAGGCGGACAACCTGTTATAGTAAAAAACGGTGCTGCTAGACTTGAAAATGGAGCATTAGCTGGATCAGTTTTAACTCTTAATAGAGCAATAAAAAATATTTATGAAAATACTGACTATCCTTTATACGAGATAATTAAAATGGCTTCTTACAACGGAGCAAAATATTGCAAGGTTGATAATAAAAAAGGGCAAATTAAAGAAAATTTTGATGCTGATTTAGTTGTTTTTGATGAAAATATTGATATTAAAATTACTATAATTGGTGGTAAGGTAGTTTATTCTAATTAATATTTTTTACTCTAGAAACTTTGTATTAATTTCATCATAAGATACTTAATCTTTTAATTATAATAAAAAGCGAAGACTTATGTCCTCGCTTTTTATTATAAGTATTTCTTTATTTCATCAACTTTATTTAATTGTTCCCAAGGTAAATTTAAATCATTTCTACCAAAGTGACCATAAGCAGCTGTTTGTCTATATAAAGGTCTTCTTAAATCAAGATCTCTTATAATTGCTCCTGGTCTTAAATCAAATACTTTTTCAACAATGTTAGTTATTTCTTCATCACTTATCTTACCTGTACCAAAAGTTTCAACTTCAATAGATACTGGCTTTGCAACACCTATTGCATAAGCTAATTGAATTTCTAATTTATCAGCTATACCAGCTGCAACTAAGTTCTTAGCTACCCATCTTGCTGCATAAGCTGCTGATCTATCAACCTTTGTTGGATCTTTTCCTGAGAATGCACCACCACCGTGTCTTCCATATCCTCCATAAGTATCAACTATAATTTTTCTTCCTGTTAATCCACTATCTCCTTGTGGTCCTCCAACAACAAATCTACCAGTTGGATTAATGTAATATTTAGTTGATTCATCTAATAATTCAGCAGGTATAACAGCTCTTATTACATGCTCCATTAAATCTTCTCTTATTTGTTCTTGACTTACATGTTCATCATGTTGAGTTGATATAACTATTGCATCAATTCTTACGACCTTATTATCATCATATTCCACCGTTACTTGACTTTTACCATCTGGTCTTAAATATGATAAAGTTCCGTTTTTTCTTACTTCTGTTAATCTTCTTGATAATCTATGTGCCATAGCAATTGGTGAAGGCATATATTCAGGTGTTTCATTAGTTGCAAACCCAAACATCATTCCTTGATCTCCAGCACCTACAGCTTCAACTTCATCCGTTTCTCCCTCTCTAGATTCTAAAGCCTCATCAACTCCCATTGCAATATCACCTGATTGTTCATCAATAGATGTTAATACTGAACAAGTATCACAATCAAATCCATATTTAGCTCTATCATATCCAATTTCTTTAATTGTGCTTCTAACTACTTTAGGAATATCTACATAACAAGATGTTGATATTTCCCCCATTACTAGTACCATTCCTGTTGTTACTGCTGTTTCACAAGCAACTCTTGCCATTGGATCCCTTGCTAATATACTGTCTAAAACTGCATCCGAAATTTGGTCACATATTTTATCTGGATGCCCTTCTGTTACTGATTCTGATGTAAATAATCTTTTCATTTTGCTTAGCTCCTCTCATTCTGATATTAATTCTAAGCAATAAAAAAAGTCTCTTGCAAAAAGAAGAGACTTATTATTATCTAATGTCTTCTTATCTTGCAAATTAAAAATTCTGCAGGAATTTGCACCACGTCTACCAGTTTCAAGTATTATTACTTGTCACTATCAACAGGTTGCCGGGTTTCACAGGGCCTTTATCCCTCCACCTCTCTGGATAAGAACTAATATCAAATTTTATTTCTAAGAATATTTTATACATATATCCATACTATGTCAATAATTTTTTTATTTTTATGTATAATTAATATATAAAAAAAGCATGGTATAAACCATGCTTAAATGGTGGGGGAGGACGGATTCGAACCATCGAAACGAAACGTAACAGATTTACAGTCTGCCCCCTTTGGCCTCTCGGGAACTCCCCCATTTTTGTTTTATAACTTTGTGCCGTTCGTTTTGTTACTGCCGAACTGACAAGGACTAGTATATAATTAAACCAATTATATTTCAACCACTATTTTAGCCTATTATCCCTAATTATATGTAATTAAATTTAAATTACTCTCTTTTTCTCCATTTTAATATAATTTTCTTTTTATAATTTAAATATATTTCCCTTATATTTTAGTAACACATTTATTTTTAATAAATATAGTATAAGTACAAGGATAGCATTTTAATATATTTTTATTTAATTATAAAAATATAAACTTTATTTTTTATAAAAATTATATTATTGCTTTATAAGTCATATATTTATATGAGATAAAATTTCATGAAGAATTTTAATATATGCTTCCTTATTTATAACAAATAAAAATAATCTTCATTATAAAGATAGGGGTGAATTATTTGATTAAAAGGAAATTTAATTATAAATCTAATTTAGCTTACTATGAAATTGCTGAATTTATGATAAAATATATTAATCCTAATAGTATTATAGTTTGTATTGGTACTGATAAATGTGTTGGTGATTGTTTGGGACCACTTGTTGGAACATTTCTTGAAGAACATAATTTTCCCTTACCTGTATATGGAACATTAAAGGATCCTATTCACGCATTGAATTTAGATAAAAAACTAGAAGAAATAAATAAATTACACCCTAATGCATGTATAATAGGAATAGATGCTTGTCTTGGAGATACAAATTCCATTGGCGAGATTCATACACGCGATTATCCAATTCATCCTGGAAAGGGTGTTGGAAAATCATTACCTGATGTTGGTGTTGCCTCAATAATTGGAATAATTGATTCTAGCGATGCAGCTGAATTTTTTACTTCTCGCAGTATACGACTTCATTTAGTATTTGAAATGGCAAAAGTTATTTCTAACGGCTTAATTAATGCCTATTATCTAAATTCGTTATCAAATAAACAATGCTAGAACTGTACTACTTCTAGCATTGTTTATTTTAAAAACCAAACTCTAATCTATTAAAGTAATTTCCTTATTAGTAAACTCATTGTCCAATTTTGATGCATATTTAAGCACCTCTCCAGTTCCTAATGCTACAGCTTCTATAGAATTACTTGCAACATTAACCTTAATGCCTGTACTATCTTCTATAAGCTTATCTAATCCATCTATTAACGCTCCTCCACCAGTCATTAATATCCCTCTTTCGATTATATCTGCTGCTAATTCTGGAGGAGTTTGCTCTAAAACAGATTTTACACTTTCTAAAATCATTGAAACCGGCTCCATTAAAGCTTCTCTTAATTCTTCAGTTGAAATTAAAACTTCACCAGGCAACCCAGTTATTAAATTCCTACCTTTTATACTTGTTGATATATTTCTCGAATCTTTAAAAACTGATCCTACACTAACTTTTAAATCTTCAGCAGTCTTTTCTCCAATTAAAATTTTATATTTCATCCTTACATATTTAATAATTGCTTCATCAAACTTATCTCCAGCTACTTTTATAGACTCTCTAATAACTACTCCACCTAAAGATATAATTGCAATATCAGTTGTTCCTCCACCAATATCAACTATCATATGACCATTAGGCTGTGTTATATCAAGTCCAGCTCCAATTGATGCTGCTAATGGCTCCTCTATTAAATTAACCTTTTTAGCTCCTGAGTTAATAGCTGCATCTATAACAGCTCTTTTTTCAACTTCTGTTGCTTCTGATGGAATACAAACTACAACTCTAGGTGCAATTACTCTTCTCTTTCCTAATGCCTTTTTTATAAAACTTTTAAGCATTTTTTCTGTAATATCATAATCTGATATTACCCCATCTCTTAATGGCCTAACCGCTATAATATTTCCCGGTGTTCTCCCTATCATTTTTCTTGCTTCTTCACCAACGGCTAAAACTTTATTATTATTTCTATTAATTGCTACAACTGAAGGCTCTTTTAAAACTACTCCCTTGCCTTTTACATATACAAGTACAGTAGCAGTGCCTAAATCAATTCCTAAATCGCTACCAGCTCTCCAAAACCACATTTTATTCACTCCTATATATACTAAAACTTCGAAATATTTGTTTTTTCTTCAAATTTATTCATTTTTATTATATATGTAATGAATTTATCATTCAATATCTTTATAGGTCATTTGCTTTATATTTCATCTTTGTGGCTTTTCCACCTCTAATATGCCTTTCTGATTTATTTAACTCTAATATCAAATGTGTCTTTTCTGCTATTGCTGGATTTATCTTAGGTAATCTTTCTGTCATATCCTTATGAATTGTACTCTTGCTTACTCCAAATACTTTTGCTGTTTTTCTTATTGTTGCCTTTGAGTCAATAATATATTGAGCTACTTCTAAAACTCTTTCTTCTATATAGTCTTTCAAAATTATACCTCCTTAACTTACATCTATTTATTATTTACTTAATCCTCAAAAAAATTCATAATATCTAAAATTAAATAATTTATATAAGTATCAGTCATTTAAAATGACTGATACTTAGTAAATTATTTAGCAATAAAATAAGCACTTGGATCAACATCTTTTCCATTTACATCTTCTACTTGAACATTTAAAACATCTCCACAAAGCTTTGATGTAAATATTCCTGAAGTATTTCCTACAGTACCTATTTCAGTACCAGTGCTAACTACATCTCCAACGGCTACTTTGACATCTTCACTTAAGTTAGCATATTTTGTTTTTAATCCATTTGCATGAGCAATAACTACAAATGTTCCGTCTGTAGTGTTGCTTGATACTTCTTCAACCTTTCCTTCTGCAGCTGCTTTAACAACAGTCCCTACAGCAGCATTTATATCTATTCCCTTTCTAGATGTATCTTCAGTCTTATTTTCATCTGAATAAGTTCTTATCATCTTTCCAAATTCTCTTGAAATAGCTACTTCACCATCTATAGGAAATGATAATACTACATTGTTATCAGTTCCTGCTGAAACATCAACACCAGCTTCTTGGTCTAAATTATTATCTTGTGAAACTTGTTCTCCATTATCATTTGCTACTTTATTTTCATTGTTTATATCATTTGTATTATTAGTAATATCTTTTTGAAGTGATTCTTCATTATTTGCTAACTTATCATTACTTTCCACTCTTTCAGCATTTTGCTTATTAACATTTGAATCAACTTCTGAAGAATTACTGTCTTGAACATCATTTAAAGATAATTCATTACTTGTTTTATTTTGCTCCTTAGCAACAGAATTTTTCTTAATAGTAAATGCTGCTATAGTTGCAACTACACATAGACATACAAGTAAAACTAAGTAAAAGCCCTCCTTTCTGAAAAAGTCCTTTACTTTATTTTTTTTATTTTGGTCCATTTCAACACCTCCTTTCTTGTATTCTTACCCCAAAAATTAAATTAATTCAATTTAAATCCAGTTTTTTTACGTCAAATTTATATAAAAAAAAACAAAAAAAGGGCTGTCGCACTAAAAATTTTATACACAATATATTGTTTTAAAAAATAAAAATCAACACAATATATTGTAGTATTTATTCTTAATGCGACATTCCCTTTTTGCAACATATTTTTATAAAATTATTATTGTTCAAACCTTAAATTTTGTATTTTAATTCCTGTATAATAATGCTTTAATATTTCATCATATTTCTTCCCCTCTTTTGCCATAACATTAGCCCCATATTGACTCATACCAACATCATTACCATATCCAATACAATTAAATTTAACTACATTATCATTTATTTCATAATTAAAATTAATAGAATTTAATCCTAATAAAAGCATAAACTCATTTCCACTAATAACTTTATTTCCTACCTTAATTTCTAAAACCCCTCCTGAGTCGCTTCTAGATAAAATTTCAATACTTTCATTAATATTATCTAAAGTTAACTTAGCATTAGGATACTTACTATTTATTATATATACTAATTTACCTACTGTAATTTCTTTTATCGTATTATAATTAGGGGAATCTTCCTCTCCAAGACTATCCACCGGCTTAAGATATGGAATTTTTCCAATTCCAATTATATCTGATGCTTCCGTCTTTCCTGAACTAACTAAAAAAGTTAACGGATATAATATTATTTCATTATCATATGTTAATACCATTCCTCTTGTTGACTCAACTGCACTTTGCACCTTATTCCAATACCTTTCTCCATTTTCATCTCCCCATTTATTAATCAATTCATTTTTTGATGAATAAACCTGACAATGTACTGAGTTACATATATCTGCTCCATTAGCCTCATTACAATGCTTTATCTTCTTATTTATGGCATACGTTCTTGATATTATCGCTTGACTCTTTAAAGCCTCATCATTAAAACTAATTGGCATTATATTTGCAACTACACTGCATATATATTCCTCTAAATCAATCTCTTCTATTCTATCTTCTAATGTAATATAAACTGATATTTTATCATTACTATTAATAGTTACTTCATTATTTTCCTCATTTACAACTTCCTCACTAACATTACTTACATAATCATTATTACTATTACTTAAATTAGCACTATCATTTTTTTTCTTTAATAGACTTACATTAATATCTGCTTTCATGGTTATCATAGGTATTATTATCATAAATAATATAATACAAAAACTAGTAATAAATATTAACTTAAACCTTATATCTCCCTTAAATTTAATTTCCTTCATAATACCCCCAGCCACTAATATTACATCTATATATATGTTTTTATATATTAAATAATTCTATTTTCAAAGTTAATATTCTCCCCAATTTATAATTTTCATTCAATAAATAGTTACTTTTTATAAAACAAAAATAAGGAACCCCTAAGGCCCCTTATTTATGAATTCTATATATTTCAGCTCCAAGCTTCTTAAATTTTTCTTCTATATTAGTATATCCTCTATCAATATGATAAACTTCACCTATTTCAGTTTCTCCATTTGCTACTAATCCAGCTAATATCATTGCTGCACCTGCTCTTAAATCAGTTGCTTTAACTTCACACCCTGTAAGTGTTGATACACCTTCTACTATAGCTATTCTTCCATCAATTTTTATATTTGCTCCCATTCTTCCTAATTCGCCAACATGCATAAACCTATTTTCAAATACTGTTTCAGTTATTACACTAACTCCTCTTGTAATTGATAATAAAGCCATGATTTGAGCTTGCATATCTGTTGGAAATCCTGGATAAGGCATTGTCTTTATATCAACAGGCTTCTTTTCCTGTGTTCCATCTACAATCATCTTTTGTCCATCTATACTACAATAAACCCCACATTCCTTTAATTTTTCAATAGTTGGCATTAAATGCTCTTCATTAACTCCATTTATTGTTATCTTACTATTAGTAATTCCTGCTGCAACCATAAATGTTCCAGCTTCTATTCTATCAAATATAGGTGTAAATGGTTCTGGCTGTTTTAATTGTGATACACCATGTATAGTAATTTTCCCATATCCTGCTCCTTCAATTTTAGCACCCATAGAATTTAAAAATCTTGCTAAATCCCATATTTCTGGTTCTTCTGCTGCATTTTCTATTACTGTAATCCCCGGTGCTAAAATAGCTGCCATCATAATATTTTCAGTAGCTCCTACTGAAGGAAAATCTAAATATATTCTATTTCCATGTAACTTATCAACTTTAGCTTCAACATATCCATATCCAATTTCAGATTCTATGCCTAATGATTTAAAGCCCTTTAAATGTAAATCTACAGGTCTACTTCCAATATTACATCCCCCAGGCATTGATATTTTACATCTACCAAATCTAGCTAACATAGGTCCCATAACTAAAAAAGATGCTCTCATTTTTCTAATTAATTCACTATTAGGATCCACTTCCTTTAAATTTAAAGTATTTATCTTTAAATCCCCTGTTATTGATGAAAATTGCACTTCACAATTTAACTCTCGTAATAAATTAATTAAGACAGTTACATCTTCTAACATAGGTACTTTTTTTAAAATTATTTCAGTTGGATTTAAAATAGTTGCAACTATAATGGGTAATACTGAATTTTTTGCAATACTTATATCAACCTCTCCTTGAAGCTTTCTCCCACCTCTAACTATGATTTTTTCCATATTATCCTCCATATTTATTGTTAGTATGTTACAAAAATTACCGGTGTTCCTATAATTAAATACGAACCTGTATCATATTTAATTCGTCCAATGTTTATATCTTGATGATTTTCAGATATAGCCTCTGAAATATAACCATTATTTATATTTAAAGATTCTTTTATTTTTAAATGTAAATCTTCTTCTAAATCATCAATTGTCTTTTTCCCTTCTGTGTTTATCTTTCCCTTAATAAAAGAAAAATACCTTTCATTTATAAAATTATCACTTCTTATTTCCTTAGATAATTCATTCAAATCCTTTTCTGTTTTATTAACATCATTATTTATTAAAATAATTTGAACTTTTGTTAAATCTCCATACTTATAAATATTGACATCATAATTGATGCCATCTTTTTCTGCATTAATACTATTATTTTCTTCTATATTTATTAAATAATTATTTCTTTCAAAAAGTTCCTTTATCCTTAAATATTCATTCTTTAAGGACTCAATTACTGTATATTCAACTTTAATTCCATTTTCAACAAAATCATAATTATCTATTACGTATTTTTCAATTTTTTCAAAATCATTATTTTTTGCTTCACATTTGTATTCTTTATTATTAATAACTAATAGAGAAAAGATTAAAAGAAATATTAAAAATACCTTTTTCATATTACATATCCCCTGCCTTTCCTCTAAAATTATTGTCCAAACTATATTTTTTATACATAAATATTTTTCTTACTTTAAAATCATTTGTGAATTTAAATAGTTTATCTAATATCATATATATTACTAAACTTATAAAATAGTTCTTTTTATTCTAAATTTAATATAATTCTCTACTAAATTCGTCTATATATATCATTATATTCAATACTTAAAAGATAATTATATAAATTATTTTTTACGATAAATTACAATATCAAGTGCAACACTAATTAATTGCAAAAAAAATAACCCATA
>UQFE01000012.1 GCA_900540255.1 uncultured Clostridium sp.
AAAAATAAAAATCAACACAATATATTGTAGTGTTTATTCTTAATGCGACATCCCCATTTTTTGTAATTTAAAATGGTAAATAATTCTTATGATGTTATAATAAAAATAAGGATTTTTCAGTAAGTTAACAAAAGGAGATTATATGAAAAAAACAATAGGAATACTTGCACATGTAGATGCTGGAAAGACTACATTTTCAGAGCAGGTTTTATATCATACAGGAAGTATAAAAAATATAGGGAGAGTTGATCATAAGAATTCGTTTTTAGATAGTCATGAGATAGAGAAAAAGAGAGGGATTACAGTATTTTCAGATCAAGCTGTATTTAAATTAAATGATTCCATGTATTATTTAATAGATACTCCAGGACATGTAGATTTTTCTTGTGAAATGGAAAGGGCTATAAGTGTAATGGATTATGCAATTATAATAGTAAGTGCAGTTGAAGGAGTTCAAGGTCATACTGAAACTGTTTGGAATTTACTTAGAAAGTATAAAGTTCCTACATTTTTCTTTATAAATAAGTTAGATAGAGTAGGAGCAAATTTAGAAGGTGTTATTTGTGAAATCAGACAGAGCCTTTCTAAAGAAAGTTTTTATATAAATGATTTAAATGAACTAAATGAATCTTTAATTGAATTTATAGCAGAAATGGATGAAGAATTATTAGAAAAATATTTAAATAATGAATATGAAAGCTATATATGGAAAGACAAATTAAGAAAATTAATAAAAGAAAATAAGGTATATCCATGTTTTGCAGGCTCGGCACTTCAAGATGGGGGTATAAAAGAATTTTTAAATGCATTTGATGAGCTTACTTTTACAAAATATGATGTAAATGATAAATTTTCAGGAATTGTTAATAAAATTCGTTATGATAGTAATGGAACTAGAATTACATTTATTAAAGCATTAAGTGGTAAACTAAAAGTAAGAGATGAAATAGAAATTTATAAAGGAGAACAAAAAATTAAGGAAAAAATAAGCAGTATAAGAATTTATAATGGAAACAAGTTTATTAGCTTAGATGAAGCTCAAGCAGGTGATATTTTTGCAGTAACAGGTTTATCATTATTAAATGCTGGTGATGTGGTAGGTAACTTAAATGAAAAAATGAAATTAAATATGATTCCTACATTGATGTCTAGTGTTATATATGATAAATCATATAATGAAAAAGAAGTCTTAAAATATTTTAAAATACTAGAAGCAGAAGATCCAGCGTTAAATGTATTATGGAATGACAGTAATAAGGAAATTCAAGTACATATTATGGGTAAAATACAACTAGAAGTTTTAAAAGAAGTTGTACTTGATAGATTTAATTTAAAAATTGACTTTGGACCATGTAAAATAATGTATAAGGAGACTATAAAAAATTCAGTAAAGGGATATGGGCATTTTGAACCGTTAAAGCATTATGCAGAAGTGCATTTAAAAATAGAAGAAAATCCAAGAGGATATGGAATTACTTTTGAAAATAAATGTCATGCTGATGATTTGACAACTGGACAGCAGAATTTAATTAAGACACATATTTTTGAAAGAAATCATCATGGTTTATTAACTGGTTCAGATATAACAGATGTTAAAATAACTCTTTTAACTGGTAGGGCACATAATAAACATACTGAAGGTGGCGATTTTAGAGAAGCAACATTTAGGGCATTAAGACAAGGGTTGGAAAAGGCAGAAAATATATTATTAGAGCCGTTTTATAAATTTATAATAGATGTAGAACTAGAATATTTAGGGAAGGTTTTAGCTGATATACAAAGGCTAAGTGGTGAATTTAATCCACCTGAAACTAACCTAAATAAGGTTAGAATAACAGGAAGAGGGCCAGTATCAACGTTTATGGATTATAGTATGGATGTTATAGCCTTTACTAAAGGAAAAGGCAATATTAGTTTAATGTTTGATGGATATGATGTATGTCATAATTCTGATGAAGTTATAGAAAAAATAAAATATAATAAAAATGCAGATATAGAGTATTCTTCAAATTCAGTATTTTGTTCTAAGGGGCAAGGAATTATTGTACCTTGGAATGAAGCAGAAAAATATATGCATTGTGAAATATTTGAGGAATAGGATTGGAGGAAATATGATTACTACTGATGATTATATAAAATTTGTATCAAACCCAATTTTACCAGCAGAAAATAAGGATGAAGATTTATGGTTTTTATTTAAGGATAAAATGATTTTAATTAAATCAGATAAGGAAAAGATTCAAATTCCAAGATTTAATGATGTAAAAGAAATAATAGATGGATTAGAAATAAAATATAATCTTGGAAAGTTAATGAATATACAATGTTTTTGTGGAGAAATTAATTCTGCAGTTGAGGTATCTGGAAAGTTTAAATTTATTGCATTAAGAGAAGTTACTGCAATTATTGATAAAGAATATGCAGCAGTAGCTGGAAAAGCAGCACAGATAATTCATTTTCATAAGGTGAGTAAATATTGTGGCATATGTGGTGGAAAAAATGAATTTGTTAAAAGTGAATTTGCTATGAAGTGTAAGGAATGTGGATATATAGTATATCCTAAAGTTTGTCCTGCTATAATAGTAGGAATTACTAAAGGAGATAAGATATTATTAGCAAATAACAAGAATTTTCCAAAGGGACTACATAGTGTTATTGCAGGATTTGTGGATGTAAATGAAACTTTAGAGGAATGTGTAAAACGTGAAATATTAGAAGAGGTTAATATTAAAGTAAAAAATATAAAATATTTTGATAGTCAACCTTGGCCATATCCAAATTCACTGATGATTGGATTTACCGCTGAATATGAAAGTGGAGAAATTAAAGTTGATGGAGAAGAAATAATTCATGCAGATTGGTATAACAAAGATGAGTTACCTATGTTACCAGAAAAAACAACAATAGCAAGAAGAATAATTGATTCAATATTATATAAATAAATCTTTAAAGATAACATATAGTTTTAGAAAAATAGGAATTATATATAGGAAAATGGTAGAAGATGTAGCCTAATTGAAGGTGATATTTCTAATTCTGATTTTTGTACTTCAGCAATAGAAAAGGTAATCAATGAATATGGTGAAATGGATATATTAGTAAATAACTCAGCTGTTCAATATGAATGTAAAGATTTTAAACAAATTACTGATTTTCAATTTGATAAAACTATAAAGACTAATATTTATGGAACTTTTTATATGAGTAGAGAAGCTTTGAAATATATGAAATCAGGAGAATGCATTATTAATAAGTCATCAGTTACTGATATGCAGGTAATGAAAAGTTAATTGATTATTCTATGACAAAAGGAGCAATTACAACTTTAACAAGGTCGTTAGAATTATCATTAGCTAAAAATAAAAGTGGAATAAGAGTTAATGCAGTAGCACCAGGACCAATTTGGACTCCACTTATTCCCTCTAGTTTTGAAAAGTCAGAAATTCCACAGTTTGGTTCTACTACAGCATTAGGAAGAGCTGGTCAGATGGTAGAGTGTACAGGTTCATATGTATTTTTAGCATCAGAAGTAGCATCATATATTACAGGGCAAACAATACATATAAATGGTGGAGAAATGGTAACAAGTAAATTAAAAATAAGTCATTTGGTTGTAAAAAAATTTAATGACTTATTTTTTTATAAAGGTTTGTTAAAAAAATAACAATAAAAAGAATTATTTGTGATTATAATCACAGTTATAAGATAGTATTAATGATAAAATGATTTTGAAATAATGCTAATTATAGAATTTATTAAATCATGAATTGGAGATGGGAGTAATATGAAGAAAATTCAATCAACATGTAATTTATGTGCATTAGCATGTAATTTAGATTTTTATGTAGAAAATGGCAAAATAGATAGAGTTTCGCCTACTGTTGATTATCCAGTAAATAAGGGGTTTTGTTGTATAAAGGGTTTAAATTTAGACAAGCAACAAACTAAAATAAAAGCAAGAAAAAACCCTTTATTAAGAGATGAAAATGGTGAAATGAAAGAAGTTTCATGGAAAGAAGCATTTGAAACATTTGCTAAAAAAATGACAAGTATTCAAGAGAAATATGGAAAAGAAAGCGTTGCTTTTATTAGTACAGGACAAATGCCAACAGAAGATATGGCATTACTAGGGCATGTAGGAAGAAACTATATGGGTATTAATGGAGATGGAAACACAAGATTATGTATGGCTACATCAGTAGTTGCTCATAAACAAAGCTTTGGATTTGATGCGCCTCCATATACTTTAAATGATGCAGAGCTTTCAGATACTATAATTTTAATTGGAGCAAATCCAGTTATAGCTCACCCAGTATTTTGGGGAAGAATAAGACAAAATAAAGAAGCTAAAATAATAACAATTGATCCAAGAAAATCAGAAACAGCTATTAATTCAGATATATGGATAGACATTAAACCAAAGGCAGATTTAGTGTTAATGTATACATTAGCTAATGTTTTAATTGAAAAAGGATACATAGATAAAAATTACATTGAAAATTATACAGAAGGCTATGAAGAGTTTAAAAAACATGTAGCTAAGTTCACATTAGAAAATGTTGAAGAAGAAACAGGAATTTCAGCTGAAAGAGTATTAGAGCTTGCAGAAATAATTCATGCAGGTAAAAGAGTTTCATTCTGGTGGACAATGGGAGTAAACCAAGGATATCAAGCGGTTAGAACAGCTCAATCTATAATTAATTTAGCATTAATGACAGGTAATATTGGTAGACCAGGAACTGGTGCAAACTCTTTAACTGGACAATGTAATGCTATGGGTTCAAGAGTATTTAGTAATACAACAGGTTTATATGGTGGTGGAGATTTTGATAATCCAGTACGTAGAAAAGCTGTAGCTGAAGCTTTAGGAGTAGATGAAAGTGTACTTGCTACAAAGCCAACAATTCCTTACAATGCAATAATTGAAAAAGCAATTTCAGGTGAAATTAAAGGATTATGGGTAATTTGTACAAACCCTAGACATTCATGGGCTAATAATGAAGAGTTTGAAAAGTGTGTTAAGAACTTAGATTTCTTTGTTGTACAAGATATATATGAAGATACTCATAGTGCTAAACTTTGCGATTTATATTTACCTTCAGTTCCAGCAATTAAAAAAGAAGGTGTAATAATAAATACTGAAAGAAGGGCATCAAAGGTTAATCCTGTAATTCCAAAGGAAGAAGGAGAATTATCAGATTTTGAAATATTCTATAATATAGGTAAAGAACTTGGAATGGGTGATTTATTAAATGGATGGGAAACTCCAAGATCTACATTTGAATTATTAAAGAAATGTTCAAAGGGAATGCCTTGTGATATTACAGGTATAACTTATGAAATGTTAGAAGGTCCAAACATGGAAGGATCAAGAGGGGTTCAATGGCCATTTAGAGAAGGTGAAACTTTAATTGAAGATGAAAGAAGATTATATGAAGATGGAAATTATTATACTCCATCAAAGAAAGCTAAATTCCATTTTGAAGATATAGCTGAAAATCCAATACAAACAAGTAAGGAATTCCCATATATATTTAACTCAGGAAGAGGAACTGTTGGACAATGGCATACTGGAGTTAGATCAAGAGAAATTGAAGCATCAGAAAGAATTTATTCTAAGGAATCTTATGTATTTATGCATCCAGAATTAGCTTTAGAATTAAATATAGTTGAAAATGAAAGAGTAAGTATTGCTTCTCAAAATGGAGTTACTAGAGATTTTACTATAAAGATATCAGATCATGTTAAAAAAGAACATTTATATGCTCCAATGCATTATATAGAAACAAATGCTCTTACTCCTTCAGTTTATGATCCATATTCAAAGGAGCCATCATTTAAAACAGTTGCAGTAAATATAATTAAGAAATAAGGGTGACTAAAGATGAAAAGAATAAAAATAGATAGGGATAAATGTGTAGGATGTTTAACTTGTACAACAGCATGTATAGTATCTCATGATGCAGAGGATACAAGAAGTAGAATAACAATAGATAGTAATGGGAAATATGCACCTATTTTTTGTAGAAATTGTGATAGACCAGAATGTGTTTACACTTGTATGACTGGTGCTATGAGTAAAAATAAAGAAACTGGATTAGTAGAATATGATAAAAATCGTTGTGCTAGCTGTTATATGTGTATAATGGCATGTCCATATGGAGTTTTAAAAGCTGATAAGAGAAGACAAAAAGAAATAATGAAATGTGACGCATGTAAGGATAAGGGAAGCCCACAATGTGTAGCTAAATGTCCAATGGCAGCAATCACATTAGAGGAGGTAACAGAATAATGAGATATGTTGTTATAGGAGCCTCTGCAGCAGGAATTAGTGGAGCTAAAACTTTAAGAGAATTAGATAAAGAGGCTGAAATAATACTAGTATCTAAAGATGAAAATGTATATTCAAGATGTATACTTCATCATTATATTTCAAATCACAGAGATGTTGATGCATTAAACTTTACAAGTAAGGATTTCTTTGAAGAAAACAATATTACTTGGATGAAAGGTTTAGAAGTTAAAGCATTAAATGATGCAGAACAAACATTAGAATTATCAAATGGAGAATCTTTAAGATATGATAAATTATTAGTCTGTAGCGGAGCATCTGCATTTGTTCCTCCAGTTCCAGGACTTAGAGAAGGGAAAAATGTAGTTGGTTTAAGAAACTTAGAAGATGCAGTTTTAATAAAAGAACAAGCTAAAAAAGTTAAAAATGTAGTTGTTTTAGGTGCAGGGCTTGTTGGAATAGATGCAGTTAGTGGATTATTAGGACAAGGATTAAATATATCATTAGTTGAAATGAGCAATAAGATACTTCCATTACAATTAGATAAGCATGCTTCTGATGTATATGAAAAAGAATTCAATAAACAAGGTGTTTCTTTAAAATTAGATGTTAAAGCTGAAAAATTACTTTTAGATGAAGAAAATAATCCAAAGGCATTAGTATTAAATACAGGAGAAGAAATTCCTTGTGAATTAGTTGTAGTTGCTACAGGTGTTAGATCTAATATTGCATTTATGGAAAATAGCAATGTTGAATGTGATAGATTTGGATTAATAATAGATGCAAAAGGTCAAACTAATGTTGAAAATGTATATGGTGCTGGAGACGTTACAGGAAGAAATCCAATATGGCCTACAGCTGTAAAGGAAGGTATAATTGCAGCACACAATATGCTAGGAAAAGAAATGGAAATGACTGATTTCTTTGGAAGTAAAAATACTATGAATTTCGTTGGTATAGCTACAATGTCACTTGGTATGGTAGAGCCAGCAGATGAAACATACATAGTAGAAACTAAAGCTGATGAAAAGAATTATAAGAAGATAATTCATAAGGATGGTAAGATTTATGGAGCAATAATTCAAGGAGATCTTTCTTATACAGGAGTTTTAACTCAGCTTATAAAAGCAAATATTGATGTATCAAAAGTAACAAAGAGCTTATTTGATATAGATTATTCAGATTTCTTTAATATAGAAAAAAACTTTGAATTTAGTTATAAATAATAAGTTTAATATTTAAGCAAAAAGCTAAAAATATATTTTATGATATTTAATTATTAAAAGTTATATAATAAAATATTATAAAAATAAAAAGATTAGAGGAATAAGGAGAAGAAGTTAATGTTTAAGAGCCTTTTTCCTCTAATATTATTAAATTAAATAAGGAATATTTTATAAATAAGCTTAGAAAATTTAAAATATATAAATAAAAGTAAATTAAGGGATGAACTAAATGTCAAAAGTAATAAATATTGTGGGCTATAGCTCAAATGTTGGTAAAACACTTTTAATTGAAAATTTAATAAAAGAACTGAAAAGCAGGGGATATAGTATAGCAACTATTAAACATGATGTTCATGGATTTGACATAGATAAAAAAGGAAAAGATACATATAAGCATAGAGAAGCAGGTGCAGAAACAGTTGTAATTTCATCAAAAAATAGATTTGCAATGATAAAAGAATTAAATGAAGAAATTGAATTTAATGATATAATTAAATTATTATTAGATAAGGATATTATTTTAGTAGAAGGATATAAAAATAGTAACTTAAGAAAAATTGAAGTTTATAGAAGTGGAGTAAGTGATAAAATTATAACTCCAAAAGAAAAGATAATAGCTGTTGCAAGTGATATTAATTTGAATTTAGAAAATATAAAAGTAATAGATAAAAATTCAATAAAAGAACTTGCAGATTTGATTGAAAAAGAAAATGAATTTAAATTTGAAATTTATCAATAATAAGTTTTCTTGAGCTAAGTATCCTAAGGAGAATTCTAGGGAGCTTAAGCCGGAATTTTAAATAAAATTCAAGGGTAATATTTGAAAAGGTATTATCTCCACGTTTTGGGAAGGAAAATAAGTTTGATTTAAATATATTTTATACTTTTAGTTAATTTATAACTGAAAAAATTAAATTGTTATATTTAAGACTTATTACTCATCTACAAAATTATGAAGTAATAAGTCTTATATTTTAAGGAGGATATTACATGAAGTCATTTATATCATTGGAAGAAGCAATAGATATATTAGATGCAAATGTTAAAGCTATAGGAACAGAAGAAGTTGAATTAATAAAAGCAACTGGAAGAATAATATCGGAGGATATATATTCTAAAATTGATAATCCTCCATTTAATAAATCAGCCATGGATGGTTATGCAATAATAGCAGAAGATAGTAATGGTTGTAATGAAATAAAGGTTATTGATAAAGTTTTTGCAGGAGAAGTAAGTAAAGCAGAAGTTATTAATAAAACAGCCGTCAGAATAATGACAGGTGCGCCTATTCCAAAAGGGGCAAATGCAGTAATAAAGCAAGAAGATACTATTAAAGGTGATAATGAATTTGTTACTCTTAAAAAAGTAATAAAAGAAAATGAAAATATATGCTTTAAAGGTGAAGATATAAAAAAAGGTACTTTATTAGTAGAAAAAAATAAAAAATTAAACTTTGCAGATATAGGAATAATAGCAAGTACAGGAATTTCAAAAATCAATGTCTTTAAACAGCCTAAAATTGCTCTTATATCTACTGGAGATGAAGTTATAGATGTAGGAAATATATTAACAGAAGGAAAAATCTACAATAGTAACAAATATTCTATAATTTCAAGAATTTTTGAATTAGGGTATAGTATTTGTGAAATACAACATGCAGGAGATGCTGAAGGAGAAATTGGAAGTTATATAGAAAAACTTTCTGAAAAATTTGATTTAATAATTACAACTGGTGGAGTATCTGTTGGAGAAAAAGATTTATTAAATGAAGCCATAGATAAAATTAATGGTAAAAGATTATTTTGGAAAGTAAAAATTAAACCAGGATCAGCAGTGCTTTGTAGTATTGTTAATAATTCAATTATAATTAGTTTATCAGGTAATCCAACAGCAGCTTTAACTGCATTTGAATTGTTTGTTAAAACATCATTAGAAAAGTTATGTGGAAAAGAAAAGATAGAAATAAAAAGAGAAAAAGCAATACTTTGTGATTCATTTAATAAAAAGAGTCCACAAAGAAGATTTATACGAGGAAGAGTTGAAATAAGAGAAGAAAAACAAAATGTATATATTACACAAGTTAAGAATGGTAATGGTATATTAAGTTCTAATTTAAATTCTAATTGTATGATTGAAGTAGAAGCAGGCAATAAAGGACTTCAAAGTGGATGTATTGTAAATATTATCAAGTTTTAGGAGAAGATGATTATGATTAATAAAACCTTGGCAATTTTAGTTGGTGGTCAAAGCAGTAGAATGAATTATAATAATAAAGCATTATTAAAGTATAAAGATCACAAATTTATAGAGCATATAATTGCTGCAGGAAGGGATTATAAAGAAATAATAATTATCTCAAATAAAAAAGAAGAATATAAAGGATTTAATCTTAGGATAGTTGAAGATATATATAAGGGAAATGGACCACTAAGTGGAATTCATTCAGCGCTTATGAATTCTACTACAAATGAAGTTTTGTGCATAGCATGTGATATGCCATTAATAACTAAAGAAACTTTAAATGTACTAGGCAATTATGATGAAAATTATGATGTATTAATACCTAAGGTCTTAGGAAGATTACAGCCTTTATGTGCAGTATATTCAAAAAAAATTATTCCTAATATTGAAGAAGCAATTAGAGAAAATAATAATAAACTTCAACTATTAATAAAAACATTAAATTATAAGGTTATTGAAGGAAATGAAGATAATAAATTTATTGAAAAAGAATTTTTAAATATAAATACTGAAAAGGAATATCATGAATTGGAGGAGTTATAATGTATACAGTTGGTATAATTACTAGTAGTGATAAAGGTTATGCAGGTGAAAGAGAAGATAAAAGTGGTGCTGTAATAAAAGAAATAGTAGAAGCTGCTGGATTTACTGTTGTTAAACAAGTAGTACTTCCAGATGAAAAAGAAATGCTTAAAAATGAATTTAAAGTTATGAGTGATGAATTAAAAGTTAATTTAATATTAAGTACTGGGGGAACTGGATTTTCTAAAAGAGATATAACTCCAGAAGCTACAAAGGAAATATTAGATAGGGAAGCACCAGGAATATGCGAAGCTATAAGGATGTATAGTATGCAAATAACTAAAAGAGCAATGCTTTCAAGAGCAGTATCTGGCATAAGAAAGGATACTTTAATAGTTAATTTACCTGGAAGTCCTAAGGCTTGTAAAGAAGCATTGGATTTTGTATTAGACGATGTTAAACATGGAATTGATATATTATTAGGTTCGGCAAGGGAATGTGCTAGAAAGTAAGGGAGGTAATAGTTATGAAAATGATAAGAGTTGAGGAGGCAGTAGGAACTATACTTTCTCATGATGTAACTCAAATAATTCCAGGAGAATTTAAAGGGAGATTATTCAAGAAAGGGCATATAATCAAGGAAGAAGATATAGAAAAATTACTATCTATTGGTAAAGAGCATGTATATGTATGGGAGCCAACAGAAGGACAACTTCATGAAAATGATGCAGCAACAAGAATTTCTAATTTAGTTGTGGGAGAAGGAATTAAGCTTTCTGATGAAATTAAGGAAGGTAAAGTTGACTTCTTTGCAGATAGAGATGGAGTATTAAAGATTGATAAGACAAATTTATTTAAGTTAAATTCATTAGGTGAAATAATAGTTTCTACAATACACAATAATACACCAATTAAAAAGGGTGAAAAGGTTGGAGCAACTAGAGTTATTCCATTAATAATAGATGAAAAAAAAATCATAACTGCAGAAGAATTAATTAAAGAAAAAATAATAAGTGTTGCAGAAATAAGACCTAAAAAGTGTTTATTAATTACTACAGGAAATGAAGTATATAAAGGAAGAATAAAGGATGCATTTTTACCTGTTATAAAACAAAAATTAGGTTATTATGGAAGTGAAGTAATTCGTCAAGTTATATTACCAGATGAAAAGTCAAGAATTATTGAAGAAATTCAAAAGGGATTAAATGAAAATGTTGATATGATTATTTGTACTGGTGGTATGTCAGTAGATCCAGATGATGTTACACCAACTGCAATTAAAGAATGTGGAGGAGAACTTGTAACATATGGTTCACCAGTATTACCAGGAGCAATGTTTTTATTAGCTTATTATGGAGATACACCAATATTAGGTGTACCAAGTTGTGCAATGTATTCTAAGAGAACAGTTCTTGACTTAGTTTTACCAAGGGTTTTAAGTGATGAAAAATTAACATTTGAAGATATAGTTGAATATGGACATGGTGGATTATGCTTAGACTGTAAAGTTTGTACTTTCCCACATTGTTCATTTGGAAAATAATTTTAGAAAGCAGGCTTATAATATGGAAAATAAATTAACACACTTTGATAATAGCGGAAATGCTAGAATGGTTGATGTATCAGAAAAGAAAGGAACAGTAAGAGTTGCAACTGCTGTTTCTAAAATAAAGATGAGTAAAGAAACATTAGAGCTTATAAAACAAGGCAAAATAGGTAAAGGAGATGTTTTAGGCGTTGCTAGAGTTGCAGGAATAATGGCAAGCAAACAAACAGCAAATTTGATTCCAATGTGTCACCCATTAATGATTACAAGTTGTAATGTAGACTTTGAAATAAATAAAGAAGAAAATTCTATAGAAATTACTGCTACTGTAAAAATCGTAGATAAAACAGGTGTTGAAATGGAAGCTTTAACAGCAGCTACAGTAAGTGCATTAACAATTTATGATATGTGTAAGGCTGTTGATAAAAGAATGGTTATTGAAAGCACTCACTTGCTTAAAAAAACAGGAGGAAAGAGTGGGGAGTTTAACTTTTAACTTACCCTTTAAAGAAATATGAAAGATAAGTTTGGAAGAGAAATAGATTATTTAAGGGTATCAGTAACTGATAATTGCAACTTAAGATGTATATATTGCATGAGTGAAAAAGAAAATAACTTTTTAAAGAAAAATGAAAAGTTAACAGATGATGAAATATATAGAGTTGTAAAAGAAAGTGCAAACCTTGGAATAAAAAAGATTAGAATAACAGGTGGAGAACCTTTAGTTAGAGCAGGAATAGTGAAGCTTATTGGAAAAATAAATGAAATACCAGGGATTGAAGAAATTTATTTAACAACTAATGGAATATTGTTAGGTGATAAGCTTGAGGAATTAAAGTTAAATGGATTAAAGGGAGTAAATATAAGTTTAGATTCTCTTGAAGAAGATAAGTTTAATAAATTAACTAGATTAGGTAATTTAAATAATGTTTTAGAAGCTATAGATAAAGCAATAGAATTAGGAGTAAAGGTTAAAGTAAATACAGTTATAGTTAATGATATAAATAAAGATGAAATAATTGATTTTGTAAATATAACTAGAGAAAAGCCAATAGATATAAGATTTATTGAATTAATGCCAATAGGAGAAGCTGTTAATTATAAAGGTATAACTAATAAAGAAGTTTTAAATATAATTGAAAAAAATTATTCAAATTATGAAAAAGTAGTAAGAAGTAAAAGTGGTGGACCAGCTACATATATTAAGCTTAAGGGTGCTAAAGGTAAGGTTGGATTCATAAGTGCTTTAAGCAATTGTTTTTGTGAGGATTGTAACAGAATAAGATTAACACCAGATGGATTTTTAAAGCAATGTTTACATTTTGATTATGGTGTAGACTTAAAATCTAAATTAAGAGAAAACATTACTGATGAAGAATTAAGAAAAATTATTAAAGATAATATATATGATAAGCCAGAAAAACATTTATTTTTAGAGAAAAGTACTCATAAAGAAATAAAGTTTATGAATCAAATTGGAGGATAATAAAATGGGAAGAGTAATATCAGTTTGTATAAGCAAGCATAAAGGAACTTTAAAAAATGAGGTTAATGAAGCTAATTTTATAGAGGAATTTGGAATAGAAGGAGATGCACATGCTGGAAAATGGCATAGACAAGTAAGTCTTTTAGCATTAGAAAAAATAGAAGACTTTAGAAGTAAGGGTGGAAATGTTGATTTTGGAGCATTTGGTGAAAATTTAGTTATAGAAGGATTTGAATTAAATAAGTTACCAGTTGGGCAAAGATTAACAGTAGGAGATGAAGTTCTTTTAGAAGTAACTCAAATTGGGAAAGAGTGTCATGATAAGTGTGCTATATATTACCAAGTTGGAGAATGTATTATGCCTAAGAATGGAATATTTACGAGAGTTTTAAAAGGTGGAAAAGTTAAGGTTGGAGATGAATGTAAATTAGTTAACCAAGGTAAAATATTAAGTTTATAATATTATTAAATAAAATTAAAAATGTAAAAGTAATTTTTTAAATTACTGATAAAAAATTAACTCCTTTTTAATAATAATTGATATAAAAATTATTGTAAAAAGGAGTTAATTTTATTTACAAAGCAAAATCAAGTTGTTTTTATAGTTGTAATAAGAGCAATTACTTAATATTAACAATGAAATAATTAAAAAATTAACAATATTGTGATAAAAATCACATACATTTTTAAAAATGTAGAATATAATCACAATTGTTAGAAGAGAGATAATAAAATTGTTATGTGTAAAGTGAAAAAATTAACAAGTGAATTTAAATTAAATGTATTACACAAAATATATAGAACCTATTTATTATCTTAGGAGGAATTATGAACAATAAGTCGTTAATAAAAAAGGTTAAAAACCTACCAGTACCAATTTTACCTACAATGGTTGGTGCATTTACTTTATCTAATATTTACTCTGGTATGGGGTATACATGGGTAAGACATATTACAGCATGGGCAGCTATTGCTGTTATATTATCTTATATTCTTAAGATATGTTTTCATTTTGATACTGTAAAGAAGGAATATTCTAATACAGTTCCAGCATCTCTTTATGCAGGATTTACAATGTTAACTATGCTTTTAGGAAGCTATTTCTATAATGCTAGTCCTGTATTTGGTAAAACATTATGGTTTGTAGGTTTAATATTACATGCAATTCAAATCTTAGTATTTACTTATAATAATGTAATTAAGAATTTTAATATGCAAACA
This sequence comes from uncultured Clostridium sp., assembly GCA_900540255.1. GTDB lineage: Bacteria > Bacillota > Clostridia > Clostridiales > Clostridiaceae > Clostridium. The sequence continues at coordinate 14,535 of UQFE01000012.1, forward strand.
TTTTTACCAAGTTGGTTTGTTACATATAATGGAATAATGGTTTCAACAGTTGTTGGTGGAGTTATGAATGAACCTTTAATAGGTAAAATAGTTGTTTATTACGGGATTGCAGTATTTACAGTAATAATACCATTTATGATTTATAGATTAGCAAAGCATGAAATAAAGGATCCAGTATATCATACTCAAGCAATATTACTTGCACCATCAAGTCTTTGTTTAGTAAGTTATCTTAACTTTATTTCAACACCTAATAAATTTATAATATATTATTTATATTGTGCAGTTATTTGCGCATTAATATTTATATTAATTAAGTTACCAAAGTTTTTCTCATATGCATTCCATCCAGGATTTGCAGGACTTACATTCCCTATGGCAATTGGAATAGTTGCTTCAAATAAGATGGCAGTTTATTTAACAGCACAAGGATATGAAGCATTTGGTAATGTTATAACTCAAATAGCAGGTATACAAATTTATGTTACAACAGCACTAGTATCATTTGTATTATTTAAGTTCTTTATGATGTTAGTAGATAGTTATAAAAATAATAAATAAAACTCTTAGAATTTAAAATATGATTCTTATGTATAAATAGTTAAATTGAAAATTACTTACATAAGAATCATGTTAATTTTATTCTAGGAGTTTTTTATTTATTGAAATTAAATATAAAATTTAATCTGTTTTTTATAGTTTAAAGTAATAATATAATGAAAATTTTAGATTAATTTAAAATATAACTAAAAAGATAATGGTAAAGCATAAAAGTTTGAATATTTTTTTATAAATGAAAAAATATATTAGTATATTGACATTAATAAAAAAAGAATTATAATTAAAATGTACCCCCCTGGGGGGTAGGGAAACGAAGGAATATATGGAGGAATTTTTATGGAAGAAAGAAAAAAAGCAATTCAAAATTTAAAAATAGCAAAAGGTCAAATAGAAGGAATAATAAAGATGATTGAAGATGAAAGATATTGTGTTGATATATCAAATCAAATAATTGCAGTACAATCATTATTAAAAAAGGCTAATATGCAAATTTTAAGAAGGCATTTAGATCATTGTGTAAAAGATGCAATCTTACATAACAATGGAGATGAAAAAATAAATGAAATAATCAACTTATTTGAGAAAGTATCAAAGTAAATTAAGGAGATGATTAAAATAAATAAAAAGTATAAAGTAGGTGGAATGACATGTTCAGCTTGTTCAAATAGGGTTGAACGTGGAGTAAAAAAGATGGAAGGAATAAATAATGCTAATGTTAATTTAACTACAGAAATTTTAACTGTTGATTTTGATGAAAATAAGATTAGTAGTGATAAAATAGAAAAAAAAGTAGAAGCATTAGGATATAGCATAGTTAAAAAGATTAAAACTCATACTTATAAAGTAGAAGGAATGACATGTGCAGTATGCGCAGGAAGAGTTGAAAAAGTAACTAAAAAAATTGAAGGAGTTCAAGACTCTATTGTTAATTTAGCAACAGAAAAGTTAACTATTACTATAGATGAAGATGTTGTAAGTTATAGTGATATAAAAAGTGCTGTAGAAAAGGCTGGATATAAACTTATAAGAGAGGAAGAACAAGAAAGTAAAGTAAAAAAGTTAAGTGATAAGGATAAGTTATTAAGAAGATTAATTTTTTCATGTGTATTTACAATACCTCTTTTAATAGTAACAATGGGTCATATGATTGGAATGCCATTACCTAAAATAATAAATCCAATGGTTAATCCTTTAAATTTTGCATTATTTCAAATAATATTAACAGTTCCTGTTATGGCAATAGGATATAAGTTTTATTTAATAGGATTTAAAAATATTATTAAATTAAGTCCTAATATGGATTCATTAATAGCTGTAGGAACAAGTGCTGCATTTATTTATAGTTTATTTGGAATGTATAAAATAATAACTGGAGATATAAGTTATGCAATGCATTTATATTTTGAAGCAGCAGTTACAATATTAACACTTATAACTTTAGGTAAATATTTAGAAGCAGTATCTAAGGGCAAAACTTCAGAAGCAATAAAAAAATTAATGGGATTAGCTCCAAAAACAGCTACTGTTATTAGAGATAATAAGGAAATTATAGTTTCTGTAGATGAAGTTGTGGTTGGAGATATAGTGTTGGTTAAGCCTGGTAAAAAACTTCCTGTTGATGGAGAAGTTATTGAGGGAAGTACTGCAATAGATGAATCTATGCTTACAGGAGAAAGTATTCCTGTAGAAAAGAGTGTTGGTAGCAATGTTATAGGGGCAAGTATTAATAAAACAGGATTTATTAAATATAAAGCTACTAAAGTTGGTAAAGATACAGCATTAGCTCAAATAATAAGATTAGTTGAAGATGCACAAGGTTCTAAGGCTCCAATTGCAAAGATGGCAGATGTTATTTCATCATATTTTGTTCCAATAGTAATAGGATTAGCAATTTTATCAGCAATTGTATGGTTAATTGCAGGAGAAACACCTATTTTTGCATTAACTATATTTATATCAGTATTAGTAATTGCTTGTCCATGTGCTTTAGGATTAGCAACACCAACAGCAATAATGGTTGGAACAGGAAAAGGTGCTGAAAATGGAGTATTAATAAAGGGGGGAGAAGCATTAGAAATTACTCATAAAATTGATACTATTGTTTTTGATAAAACAGGAACTATTACAGAAGGAAAGCCTGTTGTTACAGATATATTAACAAAAAATAAAGAAAAGGATGTTTTATTATCATTAGCTGCAAGTGCAGAAAAGGGTTCAGAACATCCATTAGGAGAAGCAATAGTAAGAGCTGCATTAGAAAAAAAATTAGAATTAAAAACATTAAATAATTTTAATGCAATACCAGGTCATGGAATAGAAGTTACTATTGATAAAGATAATATTTTATTAGGTAACTTAAAGCTAATGAAAGAAAAAAATATTGATGTAGAAGAATTTAAATTGGATTCTGATAAATTAGCTAATGAAGGAAAAACTCCAATGTATATTGCAATAAATAATAAATTAGAAGGAATTATAGCTGTTGCAGATGTAGTTAAACCAAGTAGTTTTGAAGCAATTAAGGAACTTCACAATATGGGTATAAAGGTTGCAATGATTACTGGGGACAATAAAAAAACAGCAGAAGCTATTGCAAAACAAGTTGGAATAGATATAGTTTTATCAGAAGTTCTTCCAGAAGATAAGGCAAATGAAGTTAAAAAACTTCAAGGACAAAATAATAAGGTAGCTATGGTTGGTGATGGAATTAATGATGCTCCAGCTTTAGCACAAGCAGATATAGGAATAGCAATTGGTTCAGGAACAGATGTAGCAATTGAATCTGCAGATATAGTTCTTATGAGAAGTGACTTAATGGATGTTATAGTTGCTATAAAATTAAGTAAAGCAACTATAAGAAATATAAAGCAAAATCTTTTCTGGGCATTTGGATATAATGTTTTAGGAATTCCTGTAGCAATGGGAGTATTACACATATTTGGAGGGCCACTACTTAATCCAATGATTGCAGCAGCAGCTATGAGTTTAAGTTCTGTTTCTGTATTAGCTAATGCATTAAGATTAAAAAAGTTTAAAGCATAAAGGGAAATAATTTTATTAAATAAAATTAACAATATAAATATAAAACTTAAGGAGTGAATAGAAATGTTAAAAAAGATAATTATTAAAGGAATGAGTTGTAGTCATTGTGTAAATCATGTAAGAGAAGCATTATCAGAGCTTAAAGATTCTCAAAAAGTTGAAGTAAACTTAGAACAAAAATATGCAATTGTTGAAACATCTTCTAATGATGAAGAAATAAAAGAAAAAATTGAAGATCAAGGATATGATGTAATTTCAATAGAAAATATTTAATGGATAGTTTATCTAAAATATAAAATTTAATTGTAAGAAGTAGTGATATTACTTAATAATATAATTTACTAAGTGATATCACTATTTTTTATATATTATAATTTAAAGTAAAAAACATATTTAATAATTATTAATAATAAAATTATTAGTTTTTTTCGAAGGCATTTTTTTAAATAACACAATAAGTTTAATTAACATTATAAGAAAAATTATAAAAACAATTTTTGTTATTAGATAAATATGGTATAATTTTAATAAAAATGAAGAAAAATGGTGAAAAAGGAATTGGGATATGGAAAATATTATTAGATTTAAAAAATATGAAATGAAAAGTAAAACATATATAAAATATATGTTAAGCATAACTTTAGTAATTTTATTTTTATCATTAAATATTATTAATTTTTTAGAAACTAAGAAAATAAATAATTTGCCAATAGTACAAGATATTAATTCCATTAATGTAATACTAGGGTTGATATCTATTCCAACTTGTTTGTTGTATTATTATATGTATAAAAACAATGAGTTTTTTATTTTGAAATTATCATATATAAGTATATTTATTGAATATATTTTTGTAAATTATATAATTAAAGATATAGGTTTAAGTGAACATTTAATAACATTTCCTTTTGTGATAAGAATTGTTTTACTTACAATTGCAATATTTAATGAAAGTAAATATGCAAATAAAATTGTTAAAAATAAAAAGATTTCAATAATAATTATAATAATAATTAATATCATTGGAACTTATTTAGAAATTAAATTAAACTTAATTAGTATTTTGGTAAAAAGAAATACTATTATCTGGTATATATTACAAGGTAGTTTGTTACTTTATTATACATTATTATTATTAAAATTAACAAAAAGGTGTATTATAAAAAATGAATTTATTTATACTATTTTTATTGGAACAATAAGTATATTTACAATAAGAAGATTATTTTATTTTAATATATTCAATAATGTATTTAATAATGTTTTAGTATATAATTCAATTTTAACTTTTATAGCATATATAATCTTAATAGCTGGATTATATATAGAAATGATTAGAAGAATAGAGCTAAATAATATATTAAATAATCAAGTTAATAACTTAATGGGATTTGAAAAAAAATATAATGAAATAAAGGAAATAGAAAAAGCAAAAACACAATTTTTTGCAAATTTATCACATGAAATTAAAACTCCAATAAATATAATTTATTCATGCTTTCAATTACTTGATATTAACAAGGGAAAGGGTGAAACTGAATTATGGAATTCATATAATAAATATTATGGAACTATAAAACAAAATTGTTATAGATTATTAAGATTAGTTAATAATCTTGTTGATATTACTAAAATAGATTCTGGGTTTATGAAATTAAATTTTATAAATTATGAAATTGTAAGTTTAGTAGAAGATATTACTTTATCAATTGTTCCATATGTAGAATCAAAAAATATTACTGTTTTATTTGATACATATGTTGAAGAGTTAGTTATTAAATGTGATCCAGAAAGTTTAGAGAGGGTTATACTAAATTTACTATCTAATGCTGTAAAATTTTCCAATGAAAATGGAAATATAACTGTATTGTTAGATGCTAATAAGGATTTTGTTATTATTAAAGTAAAAGATGATGGTATAGGAATAGCACCAGAGGTTAGTGATTATGTTTTTGAAAGGTTTGCACAAGAGGATAAGTCTTTTAATAGAAAGAAGGAAGGTAGTGGAATAGGTTTATCTTTAGTTAAATCTCTTGTTGAACTTCATGGAGGAGTAGTATATTTAGAAAAGAATGTTGAACAAGGTTGTGAATTTGTGATAAAGCTTCCTAATAAAATCTTAGATGAAAGCAAAAATGAAGAAATTAAATCTATTGATATAGATAATAAACCGTTAATACAAAAGGTTAATATAGAATTTTCAGATATATATGAATTATATTAAGAAAGGCTGAGTTGTTTTAACTCAGCCTTTCTTATGTAAATATTATTTAATAATATAGAAATAAGCTAGTACTAAAATACCAAGTATTATTCTATACCATCCAAATACTTTAAAATCGTTACTCTTTATATAAGACATAAGGAATTTTATTGCTAAAATTGATACTATAAAAGCAACAAAAGTTCCAACTGATAATATAGCAACTTCATTTCCAGTCATAACAAATCCAGTTTTTAATGCAAATTTAACAAGCTTTAAAGCACTTGCTCCTAACATAACAGGAATAGCAAGGAAGAATGTAAATTCAGTAGCTATTGTTCTAGATACACCTATTAATAAAGCACCAACTATTGTTGCACCTGAACGAGATGTTCCAGGAAAAACAGCGGCAATTAGTTGGAAAATACCAATCATAATAGCAACAGTATATGTTATTTTTGATAAACTATTAATTTTAGGGCTTTTACCTTTATTATAGTTTTCAATAATAATAAATAATATACCAAATAAAATTAACATAATAGCAACTGTCGTTGGATTATAGAATAATTCATTTAATTTATCATCAAATAAAACTCCAACAATTGCAGCAGGAACACAGGCAATTAATATTTTAACCCACATTATAATTGTATCTTTTTCAATTTTAAGACCATTTTCAACTTTAAAAGGCCATATTTTTTTCCAGTATAATAGGATAACTGCCAAAATAGCACCTAACTGAATTACAACTAAAAACATTTCCATAAATTCAGGAGACATATTAAGTTTTAAAACTTCATCAACTAAAATCATATGTCCTGTACTACTAATAGGAAGCCATTCAGTTATACCTTCAACTATTCCTAAAATTATGGCTTTAATAATTTCTAAAAATTCCATTAAGTTACCTCCACAATTTAACTATAATTAATTTATACTTTATTATTATATAAAAAAATGGTTATTTATTAAAGATAAAAAAATAAATAACATAAATTTTATCTTATTTATTAATAAAGGAATAAAAAGTGTATATACATTAGTAACATTTATAATAAGATTATGATAAAATATATTTAAATAATTAATATTGGGAGGGATAATATGGAAAAAGTATTAGTTGTTATTGATTATCAAAATGATTTTGTTAATGGCTCTTTAGGATTTAAAAGAGCAGAGGAATTAGAAAATGGAATTTATGAAAAAGTAATAAGCTACTTAAAGGATGGGCATAAGGTTATATTTACATATGACACTCATTCAGAAAATTATTTAGAAACAAGGGAGGGAAAGAATTTACCTATTTTACATTGTAGAATGAATACTGAAGGTCATAGGCTTTATGGAAAAGTGAATGAATTTATTAATGATGAAAATACAATTCATTTAAATAAATATTCTTTTGGAATTTCACCACAAGAAATTATTAGATTAAGTGAAAAGCTTGGTGATAATATAGAACAAATAGAATTTGTTGGTGTAGTAACTAATATATGTGTAATTAGTAATATAGTAATGTTTCAATCTAAATATATTAATTCAGAAATAATTGTTGATGCAAGTTTATGTGCAAGCTTTGATAAAAAACTTCATGAAAAAGCTTTAGATGTAATGGAAGGTTTACAAGTGAAGGTTATAAATAGAAAATAAATTTATAAGGGCTATTAATTATTATAAAAGTAAAAAAAGTATGTCTTATGACATACTTTTTTTGGTTGCGGGAGAAGGATTTGAACCTACGACCTTTGGGTTATGAGCCCAACGAGCTACCTACTGCTCCATCCCGCGTTGATATTCTATTTATATTATTAGTATAAACCTAAAAAAATATACAGTCAATATAAATGTTAAAAAAAGGCAAAAAATTTTAATAAAAAATACATATTATTTCTTAAATTTTTAATACTAATAAAGAATACAAAATATAAAATTAAATATTAAAAAAAGAGAGGTAAGACTATGAGAAAAATGAAAACTATGGATGGTAATACTGCAGCTGCATATGTATCTTATGCATACACAGAAGTAAGTTCAATATATCCTATAACACCATCATCTCCTATGGCTGAGCATATAGATGAGTGGGTTGCACAAGGAAAGAAAAATATATTTGGAGAAAAGGTAAAAGTTATTGAAATGCAATCAGAAGCAGGGGCAGCAGGTGCACTTCATGGAATACTTCAAAGTGGAGCATTAGGAACTACATATACAGCATCACAAGGATTATTGCTTATGATACCTAATATATATAAGATGGTTGGTGAAAGGTTGCCAGCAGTTTTTCACGTAGCTGCAAGAGCTTTAGCAACTTCATCATTAAGCATATTTGGAGATCATCAAGATGTTATGGCTGCAAGAGCTACAGGATGTGCAATGCTAGCAGAAGGATCTGTTCAAGAAGTAATGGATTTATCTCCTATAGCTCATTTATCAGCACTTAAGGCAAAAATACCTTTTATGAATTTTTTTGATGGATTTAGGGTTTCTCATGAAATACAAAAAATAGAGGTTTTAGAATATGAAGAATTAGCTAATCTTTTGGATTATAAAGCATTAGAGGAGTTTAGAAAAAATGCTTTAAATCCAAGTCATCCTGTAACAAGAGGAACAGCACAAAATCCAGATGTTTATTTTCAATTATGTGAATCATTAAATAAATATTATGATGATATACCTTCTATAGTAGAAGAATATATGGGGAAAATTACTGAATTAACAGGAAGAGAATATCATTGCTTTGATTATTATGGAGCAGAGGATGCTGATAGAATAATAATTTCTATGGGTGCTATAAATGAAGTTATTGAAGAAACAATTGATTATTTAAGAAATAAGGGAGAAAAGGTTGGACTAATAAAAGTAAGGCTATATAGACCTTTTAGTATTGAAAGATTATTAAATTGTATACCAAGTACTGTTAAAAAGATAGCAGTATTAGATAGAACAAAGGAACCAGGTTCAATAGGAGAGCCACTTTATTTAGATATTTTAAGAGCTGTAAATGAAATAGAAAATCCACCAAAGGTAATAGGTGGAAGATTTGGATTAGGTTCTAAAGACCCTTATCCTTCTGATATAGCTGCAGTCTATGAAAATTTAGCAAGTGAAACACCAAAAAATAGATTTACTATTGGAATAATAGATGATATTACCAATAATTCATTAGAACCTATTAAGGAAGTTGATGTAACAACTGAAGGAACTACAGCATGTAAGTTTTGGGGATTAGGTTCAGATGGAACAGTTGGAGCAAATAAAAGTGCAATTAAAATTATTGGAGATCATACTAATATGTATGCTCAAGGGTATTTTTCATATGATTCAAGAAAATCTGGAGGAATAACAATTTCACATTTAAGATTTGGAAAAAATTCGATAAAATCACATTATGATATAGATAAGGCTGATTTTGTTGCATGTCATAATCAATCATATGTATATTCATATGATTTACTTAATGGATTAAGGAAAAATGGAGTTTTTGTTTTAAATACAATTTGGAGTATAGATGAATTAGATAAAAAGTTACCAGCAACGATAAAAAAATATATAGCTGAAAATAATATTAATTTTTATATAATCAATGCAATTAAAATTGCCCAAGAAATTGGTTTAGGTGGAAGAATTAATATGATAATGCAATCAGCATTTTTTAAAGTTGCTAATATAATTCCTGTTGATGAAGCTATAAAATATTTAAAGCAAGCAGTAGTAACTTCATATGGAAAAAAGGGTGAAGAAGTTGTTAATATGAATCATACTGCTATTGATAAAGGGGTTGAAGCATTAGTAAAAGTAGATGTACCAGATTCATGGAAAAGTGTTGTAGATGAAAAAAAAGAAAATATATCAGTTCCTGATTTTATAAGAAATATATGTATGCCTATGAATGATTTAAAAGGAGATAACTTACCAGTATCAGCTTTTATAGATAATAAAATGGAAGATGGAACATTTATGCATGGAACTACTAAATATGAAAAAAGGGGAATAGCTGTAAATGTTCCAGAATGGATTCAAGAAAGATGTATACAATGTAATCAATGTTCATATGTATGTCCTCATGCATGTATTAGACCATTTTTATCAACAGAAGATGAATTGCAAAATGCACCAGAATCATTTAAAAAAATAGATGCTAAGGGAGTTAAAGTAGAAGTACCTTATTTTTATACTATAGGAGTTACACCTCTTGATTGTACTGGATGTGCTAATTGTGCAGAGGTTTGTCCAGCACCAGGAAAAGCTCTTATTATGAAACCTATTGCTTCACAAGCAAATCAAATTGAAGCTTGGAATTTTGCTGTAAATGAAATAAAAAATAAGAAAAATCCTATGAAAAAGACTACTGTTAAGGGAAGTCAATTTGAGCAACCATTATTAGAATTTTCAGGAGCATGTGCAGGATGTGGAGAAACACCTTATGCTAAATTAGTAACTCAATTATTTGGGGATAGGATGATAATTGCAAATGCTACAGGATGTTCTTCTATTTGGGCATCATCTGGAGCTGCAACAGCATATACAAAGAATCAACAAGGATATGGACCTGCATGGGCAAATTCATTATTTGAAGATAATGCAGAATATGGACTTGGAATGTTTTTAGGAACAAAGACAATAAGAGAAAGAATTGCATCAAATATTGAAAAAGCACTAAAAGAAGGTGCTTGTAATAGTGCAAGGGAATCTATGGAGGAATGGTTAAATAATAAAGATATTGGTGAGGGTACAAGAGAAAGAGCAGAAAAGCTTGAAGTTGCATTACAAGGATGTAATGATGAAATTGCAAAGGAAATATTAAAAGATAAAGAATATTTTATAAAAACATCACAATGGATATTTGGTGGAGATGGATGGGCATATGATATTGGCTATGGTGGATTAGATCATGTGCTTGCAAGCAATGAAGATGTAAATGTACTTGTTTTTGATACAGAAATATATTCTAATACTGGTGGTCAATCATCAAAATCTACACCAACATCAGCAATTGCTAAATTTGCAGCAGCAGGTAAGAGAACTAAAAAGAAGGATTTAGGCATGATGGCAATGAGCTATGGATATGTTTATGTAGCTCAAATAGCTATTGGAGCGGATAAAAATCAAGCAATTAAAGCTATAAGTGAAGCTGAAAGTTATAATGGACCATCTTTAATAATTGCATATTCACCATGTATTAATCATGGAATAAAGGGTGGTATGACTAATAGTCCTTATGAACAAAAGAAAGCTGTTGATTGTGGATATTGGAATCTTTATAGATATAATCCATCACTTAAAGGAGAAAAAAATCCATTTACTTTAGATTCTAAAGAGCCAAAAGCCGACTTTAAAGATTTTTTAATGGGAGAAATAAGATATGCATCTTTAGCTAAGGTATTCCCAGAATTAGCAGAACAGTTATTTGAAAAGACAGAAAAGGATGCTAAAGAAAGATTAGAAAGTTATAAGAGATTAGCACAAGATTAAAAAATTAAGGAGCTAAAAGTTATAAATTTAGCTCCTTAATTTTTTTATTAAATTTTGAATATACAGTTTTTACTATATGATCTTCAGTACAATGAATATGCAATTCATCAATAGGAATCCATTTAACTCCATTAGTTTCCTCTTCATTTATAATAAGTTCATCTTCTTCATTTGCTTCTAGAAGATAAGCTATAGATAAATGTAAGTGAGATGAAATATATTTACCTTTTTTTACATGACCATTTACATTAAGTACATCTAATCCCAAGATATTTTCAGTTATTGGAGTTACATTTTTAAGTCCAGTTTCTTCTTTAGCTTCTTTAATTGCAACATGAAGTAAATTTGAATAACCATCAGCATGACCACCAGTCCATGACCAACTTTTATAAATTTTATGATAAATCATTAATACCTTTGTTCTTGATTTATTAACTATGTAACCAGAGCTAGTTATATGAGCAATTGTATTTTCACGTGTTAAAATATCATCATGAAGCTTGATACATTTTAATATTAAATCCTTATCTTTAATTTCTTGCTCGTTATAAGGTTCATAGTTTTCAATATCTTTTATCCAATCCATGATTTTTTTACCTCTCCAAAATTAAATATTATAACTTATAATAACATAAAAATTTATAAAATCAATTATAATTATTGGAATGAATGAGATCTTAGTTTAAAATTAAAGTAGTAATATATAAAGTTTTATGTAGGATTAAAGTTATTATGGATAATAATTTAAAATTACTAAAAAAACAAGAATAAATAATACAATAGAGGTTAATTAACAGTTATTAAATTGTTAGAAAATATTAGAAAATTTTGTAAAATAATAGATATTTTTTATAAAGTTTATTATAATAGCTTTAGGAAGTGAATCTTTTGAGATATTATTCAATAGGAGAATTTGCTAAAGTTATCGGAAAAACTACGAAAATTCTAAGAAATTGGGATAAAAGTAGAAAGCTAAAACAAGCTAGAGTTGAAGATACGGCATATAGGTATTATTCTAAAGAGCAACTTAATCATTTATTAGGTCTCAAAAATACGGAATCTAAAAATAAAAAAGTAATTGGATAAGGCTAAGAAAATGATTAAGGTTCTATGAGTTTGTTTGAAACTGGAGTTATAGAGCATTTAAGAAGTGGAAGATGTGAATTTTTAGACAGATATAAAGAAGGATTAACTCTTGAAGAAATTAATCAAAAAATATATATTTAAGAGGCTGTCGCACTAAAACTTTTATACACAATATATTGTTTTAAAAAATAAAAATTAATACAATATATTGTAGGATTTATTCTTAATGCGACATCCCTATACATAACTACAAACTATTTTTAGCTTATTCTAAAATTTGTACAGTAACTTGTCTTCTTCCCCATGAATAACATTCTTCATAGCTATTAAGGAATACATCAATAATATTTCCTTTAATTGCACCTCCAGTATCAGCGGCAATTGCAAGACCATAACCAGATACATAAACCTTAGTACCTAATGGAATTACATTAGGATCAACAGCGATTGTACTAAGTCCATTAGGATTTCTAACTGGTTTTAATCCTAAAGCTGTAGTACCATGACCATAATATGCAGTTGACTCCATAGTCAATGTTTTTACAACATTGCCAATGGTTCCAGTTGCTATGTCAGCACTATTATCTACAATAGGTTTATTAAGTTCATTGATTCTTGATTCAGCATTACTTATTCCATCCCGTGCCATATTAATAATTTTAGAACTATTTAGTAGTGGAATATAAGATTTTAATGAATCAATAGCATTTTGTAATTCTGAAGTAGATGCAGATGAAGAGTTAGCAATAGTTAATGAATCAGATATCAATATTTTTTCATTTTCTTCAATAATTGCAAAAGCAGATTCTTTTTCAGAATTTAATTGTTCAAGATATTTTTCTTGTTCAGATTTTTTATTTTCAACAGTTTTTAAATCTTCTTCAATAATATTTTTTAATGTAGCTAATTCAGAATTTTTAGTATTTAAATTTTTAATAGTTAAATCTAATTCATTTTTTTTATTATTTATATCAGATAAAATTTCTTTATCTGTAGATAATATCTTAGAAATAGCTTGTACCCTAGAAAATAAATCAGTTATATTTTTAGAAGTAATAACACTAACTAATATATTTGAAGACATATTAGTTTTATACATAGTTCTAACTCTATTATCTAATACTATTTGAGCTTTTTCGATTTCCTCTTTTGTTTGTTTTAATTTAGATTCGTTAATTTCTATCTGATTTTTAATATCAGAAATCGCTTGATTATTTTCCTTTAATTTAAGTGTAGTTTTATCTATTTCAATATCTAAACTTTCAATTTTAGAATTAAGTTCTAGAATTTCAGAATCGAGAGTTTGATATTTTTTTAAGCTTTCATTAATTTTATCTTGTGGAGTAGCATATGCAAAATTTGTATTAATAAATGATATAAACAATACTACAATTAAAGAAAAAAGTGTTAATTTTTTAAACAAAAAATTTACCTCCTATAAGAATATTATTCTTGACGTTACCTTACTATAGAAATTTATATATGTCAAATTTACTGTATTTAGATGTAAATTATTGAATATTAAAGAATATAAAATTCAATAAAAAGTAAAACAAGTAATATTATAACACAAATTAAAAGGTAAAAATAGGATAAAAAGTTAAAAAGGAAAATAAGTTGAATTGTAACCTTAACTAATATAAAATTTATAAAAATAGTAATTTAAGAATATAATGGAGGTATTACTATGGAAAAACTATACTATAAAGATCAATATTTGAAAGAAATTACAGCAGAAATAACAAATATTATAGAAAACAATGGACAATATCATATAGCTTTAGATAAAACTATATTTTTCCCAGGGGGAGGGGGACAACACTGCGATTTAGGATATATAGATAATCATAAATTAATTGATGTTTATGAAAAAGATGGTGAAATATATCATGTAACAGAAACAAAAGCAATAAAAATACATAAAGTAAAATGCAAAATAGATTGGGATAGAAGATTAGATGGAATGCAACAACATTTAGGACAGCATATACTTTCAGGATGCTTCTTTACTTTATTTAATGCTAATACTGTAAGTGTCCATGTAGGAAAAGAAATAAGTACAGTAGATATCCAAGGAATAATTAGTGAAGAAGCTATAAGAAAAGCAGAGGAAATGGCAAATGAAGTTATTAAAGAAAATATTAATGTTGAATTTTTAACACCGTCTAAAAGAGAATTAAAAAAAATAAAAATAAGACGTGATTTACCAAATACAAATGAGCAAATTAGAATAGTAAAAATAGGTGATTTAGATATAAATGCATGTTGTGGTGTTCATCCTAGTAAAACATTAGATGTACAATTAATAAAAATAAGAAAATGGGAAAAACATAAAGGAGCAACGAGAATAGAATATTTAGCTGGAAATAGAGCTATTAAGGATTATTTTAGAAAAGATGAATTTAGAAATAAAATTTGCAAACTTTTAAATTGTAATGAAACTGATGCAATAAATTCAATAGATAAGTTAGTAAGAGAAGTAAAAGATATACAAGATGAAAATAGAAAAATAAAGATGGAAATTTCAGATTATCAAATAAAAGATATGATAGAAGATTCAATTACTATAGGTGATTTAAAGGTTGTTAAAAAGATTTATGAAAATGGAGATGTAAAATATATAAGCAAAATAGCAGAAAAAATAACTGTTAGAGATAATATGATAGTATTATTTGCAATAAAGTTAGAAGATAAAGCAAATTTAATTTTTGCATGTTCTAAAAATATTAGAAATATTTCAATGAATAATTTATTAAAAGATAGTATTACATTAATAGATGGAAGAGGTGGAGGAAGCAATTTTCTTGCACAAGGTGGAGGAAAAAATAGTAGTAATCTTGAAGGAACAATGGAATATGCACTTCGTAAAATAAACACCTTATAAAAGCTTGTTCATATAATAGAGTATAAAAAATATTCTAAGGAGATATAATTATGGACATAGAAACTTCAAAAAATGATAATAATTTAGATGAATCATATGAAGAAGATAATTTTGAAATGAATAGTGAAATAATAGAAGAAAAAACTACACCCGAAAATTATTCTACAGATGAATATAATAATATTATAATGTATGATTCAGATATAGATGATTGTTATAGAAGTTTTGAAGAAGATTTAAATGAAGAATCTAGATGTGATAAAAATAATTATGAGAATTTTAATGAATGTGATGAAGATATAGATAGCCAAAAAGAAGATTATGATGAGGGGTTTAAAGATGGATATGAAAAAGGAGCAAGAGATGCATTTAGGGCTATGTTTAAATTAGGGTTTATTCCTAGAATGAGAATAAGTAGAAATAGAAGATAATATATATTATTAAGTGCAAACTATTAAGAATTATTTAAAAATTTTTTAAAAGTTTGCACTTTTGTTATTTTTATACGAATAAATAATATATAATTTGGTAATAATAGAAAAATGAAATGTAATTATTTTTGCTTATTAAAAGTTAATAATATAAATAAAAGATATAGTTATAAAAAGTAATACTTTTATGATAGAAGAAAATATAAATAATAATGCAAAATAAGGTTAGCAACTAAATGCTAACTTTTATTTTTAACATATTTTTTATAAAAGAGTACATAAATATATTAATAAAGAAATAAAGGAGGAATATAAAATGATGGATGAAATAAAAAAGGTTTTATTATTTGGAGTAGGAGCTGTAGCAAGTACTTATGAAAAGTCAGTTGAGGTTATAGATGAACTAGTTAAAAAAGGAAAGATAACAGTGGAAGAAGGTAAAGAACTTGGAGAGGAATTAAAGAGAACATTTAATGATAAATGTAAAACTGAAGGAAAAAATAAATATTATGAAACAAATGGTACTAATATAGAAGCATATAATTATGTAACAAGAGATGAGTTTGAAATATTAAAAGCAAGAGTTTATAAGCTTGAAAGTAAGTTAAATAATGAGGAATAAAAATAAGAGTAAGGTATAAGGAGAGTAGGAGATTAATATGGAGGGGAGTTCAGTTGCTAGATTTAAAGAAATATTAAAAGTATTCACAAGTTATGGATTAGGATATTTGCTTGGTAAAAAAGAGGAAAAAGAGAAAAAATCCCCTTCTAATCTTAGAAAAGCATTTGAAGAATTAGGACCAACTTTTATAAAAATAGGTCAAATATTGAGTACAAGGCAAGAACTTATACCAGAGGAATATATAATTGAACTATCAAAATTACAAGATAATGTTGCAAGTGATAAATTTGAAGATATGGCAAAGGTATTTTATGATGAATTTAATAAAAATATTGAAGATGAATTTTTATATATAAACAAAGAAGCAATAGCAGCTGCATCTGTAGCACAAGTTTATAGAGGAATACTTAAAAATGGTCAAGATGTTGTTATAAAGATACAAAGACCTAATATAAAAGAAACTATGATGATGGATTTTGATATATTACTTATTTTAAGTGAAAAATTTGATAGGGTATTTAAAGAAAGTGTAGTAGATCCTAAAGAAATATTATTAGAAATAAAATCATCAACTGAAAAAGAATTAAACTTTATTTATGAAGCAAATAATGTAAATAAATTTAGAGAATTTAATAAAGATATTCCATGTATATATGCACCATTTATTATTGATGAATATACAAGTGAAAAAGTTATAACTCAAGAAAATATAGAAGGATTTAAAATAAATGATAAAGTTATACTTAATCAATTAGGATATGATAAAGATGATATAGCAAAGAAGTTAACTCTTTCATATTTCAAGCAAGTTTTAAAAGATGGATTTTTTCATGGAGATCCTCATCCAGGTAATTTATTAATTTATGGTGGAAAAATATGCTTTATTGATTTTGGAATTGTTGGTGTATTATCAAAGGAAAGACAACAAGAGTTAAATAATGCTATTGTGGCTATTGCAAATGAAGATATTGATAAATTAACTGATTTTGTAATGAATATTGGGATTAAAATTGGAAAGATTGATAGAGAACAGCTTTATAAAGATATAGATTATATGTTTAGAAATTATTATACCACTTCATTAAAAAATATTAAAATTTCTTTATTATTTCAAGAAATATTTGAAGTAGCAAAAAGAAATAATTTACGATTATCTAGTGATTTTACTATGTTAGTAAGAACAATGGTTATGGTTGAAGGATTAGTAGCAGAACTTTCTCCAGAATTAAATATTATTAATTTAGTAATACCATATGTTAAAGAGTATTATAAAAATTATTTTTTTAAACAATTTGATATTAATGATTATTTATTAAAAATATATAAATTAACAAGAGATAGTTTAAATATACCTTCAAAAACTGCTTCTTTAGCAGATACTTTAATAAAAGGAAGAACAAAAGTTAACATAGTAATTGAAGATAAAGAAGAATATATTAATGTATTAAATAAAATGATTAATAGATTATCATTTGCTTTAATAATAGCAGGTATGGTAGTTGGTTCATCATTAATACTTAATAGAAATCCAGAACCTCAAATATATGGAATATCTATTATTGGAATGGGAGGGTATTTTGTTTCTGCAATTTTAGGTTTATGGTTATTGATATCAATAATTAGATCTGGAAGCTTAAAATAATAATAGGTAGATTATATGTTATATAAATCTACCTATTGTTTATTTTTTTATTTATTTTAAAACTTTTTTTGCAAAATCTAAACCAAAATTATAAGCATCTTTTAAGTTGTTTTCACTAGGTTTAAAGATTATTCCTAATGGTTCAGAAACAACATTTAGTTTTAATTGCTTATATCTTTCATTAATATTTTTAAGAGCTTCTCCACTCCAACCATATGATCCAAAGCAACTTGCTGATAATCCTTTATGAATAACAGGATTTAATGAAGTTAAAATAGTCCAAATTTGAGGTAATGTATCTGATAATAATGTAGGAGAACCTAATAATAAACCACTACATTGATTTATTTCAGATAAAACTTCATTCATATCAGCAGTAACTAAATTATACATTAAAATGTCTACATCAAAATTTGAAGATTCAATTCCTTTTTTTATTTCTTGTGCAATTTCCTCAGTGTATCCATATGCACTAACGTAAGGTATTACTATACTTTGTTTTTTTCTTTTTACTGGTTGGCACCATTCTTTATATAAGTTCATATATTTTTCTATATTATTATTATCTAGTACTAAGCCGTGACCAGGGCAAATAAATTTTAAATCTAAATCTTTTATTTTATCTAATGCTTTTAAAACAAATGGTTTAAATGGACCCATTATCATTCTAAAGTAATAATTATAAGCTTCTATATAGTCATCTTCTTTGCTATCTTCAATTGCACTTTTTAAAACACGTTCATCACAATAATGAGCACCAAAAGAATCACAAGTAATTAATGTTTCATCTTCAATTACATATGTGTACATTGTATCAGGCCAATGTAATTGAGGAGCACTAATAAATTTTAAAGTTTTATTACCTAAAGATAATGTTTCTCCGTCTTTTACTACTTTATTTTTAAATGGTTTATTAATAATTTCAGTTAAGTATTTAATTGCTAAATTGCTTCCAACAACTGTTGCATTAGGAGCATATTCTAAAATTTTCTCAACTGATCCAGCATGATCAGGTTCAGTATGATTTACAACAACATAATTTATATCTTCTAAATTTATAACAGAACGAATTTTTTCTAAATGTTCATCAAAAAATTTTTCTTTTACAGTTTCAAATAATGCAATACCTTCAGAACCTCTTAATAAGTAAGAGTTATAAGATGTACCAAATTTAGTTTCCATTATAATGTCAAAAATTTTTAAGTTTGGATCAAGTGCTCCAACCCAAAATAAATCTTCAGTTATTTTGAATGTATTAGACATGTAAATATCTCCTTTTTATTAATTTTCTTAAATGCTTTTTACGCTTATAGTAATAATTATAATCTAACAGTAATTGTTGTCAATAAATAAATGGAATAATTAAATTATGCTTTTTAAGTGATTTTATATTTATTATAAAAAAATAAGATGCTTACATTAGGTTGTAAACATCTTATTTTTATTTTAAATTTTTTCATTTAAATATTCAACTCCAAATGAATACATTGATTCAAGAAGAGGTATTAGATTTTTTCCCATATCAGTAAGTCCATATTCAACTTTAGGGGGAACAACAGGATATACTTTTCTAAATATAAGGTTATCCTCTTCTAAACTTCTTAATTGATTAGTAAGCATTTTTTGTGTTGTATCAGGAAGTTTCTTTTTTAATTCGCTAAATCTTAATGTTTCATTACTTAAATACCAAAGAATTAATATTTTCCATTTGCCTGATAATAATTTATGTACAAGAATAATAGGGCAAGTTTTATATTTTGCACATCGATTGTTTAAACGACAATCATTATGAAATATAAGTGTTTTTTCATTCATTAAGGGTATCCCTCCTATATATATTAAGTATAAAAATAATATCATAAATATAGATATAAAACTATATACTTAGTATCTTTTTTGATACTATATATAAAAAAAGTGCCTACTTGTAGAAAAAAACTGAAAATAGTAATATTATGAATGAAAGAATAAGTAAAAAGTTATTAAATAATATAAATTTAATGTTTATTTTAAAAATTTTAAAGGAAATATTAAAATAGTATTTTAGATTATTAATTATTGTTATTAATAGGAATGCTTAGAAATATTTTAAATACATTATGATAAATATTAAGTTGCAATTATTGCAAATTTCTATTAGAAAAATGAAAGAAGGTATATTATCATGGCAAAGAAAATGATGACTATTGATGGTAATACAGCTGCTGCTCATGTAGCATATGCTTTTACAGATGTAGCTGCAATATTCCCAATAACACCATCTACTACAATGGCAGAAGTTGTTGATGAATGGTCTGCTCAAGGGAAGAAAAATATTTTCGGACAAACAGTTAATGTTGTAGAAATGCAATCAGAGGCAGGCGCTGCTGGTACATTCCATGGTTCACTACAAGCTGGTGCATTAACAACCACTTTTACAGCATCTCAAGGTTTATTATTAATGTTACCAAATATGTACAAGGTAGCAGGAGAATTATTACCAGGTGTGTTTCATGTAAGTGCTAGAGCAATAGCATCTCAAGCATTATCAATATTTGGAGATCATCAAGATGTTATGGCAGCAAGAATGACTGGTTGTGTAATGCTTGCTGCAGGTTCAGTACAAGAAGTTGCTGACTTAGCTCCAGTATCTCACCTTGCAGCTATAAAAGGAAGATTACCTTTTGTAAACTTCTTTGATGGATTTAGAACATCACATGAAATACAAAAAGTAGAAGTTTTAGATTACGAAGATTATGCAGAAATGATAGATAGAGAAGCGTTAAAGGAATTTAGAAGTAGAGCATTAACTCCAAATAATCCAGTTACAAGAGGAACTGCTCAAAACTCAGATATTTACTTCCAAACTAGAGAAGCTTCAAATATATTCTACAATAATATAATTCCAATAGTTGAAGAATATATGGCTAAGATAGAAGAAAAAACAGGAAGAAGCTATGGATTATTTAATTATTATGGAGCAGAAGATGCAAAAGAAATAATTGTTGCTATGGGTTCAGTTACTGAAGCTATAGAAGAAACTATAGATGAATTAAATGCTAGAGGAGAAAAGTATGGATTAGTTAAAGTTCATTTATTCAGACCATTCTCAGTAGAGCATTTATTAAAGGTTATACCACAATCAGTAGAAAAGATTTGTGTAATTGATAGAACTAAAGAACCAGGATGTAATGGTGAACCATTATACTTAGATGTATGTTCTGCATTCTATGGAAAAGAAAATGCACCTAAGATTGTTGGTGGACGTTATGGATTAGCGTCTAAGGATGTTACTCCTTCAGATATTAAAGCTATATTTGATAACTTAAAGAAAGATGATTCTAAGAACTTCTTTACAGTTGGTATAGAAGATGATGTTACTTTCACTTCAATTCCAGTAGAAGATGAATTAAGAATAGTTACACCAGGAACAGTTAGATGTAAGTTCTGGGGATTAGGCTCAGATGGTACAGTTGGTGCTAATAAGCAAGCAATTAAAATTATAGGTGAAAATACAGATAAATATGTACAAGCTTACTTTGCATATGATTCAAAGAAATCTGGTGGAGTTACTATGTCTCACTTAAGATTTGGAGATACACCAATAAGATCAACTTACCTTATTGATGAAGCTGATTATATAGCGTGTCACGTACAAGCTTACGTAAATCAATATGATTTATTAAAAGGGCTTAAAAAAGGTGGAAACTTCGTATTAAATACTATTTGGAACGAAGAAGAAATTGAAAGAAAATTACCAGCTAAAATGAAGAGATATATAGCTGAAAATGAAATAAACTTCTATACTGTTAATGCAACTAAGATAGCATCTGAAATTGGATTAGGTAGAAGAATTAACATGATAATGCAATCTGCATTCTTTAAATTAGCAGAAATTATACCACAAGAAGAAGCAACTGAATACTTAAAGGCTTCAATTAAGAAGGCTTATGGTAAAAAAGGTGACAAAGTTGTTAATATGAATTACGAAGCTGTTGAAGCAGGTATGAATTCATTAGTTAAAATAAATGTACCAGAAAGTTGGAAAACTGCAACTGAAGAAGCAAAAGTAGAAACTAAAAAGGTAACAGATTTCGTTAAAAATATAATGAATCCAATGAATTCTTTAGAAGGTGATAAGTTACCTGTAAGTGCATTTAATGGATTAGAAGATGGTACATTCCCAGCAGGAACTGCAGCATATGAAAAAAGAGGTGTTGCAACAGATGTTCCAGAATGGAATATGGCAAAATGTATTCAATGTAACCAATGTGCATTTGTTTGTCCACATGCATGTATTAGACCAGTTTTAGTAACTGATGAAGAATTAGCAAAGGCACCAGTTGGATTTGAAACTAAGAAAGCTACTGGTAAAACATTAGCTGGATTAAACTATAGAATTCAAGTTAGTACATTAGATTGTACTGGATGTAATAACTGTGTTGATATTTGTCCAGCACCAGGTAAGGCATTAGAAATGAAGCCACTTGGAACACAAGTAGAAACAGAAGTAGCAAATTGGGATTTCTCAGTATCAAAAGAAGTATCAAACAAAGAACATTTAACTGCAGGTAAGACAGTTAAGGATAGCCAATTTAAACAACCACTTATGGAATTCTCAGGAGCATGTGCAGGTTGTGGAGAAACTCCATATATTAAATTAGCAACTCAATTATTTGGTGATAGAATGATGATTGCTAATGCAACTGGATGTTCATCAATATGGGGAGGTTCAGCACCTTCAACACCATATACTAAGAACCATGAAGGTAAAGGACCAGCTTGGGCTAACTCATTATTTGAAGATAATGCTGAATTTGGATATGGTATGTTCTTAGCAGCTGATCAAATGAGAAAGAAAATAGCTGCAAATATGGAAAGTTTAATATCTATGGATATAGCTGAAGAATATAAAGAAGTATTCAAAAATTGGTTAGAAAATAAAGATAATGGAGAGCTTTCAAAGGTTTCTTCAAGAGAAGTTGAAGTAATACTTGCAGAAAACAATATTGAAAATGAAGAAGCTAAAGTTCTAATTGAAGAAATTAGAGAAAGAGCTGACTTCTTAGTTAAGAGATCTCAATGGATTCTTGGAGGAGATGGATGGGCTTATGACATCGGATATGGTGGATTAGATCATGTATTAGCATCTGGACAAGACGTAAATGTATTAGTATTTGATACAGAAATTTATTCTAATACTGGAGGTCAATCTTCTAAATCAACTCCTGCAGCAGCAATGGCTAAATTAGCAGCATCAGGTAAGAAAACAAATAAGAAGGATTTAGGAAGAATGATGATGTCTTATGGTAATGTTTATGTTGCGCAAGTAGCTATTGGGGCAGATAAGAACCAAGTAGTTAAGGCAATGCTTGAAGCAGAAGCACATAATGGACCATCAATTATTATTGCATATTCAACTTGTATTAGCCATGGATTAAAGAAAGGAATGGGATTCTCTATAAGAAACATGGATGAAGCAGTTAAAGCTGGATATTGGCATTTATATAGATTCAATCCACAATTAAAAGAGCAAGGTAAAAATCCATTTACTTTAGATTCTAAAGAACCACAAGGAAGTTTTAGAGACTTTATTATGGATCAAGTAAGATATTCAGCAATTGCTAAGCAATATCCTGAACAAGCGGAAGAATTATTCCAAATGACAGAAGAGCATGCTAGAAGAAAATATGCTGAATTAAAGAAATTAGCAGAACAAGAATAATATTATAAATTTAAAAAGAGAGTGAAATATCAGTAGTTTCACTCTCTTTTTAGTTATTTACATTTTTATTAATACAATAGTTTTATAAGATGATGTATAATATTTATATTTAATTATGATAAGGAGAAAAGGCATGGAAGTAATAATAATATTAATATTTCTTATAATAATGTTTTGTTATTATGAAAATAATGTTTTTGATATAACAAAATTTAAGATAAGTGCTAATGTAAATAATAAAATAAGGATTGTACATCTTTCTGATTTACATAGTAAAGAATTTGGTAAAGATAATAAGAGATTAAAAAATATTATATTAAAACAAAAACCTAATATAGTTGTTACAACTGGTGATATGATAGATTCAAATTTAAGAAAAATGGATGAAATAATAAATTTTTTAGCAGAGTTAAATAAAGAGGTTTATGTAGTATATATTCCTGGAAATAACGAGATGAGAACTGAGAAAATAAATGAGATATTATATAAAATTAATTTAAATGAAGTAATTGTATTAGATAATAAAATTAAAGAAATAAATATAAATAATAATAAGATATTTATATTAGGTCTTGTTGAAAATAGGATAGATGAAGGTGAATCATTTTATGAGAAGGCAAATAGTAGATATTTTTATAATAAATCTAACTTATTATTTAATGAGTTAGAGAGTAAAAATGGAATAAAAATTGTTTTATCCCATTATCCAGAAAATTTTGCAGCAATAGGAGAAGAGTCTTACAATAAATATAATTTTAATATTATGTTTTCAGGTCATGCTCATGGAGGACAGTTTATATTACCTTTTATAGGTGGCTTATTTGCACCGGGACAAGGAATTTTACCTAAGTATTATAGGGGTATTCATGGAGAAAAGAATAAGCTTATAATAAGTAGAGGATTAGGGAATAGTGGATTTCCATTAAGATTATTTAATAGACCAGAGGTTATAGTTGTAGATATATATAATGAAAAAATAATATAATAGAAAAAGAGGATTCAAATGAATCCTCTTTTTTATTACATTGATTTATGGAATGTTCTGTTTATAACATCTAATTGTTGTTCTCTTGTTAATTTGATGAAGTTAACAGCATATCCAGAAACTCTGATAGTTAATTGTGGGTATTCTTCTGGGTGATCCATAGCATCTAATAAAGTTTCTCTATTAAATACATTTACGTTTAAGTGTTGAGCACCTTGAGAGAAGTATCCATCCATCATAGTACCTAAGTTATGAATTCTGTTTTCTGGTGTTTTTCCTAATGCATCTGGAACAATTGAGAATGTGTTAGAAACACCATCTTGTGAATGTTCATAAGGAATCTTAGCAACTGAGTTTAATGATGCTAATGATCCGCTAGAATCTCTTCCGTGCATTGGATTAGCTCCTGGTGCAAATGGTTCTCCAGCTTTTCTTCCACATGGAGTAGTACCAGTCTTCTTACCGTAAACAACGTTTGAAGTTATTGTTAATACTGATTGAGTGTGGTAAGCATTTCTGTAAGTCTTGTTTTGTCTTATCTTATTCATCATGCTTTCAACTAACCAAGCAGCAATTTCGTCAACTCTGTCATCGTCATTTCCGTATTTAGGGAAGTCACCTTCAACTTCGAAGTCGATAGCAACACCATCTTCATTTCTTATTGGCTTAACTTTTGCATATTTAATTGCAGAAATAGAGTCAGCACAAACTGATAACCCAGCTATACCACAAGCCATAGTTCTAAATACATCTCTATCATGTAAAGCCATTTGTAATTTTTCATAAGAATATTTATCGTGCATGTAGTGGATAACATTTAATGTATTAACATAAAGGTTAGCTAACCAATCAGTCATAATATCAAATCTTTCCATTACTTCGTTGTAATCTAAGTATTCACCAGTTAATGGAGCAGTCTTAGGTCCAACTTGCATTCCGTACTTTTCATCTTTACCACCGTTTATAGCGTAAAGTAAAGTCTTAGCTAAGTTAACTCTAGCACCGAAGAATTGCATTTGCTTACCAACTCTCATTGCTGATACACAACAAGCGATAGCATAGTCATCTCCCCAGTATGGAGCCATTAAATCATCATTTTCGTATTGAACTGAAGATGTATCAATAGAAACCTTAGAACAGAAATCTTTAAATCCTTGAGGTAATCTAGTTGACCATAAAACAGTTAAGTTTGGTTCTGGTGATGGCCCTAAAGTATATAATGTGTTAAGTACTCTGAATGAGTTCTTAGTAACTAAAGTTCTTCCATCTAATCCCATACCAGCGATTGATTCAGTAACCCAAGTAGGATCTCCAGAGAATAAATCATTGTATTCTGGAGTTCTTAAGAATTTAACTAATCTTAACTTCATTACGAAGTGGTCCATTAATTCTTGAGCTTCTTCTTCAGTTATAACACCATTTCTTAAATCTCTTTCAATATAGATATCTAAGAATGTAGAAGTTCTACCTAAAGACATAGCAGCACCATTTTGGTCTTTTATAGCGCCTAAGAATCCAAAGTATAACCATTGAATAGCTTCTTTAGCATTTGTAGCTGGCTTAGATATATCAAATCCATAACTAGCAGCTAAACCTTTTAATTCATTTAAAGCTAAGATTTGATCAGAAATTTCTTCTCTTAATCTGATTACATCTTCATCTATAGTTTTAACTTCTAAGCTTAATTTTTGAGAATTTTTATCTTCTATTAATCTATCAACTCCGTATAGAGCAACTCTTCTGTAGTCACCTATAATTCTTCCTCTACCGTATGCATCTGGAAGACCAGTGATAACACCTGATTTTCTAGCTAATCTCATTTCTGTAGTATAAGCATCGAAAACACCTTGGTTGTGAGTTTTTCTATATTTAGTGAATATTTCAGAAATTTTAGGGCTTACTTCATATCCATAAGCTTTTGCAGCATTTTCAGCCATTCTAATTCCACCATAAGGCATTACAGCTCTTTTTAAAGGAGCATCAGTTTGTACACCTACGATTTTTTCAAAAGCTTGATCAATATAACCAGGGTTATATTCATTAATTCCAGATATAGTTTCTGTATCTACATCTAAAACCCCACCGTTTTCTCTTTCTTTTTTGAATAAATCACTAACTTCAGCCCAAAGTTTGTTTGTTGCTTCAGTAGCTCCTGCTAAGAAGCTAGAATCACCTTCATATGGAGTGTAGTTAGTTTGGATAAAGTTTCTTACATCAATACTTTTTGTCCATGAACCTGTTTTGAAATCATTCCATTCTTCTCTCATCATAGCGCCTCTTTTCTTATTTTCTTAAAACGTTTAATAATAATCATTTGATAATAATTATTATTTAATAATACTATATTTAAACTATATCATTAAATTTTTTATATTTCAAGATATAAATTAAAAAACAATATAAAATTAAATGTAATACTATGTAACTTATAATATCACAGTATTAAGTTATAATCAAAGGGAATAAGTAGGGGAAAATAATATATATTGAAGAAATTTAAATGAATAATTAAAAAAATGTAAAAAAAGAGCAATATATAAGGGGTATAGTTAAAAAAATAACAATTTAAAGCAGGAAAAATATATAATTTAATAAAAATAATAAAAAAAAAATATAGACATAAGGTTAAAATAATAGTATTATAACAATGAAAATGATAATATATATCAATTGAAAAAGAAAAATATTATCATTGTTATATGTACATAGGGGGAAAGCAAATGAAAAAAATATATTTATTTATTGTATTGATAATACTAAGTATTATTTCTTTATTTGTAGGTGTAACTAATATTAGTGTTAATGATATATTATCTTTTAATATTGATAAAATACAAATACTGTTAATAAGTAGGTTGCCAAGACTAATAGCAATAATAGTTG
The DNA here is from genome assembly GCA_900540255.1 of uncultured Clostridium sp. Classification (GTDB taxonomy): domain Bacteria; phylum Bacillota; class Clostridia; order Clostridiales; family Clostridiaceae; genus Clostridium. Next base: position 42,053 of record UQFE01000012.1, read on the forward strand.
CTGGAGTGGGACTTAGTATTAGTGGACTAATAATGCAACAAATAAGTAAAAATAAGTTTGTATCACCAACTACAGCTGCAACAGCAGATTTTGCAAAGTTGGGTATATTGTTTTGTATAATGATAATTCCTGGTGCTACTATTATGCAAAAAATGATTATATCATTTATTTTTGCAGGGTTAGGAACTATTTTATTTATGAAAATGATAAAAGCAATAAAAATTAAAAATATTATTTTTGTTCCATTAATAGGAATGATGTTAGGTAAAATAATCGGGTCTATAACAACATTTTTTGCTTATAAATATGATTTAGTTCAAAATATATCTTCATGGATGGAAGGAGATATGTCTTTAATTATGAAGGGAAGTTATGAACTTCTATATTTAAGTGTACCAATGGTTATAATAGCATTTTTATATGCAAATAAATTTACCATTGTTGGAATGGGGGAAGATTTTGCAATTAATTTAGGCGTAAATTATAACTTTGTAGTTAATGTAGGATTAGCAATAGTTTCATTAATTTGTGCTGTTACAATAATAACTGTTGGAAATATACCATTTTTAGGGCTTATTATTCCTAATATAGTTAGTTTATATAGTGGAGATAACTTAAAAAAAACTTTATATCACACAGCCTTATTAGGACCAATATTTTTATTAGCTTGTGATATTTTAGGAAGATTCATAATTTTCCCATTTGAAATGTCAATAAGTTTAACTGTTGGAGTTATAGGAAGTATAATTTTCCTTTATATGATAATAAGGGGGAGCAAAAATGAAGGCTAGAGATAAAAGAAATATAATAGTTTTAACTATAGTAGCTTTAATATTAATAAGTGGATTTTTGTTTATTGGAGTAAATAGTGTTAACTTTAGATATGCTTTATATAGAAGGATTCCTAAAATATATGCAATGATATTAACAGGAACGGCAATAGGATTTTCATCACTAATATTTCAAACAGTTACTAATAATAGAATTTTAACTCCAAGTATTTTGGGAATTGATTCTTTATATGTATTATTACAAACTACGGTTGTATTTTTACTTGGATCATCTTCAGCAATAATAAGTAATGGAAATATAAATTTTATTATTACGATAATATCAATGCTTTTATTTTCAAGTATTCTTTATAAGTTTATATTTAAAAATGGAAGTAAAAATATTTTTACATTGTTATTAGTTGGTGTTGTATGTGGAACATTATTTGAAAGTTTAACTACATTTATGCAAGTTCTTATAGATCCAGTTGAGTTTCAAATGGTTCAAGATAAAATGCAAGCTAGCTTTAATAATATAAATACTGATTTATTATTTATATCAAGTATAGTAATAATACTTTGTATTGGATATGCTTATGATTATTTAAAGATATTAGATGTAATGTCATTAGGTAGAGATGCTGCAATCAATCTTGGAATAGATTATGACAAAATAGTTAAAAAAATGCTTATAATAGTAGTAATATTAACATCAGTAGCAACAGCATTAGTTGGGCCAATAACTTTTTTAGGGCTACTTGTAGTAAATATAGCAAGACAAGTAACACCTAGTTATAAACATAGCATATTAGGAGTAGCTACAATATTAATTAGTATTGTTTCATTAGTAGGAGGTCAATTAGTTGTTGAACAATTAATGAATTTTGGTGTTTCAGTAAGTATAATAATTAATTTTGTTGGAGGAATTTATTTTATTTATTTAGTAATGAAGGAGAGAAACAGATGATAGAAGTAAAAAATATAACTAAATCATATGGAAATAAAAAGGTAGTAGATAATGTATCTTTAAATATTCAAGAAGGTAAAATAACTTCTTTCATTGGACCAAATGGAGCTGGTAAAAGTACTCTTCTTTCTATAATGAGTAGACTTTTAAAAAGAGATTCTGGAGAAGTCTTACTAGATGGAAAAGATATATTAGATTGGGATAATAAAGAGTTAGCAAAAAAGATAGCAATATTAAGGCAATCAAATAATATTAATATAAGGCTAACGATTAGAGAGCTTGTTAGCTTTGGTAGATTTCCGCATTCACAAGGAAATTTAAAAGAAGAAGATTATAAGTATATAGATGAAGCTATTGATTATATGCAACTTAAGGAATTTGAAGATAGATATTTAGATGAATTAAGTGGAGGGCAAAGACAAAGAGCATATATTGCAATGGTAATAGCTCAAAATAGTGATTATATATTTTTAGATGAACCCTTAAATAATTTAGATATGAAACATTCAGTAGAAATTATGAAGACTTTAAGAAAACTTTGTGATGAATTAAATAAAACAGTTGTAATAGTAATACATGATATTAACTTTGCTTCTTGTTATTCGGATTATATAGTTGCTTTAAAAGATGGTAAACTTGTGAAAAATGGTGTAACTGAAGAAACTATACAAAAGGAAGAATTAGAAAGTATATATGAAATAGATTTCCATATAGAAAATATAAATAATAGAAATATTTGTGTATATTTTTAAAGAAAGATTTTAAATAACAAAATAGTGATAATGAATATCAATATAAATAAAATAAGATAGGAGTGTATTTAAATGAAAAAAAAGACTATTTTATCAATAGTAGCTTTATTAATAGTAGTTTTGGCTATATTTGGTATAACTAAATTTGTAGGTGCAGAAGGAAAAGGTGAAGGAGAAACAGTTGTTGTTACTCATGATTCAGGAGAAACAACAGTAAATAAAAATTCTAAAAGAATTGTAGTATTTGATTTTGGTATTTTAGATTCACTAGATAAGTTAAATGTTCAAGGTATAGTTGGGGTAGTACAAAATGGATTACCTGAACACTTAAGTAAATTTGCTGGAGAAGAATATTCAAGTGTTGGTTCATTAAAAGAACCAAATATGGAAAAAATATTTGAATTAAATCCAGATTTAATAATAATATCAGGTAGACAAGCTGATTATTATGAAGAATTAAGTAAGATTGCTCCAACTATTAATTTAAGCATAGATAATAAAAATTATTTAGAATCATTTGAAAAAAATATGAATGTTTTAGGAAAAATATTTGATAAAGAAAATGAAGTAAAAGAAGAGCTTACTACAATTAAGGAGGCTATTTCAAAATTAAATTCAAAAGCAACAGAAAAGAATATTACAGGGCTTATTGCATTAGCAAATGATGGGGCATTTAGTGTATATGGAGCTGAATCAAGATTTGGAATTATTCACAATAACTTTGGTATTATTCCTGTTGATAAAAATATAGAAGCTTCTACTCATGGTCAAAAGGCTTCATTTGAATATGTATTAGAAAAAAATCCAGATTATTTATTTGTTGTTGATAGAGCTGCTATAGCAGGTGGAACAACATCAGCAAAAGAATTATTTGATAATGAATTAATGAAAAAAACTGATGCTTATAAAAATGGAAATATTATATATTTAAATCCAAGCATTTGGTATACAGCTACTGGTGGATTTACATCTACAATGAAAATGGTTGAAGAAATTGATAGTGCTATAAAATAAATTTATAAGGCTAGTTACTTAATTGTAACTAGCTTATTTTTATTCAAATATTTATAAAATAAATAAAAGTGTTAGAAAATTATTAATAAAAATGAAATTCTACTAAAAAGTAAAAGGAAAATATAGTGAAAAATAATTGACAAATAAATCCAAAAGTAGTATTATCAATAATAACTTTAGCACTTTAATACAGTAAAGGGGTGATTGGTATAAAAAATATAATACCAGAAGGAATGAGAGACTTTACTATAGATGAATGTAAAAGAAGAAATAATATTATAAGTACTATAAAAAATTGTTTTGAAAATTGGGGATATAATGAAATTTCTACTCCAACAGTTGAATATTATGAAACATTTAATCATAAAATTCAAAGCCTTAAAGAGGAAGAAATGTATAAATTCTTTGATAATAGAGGAAGAATATTAACTTTAAGACCAGATATGACAGTTCCTGTAGCAAGATTAGTTAATAGTAAGTTAAAAGACATGGAATTACCATTGAAGTTATTTTATAGTGCAAATGTATTTAGAGTTCATGATATTTTTGAAGGCAAGAGAAATGAATACTTAGATTGTGGAATAGAGTTAATTGGAGCATATGGTAGAGAAATAGACTTAGAGGTGTTAGTAACTGCTTTAGAAGTATTAAAAGCATTAGATACAAAAAAAGAGTTTAAATTAGAAATAGGAAATGTGAATATACTTAAATCTGCATTAAATAATATGAATTTATACAATTATCAAAAGGATAAACTAATTGAGCTTATTAATAAAAAGAGTTTAACAAGTTTGAAAAATTATTTAAATTGTTTAGATATAAAAAATGAATATAAATATTTTTTGAATGACTTTCCATGGTTATTTGGTGGATATGAAATGATTAATAAAGCTAAGAAAATAGCATTTAATAAGGAAATGAAAGAAAACATAAAATGTTTAGAACAGTTATATTTAGATTTAAGTAAATTAGGATATGAAAAATATATTTCTGTTGATATGAGCATGGTTCCAAGAGTTAATTATTATTCAGGAATTATCTTTAAGGGCTATGTTAATGAAATAGGCTCTACTGTTCTTAGAGGTGGAAGATATGACAATTTATTGGATGAATTTAGTAAAAGTATGCCAGCTATAGGATTTTCAGTAGATACGAATTTACTTTTAGATTCTTGTGATTATAAGGAAAAAAGTAATGTTGAAAAAATACATTTAAATAAGGAGGATTACTTAAATGTATTAAAAGAAGCTATAGATAAAACTAGAAATGGGCAAAAAATAGAAATAATTTATAAATAAGGGGGTTGGGGATTGATTAGTATAGCTTTAACAAAAGGTAGAATAGAAAAGGAATTAGTAAAAGTATTAGAAAAATCAAATTTTTCTGTTGATGAATTAAAAGATAAGGGAAGAAAATTAGTTTTTAATGATAATTTAAATGATATAAGATATTTTTTAGTAAAAGCAAATGATACGGTTACTTATGTAGAACATGGAGTAGCTGATATTGCAGTAGTTGGAAAAGATACTTTATTAGAAAGAGAAGGAGATTATTATGAATTATTAGATTTGAAAATTGGTAAATGCAAATTCATAGTAGCAACACTTCCTAATATTGATATTTTTAAGAAAATAGGACATATAAAAATAGGTACAAAATATCCAAAGGTTGCAAAAAGATATTTTGAAAGCAAGGGAATGGATGTTGAAATTATAAAAATTGAGGGGTCAGTAGAACTTTCACCTATATTAGGAATATCAGAAGGTATAGTAGATATAATGGAAACAGGTATAACATTAAAAGAAAATGGATTAATTGTTGTAGATGAAATTTGTGATATTAGCACTAGAGTTATAGTAAATAAATCTAGTTTTAAATTGAAAAAAAAAGAAATAAATAATTTTATAGATAAAATAAGGAGTGTAAGTAGTAAATAGTGTTTATTATATAACATTAAAGGGGGCAAGTTAATATGATAAGCATAATAAATGTAAACAATAATAATATAAATGAAATTATAAAAAATTTAAAGGGAAGAAGCAATACAATAAATATAAGAAAAAGTGTTGAAGAAATTATAGAAAATATTAAATTACATGGAAATAAAGCACTAAGAGAATATACATTAAAATTTGATAATGTAGAATTAAAAGATTTTTTAATTTCAAATGAAGAAATTGAAGAAGCTTACAAACAATGTGATAAAACAATGATAAGGATATTAGAAGAATGTAAAAATAATATTACTAAATATCATGAAAAACAAAAAGAGACGGGATATATTTATCAAAAGGAATTAGGAATTTATATGGGGCAAAGAATAATTCCAGTTGATAGTGTAGGAGTATATGTTCCTGGTGGAAAGGCAGCTTATCCCTCTTCAGTATTAATGAATATTATTCCAGCGCAGGTGGCAGGGGTACAAGATATTATAATAGCAACTCCTCCTAATTATAATAATAAAGTAAATAGTAATATATTAGTGGCAGCAAGGGTTTGTGGGATAAATAAAATTTATAAAATTGGAGGAGCACAAGCGATTGCTGCTTTAGCTTATGGAACTGAAAGTATTGAGCCAGTTTCAATGATTGTAGGACCAGGAAACTCATATGTTGCAGAAGCAAAGAGCCAAGTTTATGGAGTTGTTGGGATAGATATGGTTGCAGGTCCTAGTGAGATTTTAATAATAGCTAAAGAAGGTGCAAATCCAAGATATATTGCAGCAGATATGATGTCACAAGCTGAACATGATGAAGCTGCTTCATCAATTTTATTAACAACATCTAAAAGGTTAGCATTAAAAGTTGAAAAAGAAATTAATATTCAATTAAAATCCCTTTCAAGAAAAGAAATAATTGAAAAATCGTTAAATGATTATGGAAAAATAATAATATGTAATAATCTCGATGAATGTATAAAACTATCTAATTTAATATCACCTGAGCATTTAGAACTTTTAATAGAAAATCCAATGGAATATCTAGGAGAGATAAAAAATGCTGGTTCTGTTTTTTTAGGAGAATATACTCCAGAGCCAATTGGAGATTATTTTGGAGGAACAAATCATGTATTGCCAACTGGAGGAACAGCAAAATTTTCATCACCATTATCTGTTGATACCTTTTTAAAGAAGTCATCATTTTTATTTTATTCTAAAAAAGCTTTATATGAAGATGGGAAAAAAGTAATTAGGTTTGCAAATGAGGAAGGTCTAACAGCTCATGCAAATTCTATAAGAGTGAGGTTAGAAAATGAAAAAAATTAAACAGTATAAAAGTGTAATGAATGATAAAGTAGGTATAAGAATAAATGGAAATGAAAGTTGTAAAAATATTGAAAAAAATGAATTAGATGAAATTATCAAAGAAATAAAAAAAATAAATTTTAATAGATATCCAGATGATGAAAGTTTGAATTTAAGGAAGGCTTATGCAGAGGTAGTTGGTATAAGTGAAGAAAATGTTATTGCAGGAAATGGTTCAGATGAAATGATTTCATTAATAATAAATTATAAAATTACTAAGAAAAAAGTAGTTTTAACTATTAATCCAGATTTTTCAATGTATGATTTTTATACATCTTTAAATGAGGGAGTTGTAAAAAAATATAATACAGAAAATGATGGAAGTTTTTCGGTTGCTAGGTTTATTGAATATGGTAGAAGGGTAAATCCAAATCTTATAATTTTTTCTAATCCTAATAATCCATCAGGACATGTAATTAGTAATGATGAAATCATATTTATTTTAGAAGCATTTAAGGATATTTTAATAGTTGTTGATGAGGCTTATTATGAATTTTATGGACAAGGTATGATTGGATATATAGAAAAATACAAAAATTTAATTGTTACTAGAACATTATCTAAAGCATGGGGATTAGCAGCATTAAGAATTGGATTTTTAATTGCAAATAAACATTTGATAAATAAATTAAGAATTAATAAGACTCCTTATAATTTAAATACTTTTTCTCAAATGGTAGGATGTGTAGTTTTAAAGCATCCAGAAAGAATATTAAAAAATGTTGAAGAAATTGTATATGAAAGAGAACGGTTATATAAGAATTTAAAAGAAATAGAAATAAAAAGCAATAAAAAAATTGAATTTTATAAGTCAAAAGCTAACTTTATATTTGGTAGATCAAGAATTAAGGATATATTAAAAGAGGTTTTTGAGCAAAATGGAGTATTAGCAAGATATTTTAATGATGATAGTTTCAGATTGACTGTAGGATCACCAATGGAAAATGATTTAATAGTAAATATTATAGAAAATATAATTTACAGTTTGGGGGAGAGTTATGAAGAGATTGTCACAGATTAGTAGAAAAACTAATGAAACAAATATTAACTTAAAAATAAATTTAGATGGAAATGGTACAAGTGTTGTAAAAACTGAGGTAGGTTTTTTAAATCATATGATAAGTTTATTAGCATTTCATAGTAATATAGATATTGAATTAGATTCAAAAGGAGATATTGAGGTTTGTGATCATCATTTAATTGAAGATATAGGTATTGCTTTAGGAAGAAGTATAAATGAAGCATTAGGTGATAAGAAGGGCATAAAAAGATATGGAACGTTTTTTTTGCCAATGGATGAATCTTTAGTTATGGTATCTTTAGATATTAGTGGACGAAGTTATTTACATTTTGAGGCAGGATTTAAAAGGGAAAGTATAGGAAACTTTTCCACAGAAATGGTTAAAGAATTTTTTAGAGCTGTTGCATTTAATGCTGGTATTACACTACACATAAAAGTTTTATATGGTGAAAATGACCATCACAAAATAGAGGGAATCTTCAAGTGTGTTGGACGAGCATTAAAAGAAGCCATTAATATTGAAGGAAATATAATTCCTTCTTCAAAAGGAATTATTTAAATTGTAATAAAAATTTGGAGGAAATATGATTACAATTATTGATTATGGTATGGGAAATTTAAAAAGTGTGTATAATGCATTGAAAAAAGTTAATTTTGATTGTCAAATTTCTAGTGAAGTAACAGATATAGAAATGGCAGATAAATTGATTTTGCCAGGGGTGGGTGCCTTTAAGGATGCAATGGATAATTTGCAAAATCTTGATTTAATTTTACCAATAAGAAAAAAAGTTAATGATGGATGCCCGTTGCTTGGAATTTGTTTAGGTATGCAAATGCTTTTTGAAGAAGGATATGAATGTGAACTAAGAAAAGGACTTGGATTTATAGAGGGAAAGATTAAACTTATGAATTCTAAAGAAAATCTTAAAATTCCTCATATAGGATGGAATAGACTAGAGTTTAATAGAGAAAATAAAATACTTAATAATATTAATAAAGAAAGTTTTGTTTATTATGTTCATAGTTTTATGGCAACAGAAATGATAGATGAAAATTTAATTGCATATTCAAAATATGGAGATATTAATATACCTGGAATAGTTAATAAAGGAAATGTATATGGTATGCAATTTCATCCTGAAAAAAGTGGTGAGGTTGGATTAAAAATACTTAAAAATTTTGGGGTGTTAAGTAAATGATTATAATTCCAGCAATAGATATTATAGATGGAAAACCAGTTCGACTTTATCAAGGTGATTATAATAAGAAGGAAGTAGTTGGGCAAGATGTTTTAAAAATAGCTAAAAATTTTGAAATAGCAGGAGCTGAATATATTCATTTAGTAGATTTAGAGGGTGCTAAAAAGGGGAAGTTAATAAATAATAAAATAATTATTGAAGTTGCTAAATCTGTTAATTTACCAATTGAAGTTGGTGGTGGAATAAGAACATATGAAAATATTAAATATTTAATAGATAATGGAATAAGTAGAGTAATATTAGGTACTGTAGCAATTGAGAACTTAGATTTTGTTAAGAGGGCTTTAGATAAATTTGGTGATAAAATTTCAATTGGAGTTGATTGTAAAAATGGCTATTTATGTGGAAGAGGATGGCTAAAGGAAAGTAAATTTAATTATATTGATTTTTCTAAAGAAATGGAAAAAATGGGTGTAGATAATATTATATTAACTGATATTAGTAGGGATGGAACATTACAAGGTGTAAATATAGGTATGCTAAAGAAATTAAATGAAAATATATGTATGAATATAACTTCATCTGGAGGAATAGCTAAAATTGATGATATTAGAGAATTGAAAAATTTGAATATATATGGAGTAATTATTGGAAAAGCATTGTATTCAAAACATATAAATTTAAAAGAAGCAATTGATTTATGTAAGGAAAATTAATAATTAAATTTGGGGGGAGATTAATGCATACAAAGAGAATAATCCCTTGTTTAGATGTAAGAAACGGTAAGGTTGTTAAAGGAATAAATTTTGTAGGAATAAAAGAAGTTGGAAATCCAGTAGAACTTGGAGAATATTATTATAAGCAAGGTGCAGATGAGATTGTTTTTTTAGATATTACGGCTACTCATGAAGGAAGAGGAATAATGGAAAGTGTTGTTCAACAAGTTGCTGAAAGAATTTTTATACCTTTTACTGTAGGTGGAGGATTAAAAGATATAGATGATATAAAAAGAATATTAAGAGCTGGAGCTGATAAGGTAAGTTTAAATTCCTCAGCAGTAAAAAATAAGAAATTAATAAAAGAAGGGGCTTATTACTTTGGAAAACAATGCATAGTATTAGCTGTAGATGCAAAAAAGAAATTTGATAATAGTGGGTGGAATGTATTTATTAATGGAGGAAGAATTGATACAGGAATAGATGTTATTAAGTGGATAGAGGAAGCAACTAAATTAGGTGCTGGAGAAATATTATTAACTTCAATGGATAGTGATGGAACTAAAAATGGATTTGATTTAGAACTTACAAGAAAAGTTAGTGAGGCAACTAACGTACCAGTAATTGCATCTGGTGGAGGAGGCTCTTTAAAAGATTTCGAAAATGTATTTATAGAAGGAAAAGCTCATGCTGCATTGGCAGCTTCATTGTTTCATTATGGAGAGTTAAGTATTAAAGAAGTAAAACTTTATTTAAGGGAAATGGGAATAGCAGTAAGAATTTAAAGTCTTAACAAAATATGATTATAGGAGATATTATATGGAAAAAATAAGTTTAGACTTTGAAAAAGGTAATGGTCTAATACCTGTAGTTATCCAGGATTATGAAAGTAATGAAGTGTTGATGTTTGCATATATGTCACAAGAGAGTTTTAATCTTACTTTAAAAAATAATAAAACATGGTTTTATAGTAGAAGTAGAAATGAATTGTGGAATAAAGGTGCTACCTCCGGTAATTTTCAAGAAGTAAAGGAAATATGGGCAGATTGTGATAATGATACATTATTAATTAAAGTTATTCAAAGGGGAGGAGCTTGTCATACTGGAAATAAAAGCTGTTTTTTTAGGAGGATAAAATAAAATTGGTATTAGATGATTTATATGAGATTATTAAAGAAAGAAAAGTAAATGCTGAAGAGGGTTCGTATACTAAATACTTATTTAATAAAGGTATTGATAAAATATTAAAAAAAGTTGGAGAAGAGTGTACTGAAGTTATAATTGCTGCTAAGGGAAATGATAAAGATGAAATTATAAGTGAAATTTGTGATTTAACTTATCATATTCTTGTACTCATGGCAGAAAAGGAAATTAATTTAGGAGAATTAAATAATGAATTATCAAAAAGAAGAAATAAAATAAATAATTTTAAAGGTGAAAGAAAAAGTATTGAAGAATTTTAATGAAAAGTATAATAAGAAATGATAATAGGCTTAATATTTTTATACAAAGATTGTATAAGAGTATTAGGCTTTTATCTTTAAATGCAAAAACATAATATTTAATTATGATATAATAAATGTATTGTATTTTGATTTTTATTTTAATTATTTGTAAAGAGGAGAAAAGATGATTAAAGCAGTAATTTTTGATTTAGATGGAACGTTACTAAATACATTAGAAGATTTAGCAAATGCAAGTAATTTTGCATTAAGAAGCTGTGGATATAATGAGCATCCAATTAAAGATTATATAAGATTTGTTGGAAGTGGAAGATATATTTTAATGAAGCGTATATTACCAGAAGAAGATAAAAATAATGAAGAAGCTATAGAAAAAGTTTTAAAATTATTTGATGAATATTATGGTGAGCATATGCATGATACAACAAAGCCATATGATGGTATATATGAACTAATTAAGGAGTTAAAAATTAAGAATATTAAATTAGCAGTTGTATCAAATAAGCCAGATGAATTTGCAGGAGAAACTGTAAATAGATATTTTGGAAATGATTTTGAAGTTACATATGGACAAAGACCTAATCATGCTGTTAAACCAGATCCAAAAACAGTATATGAAGTTATGGAATATTTAAATGTGACTAAAGAAGAATGTATATATGTTGGAGATTCAGATGTTGATATGAAAACCGCACAAAATGCAGGGGTAAAGTCTATAGGAGTAGCATGGGGATTTAGAGGAGAAGAGGAGTTAAAAAGTGCAGGAGCAGATTATATAATTAGAACTCCACAAGAATTAGTAAATTTATTATAATAATTTAAAGACAGGTAGATAACAAGTAGTTACCTGTCTTTATTTTTGATAAGGTGAACATATTGACAAAAAATTGAAGATGATATATTATTAATATATTACCGATAGGATAAGTAGGAAAAGAGATATAAATTATATAAATAAATTTATTAAAGTTCTTAAATATACATGAGAAAAAAAGAAAAAAATGTAGAAATTTTTACTAGAATAATATAAATTTTTAATGTAATATATAGTTACTAAATTTTAAAATTTAAATATTAAATATATAGGAGGGAAAAATGAATAGTACTTTTTTATCAGATTTTATAATGATTACAAGTTTTAAAACAGTAGCGTTTATTATTGTTCTTTTAGCTGTATTATTTGGTGTAAATGTTATGGCTAAGAAAAAAGTTAAATTTTCAACAAGAATGATAGTTTCAACTATTGTTGGGTTAATATTAGGAGTAATAATTCAGGTAGTTGCAGGATTTCCAAATAATCCAGGAGAAGTTCAATGGATTACTGAAGTAAACAAGTGGTATGGACTTGTTGGTTATGGGTTTATGGATTTATTAAAGATGCTTGTAGTTCCTTTAATATTTGTATCTATTATTAGAGTTATTATAAATATGAAAGCTGAGGAAAATCTAGGAAAGTTAACAACAAGATCAATTTTAACATTATTAGGAACTACTACTATAGCAGCAATAGTAGGAGTTGTGGTAGGTAACCTGTTTAAGCTTGGAGTTTCTTCAACTATAATTGAAGGTACAAATGAAATTAGAGAAATAACTCCAGTTGTAGATACATTAAGAGGATTACTTCCATCTAATCCAGTTGCAGCAATGGCAGAAGGTAATGTAGTTGCTGTTGTAATATTTGCAGCTTTTATTGGTAACTCAATGAAAATATTAAATAAAAAATATAGTGATGTAATTCAACCAGTAACTGATTTAGTTAATGCATCATATAAGATTATCACTAGTCTTGCTATGACTGTAATTAAATTTATGCCTTATGCTGTAGTTGCTTTACTTGCAAATACAATTGCAGGAAGAGGAATATCAGCAATAAAAGAAGTTGTTGGATTTATACTTGCACTTTATGTAAGTATTATTATAGTATTTATAATTCATTTAATAATAATAGCTATATTAGGATTAAATCCTATTATTTATGTAAAAAATGCAATGGAACCATTAATATTAGCATTTACTTCTCGTTCTAGCCTTGGTACTTTACCAGTTACTATAGAAGCATTAACTGATAAAATGGGTGTTGATAATGGAATAGCTTCATTTGTTGGAAGTTTAGGGTCTAATATGGGGATGAATGGATGTGCTGCAATTTATCCAGCATTAATGGCAGTTACATTAGCTAATATGTCAGGAACTAAAATGGATGTTAGCTTCTATGGAATGCTTATTGTAATAATTGTAATTGGATCATTAGGTATTGCTGGACTGCCAGGAAGTGCAACAATGGCTGTTTCTGTTGCAATATCAGGTATGGGAATGGGTGCATATTTCCCATTAGCTGGAGGAATAATTGCAATTGATCCAATATTAGATATGGGTCGTACTATGTTAAACGTAAATGGAACAATGGTTACTGCAGTTGCTGTAGGTAAAAGTTTCAATAAAGTAGACAAAGAAATATATAATAAAGACAAATAAATATAATTTTATAGAAAAAGCACTATAACTTTTGGTTATGGGCTTTTTGTATTTTTAGAGTAAAATTTATATAAAATTTACTCTAAAAATAGAGAATATTAATGTTAGTATCTTTTGATATATAGGAAAATGTAGTAGAATAATAATTATGTATTATATATGTTTAATCTATGATGGGAGATAAATGGATGGTAAGCAAAAAGAAAATCAAAAATAATAACAAAAAAACATTAAACTATAAGCAAAGAGTAAGTTTAGTTTACCTTATAGTGTTTTGCTTATTAGGTTTATTAGTTGCCAGATTGGGATGGCTAACTTTAGTAAAGGGAAGATATTTAGAAGCTAAGGCAAATACAGAGTGGCAGAAGGAAATAAGTGTAACTGCAACTAGGGGTGATATCTTAGATAGAAATGAATCTATATTAGTATCTTCAGCAAATGTTTATCGATTAGATTTTGATTTAGATGCCATTAAAACTCATATGAAAAAGAGTGAAGTAACTAAAGAAGAAATAGCAAAGCAAATTTCAGGTGTTGTTTCAGAAGTAAGTTATGATGATATTTTAAAGGCATTAAATAGAAAAAATAGTGATGGAAGTGATGCAACATATGCACCATTAGTAAGAGGAATTACTAAGGATATTGCAGATAGTGCAGATGATTTAGATATATATGGTTTAATAGTATCTAGGGATGTTAAGAGATATTATCCTAATGGAAATTTTTTAGCAAGTGCATTAGGGGGAATTAATTCAGAAGGAGTAGGCTTAACAGGTATAGAATTACAATATGATGAATATTTGGCTGGTATATCAGGAATGAAAATTGGTGGTTATGATAGTTGGGGAAATAGACTTCCTTTTGAAACATATAAATTTACACCACCTATAGATGGTAATGATATAGTATTAACGGTAGATGAAAATTTACAATATGTAGCTGAAAAGATAGCACAAAAGGGATTGAAAGAACATAATGCAAAAGGTGTTCATGTTCTTATAACGGATCCTAATAATGGAGAAATTCTTGCAATGGTAAATAAGCCAGATTATGATCCAAACACTCCATACATGGGATATGAGTCCTTTGATGGAGAAACTGAAAATGATCAAATACAAAATATGTGGAGAAATTGGCTTGTAAGTGATACGTTTGAGCCAGGGTCTACATTTAAAATAGTTACTATGATTGCAGCACTGCAAGAAGGAGTAGTTAGTGATAGTGATACATTTGTATGTAATGGTGGAGTTAAATTTGGAAATACAACAGTTAAATGCTGGAAACGTGAAGGCCATGGAACTCAAACTTTAGCTGAAGTATTAAAAAATTCTTGTAATGTTGGAATGATGGAAATTGGAGAAAGACTTGGAATTGAAAAGCTAAATGAATATATTTATAAATTAGGTTTTGGTAAAACAACGGGAATTGATTTACCAGGAGAAGCATCAGGCATAGTTAAATCAAGTGATACAGTTTCTGCTATAGATTTAGCAACAATATCATTTGGACAAACTAATACAGTAACATCATTACAACTTATGGCAGCTTTTAATGCGATTGCAAATGGTGGAGATTTAATACAACCACATATAGTAAAGGAAATTTCTCATGAAGATGAAGGTGGAAATAGAGTAATAGATGAAGAAGTAAAGGTTAGTGTAAAAAAAGATTTATTAACAGATTCAAGCACTGCATTAATTAGAAGTTATTTAGAAAGGACTGTAACTAAAGATGGGCCAGATGGTGCATTTGTACAAGGATATAATGTTGGAGGAAAAACTGGTACAGCACAAAAAGTTGATCCTAATACAGGAACTTATTCAAAGGATAAATATATTTCATCTATGATAGCGCTTGCACCAATAGAAAATCCACAAATAACAGTATTTATAGCTGTAGATGAACCAAGTAATGGAGCTTATTATGGAGGGGAAGTTGCAGCGCCATTAATGAAAGAGTTATTTGAGGAAGTGTTTAAATATATGGATTCTCCTTTGGCAAAAGAAAGATTTTCAATTTATAAAAATGTAATAATTCCAGATGTAAGAGGAAAATCTATTGATGAAGCAAAACAAATATTAAAAGCCAATAATCTTGAAGCAGAAATTAAAGGAAATGGTAAAACTATAGTTTCAATGGAAACTTATCCAGGATCAACTGTTAAAGAAGGCACAACTATTACTATAACAGCAAAAGATAGTAATCAAATTAATAAAGAAGTCATAATGCCAGACTTAAAAGGAAGCACAAAGGAATTTGCTAGTGAAATTTTAAATAATTTAGGGATTATATGTGAATTTGAAGGAGAAGGAAATGTTCATTCTCAAAGTATAGCAAGTGGGAATAAGGTGGTTAAAGGAACTAAAGTTACTATAACACTAAATAAAGAATTTGAGTATTAATTATATTCTGAGGAAGGTAATATGAAAAATAATGGGAAAAATATAAAAAAGGGAAATGTAAGGAAAAAGAAAAAAATTAGAAAGAAAAATAAATATAAAGGGATAGATTTATATATATTTTGTTCTGTCTTAGTATTAGTTGCTATTGGAATAATAATGGTTTTTTCAGCAAGTTATTATGATGCATTATATAAGCATAAAAATGTTTTTTATTTTTTAAGTAAAGAGTTAACATGGGCTCCAGTGGGATTAATAGCTATGCTTATATTTACATTTGTTGATTATCATTTTTGGAAAAAGGTAGCACTTCCAGGGTATGTAATAACGCTTATAACTTTAATTGCAGTTTTATTTATAGGTAGTAATATTAATGGGGCAACTCGTTGGATTAAAATTATGGGAGTGTCATTTCAACCATCAGAACTTGCGAAATATATGATTGTATTCTTTCTAGCAATGGTTATTGAACAATATGGACAAATTAAAGAAAAGTGGTTTGCTTCAATAATATACTTATCATTTGCATTAGTATTTTCAGGATTGGTTTTGGCGGAAAATAACTTAAGTATTTCAGCTATTATAATGTTTGTAGCATTTATTATAGTTTTTTCAGAAGGAATGAGTGGAAAAATCACTGGTATATTAATGGGGTTAGGTGGAATAGGAGTTTTAATAGCTATTGTTACTTCTGGTTATAGAATGAAGAGATTTATAAGCTTTATAAATCCTTGGAAATATGCAACTGATGAGGGGTATCAATTAGTTCATTCACTTTATGCAATAGGGACAGGTGGCTTATTTGGTGTTGGATTAGGAAATTCTAAGCAAAAGGCATTATATATGCCTGAACCACATAATGATTTTATTTTTGCAATTATATGTGAAGAATTAGGGCTTATTGGAGCTATAATAATAATTTCTGTATTTTTAGTATTAATAGTAGCAGGAATTAATGTTGCAATGAGAGCTAAAGATAAATATGGTAGGCTTTTAGCTACTGGTATTATTTCTGTAATAGCTGTGCAAGTTGTAATTAATATAGCTGTTGTTACTGGAAGTATGCCAGTTACAGGAGTACCTTTACCATTTATAAGCTATGGTGGAACATCACTTGTGTTTAATTTAGCTGCAATTGGAGTATTGCTTAATATATCAAGTCAAACAAAAACACATAAGGATGAAATGCAAGAGAAAATAGAAAGAAAGAGAATAAAAAGCAAAATGAATATTTAATAATTAAATGAAATAATGGAGTAAAGGGATTATGGATATTTTTAGTTTATTAAATAATGATATATCAGGATTAAGTGAAGAAGAAAGAAGAATTGCTGAAAAGTTTAATGAAGATTTAAGGAAAAAAATAATAGATGATTTAGCAAAATGTGAAATTAATGAAATTATAAATGAATTAAAATCAGATGAAGAAAATTTTAAAGCTAAATTAGCAGATATCTTAATAAATGGGAAAAAGGGATATATAAATATGCCTACCAAAACTTTAATAGATATATATCTTGATAAAAGTAATGAGGTAGATTTTATAAAATTAATTGAAAGCATAAGATAGAAGCTCTCATACTTAGAGTGTTATAGAAAATAATAAAATAAAAATTGTAGTAACTTAAAATAATTAAAAAGAATAAGATAGTAAACATCTCTTATATAAATTTTATTTTAGATTTTGTGGAAGACAATACTGATGCAGAACTTATAAAAATAGAAGAGGAAGTAACTGAATTTTAAATCTTTGAATAAGGTGAAAAATTTTATAAAGAAATTATTGACAAAAAGGAAGAACTATTATATATTATTATTAACAAAACAAGTTAATATTTGAATCTTATCCAGAGTGGTGGAGGGACTGGCCCTGTGAAACCCGGCAACCTGTCAATAGTGACAAGTGATAAGTGACAAGTGACAAATTTAAATTAATGATTTGTCACTTGTCACTTGTCACTTGCAACTGGTAGACGTGGTGCTAATTCCTGCAGTTTTATAACTGAATGATGAGAGAGTAAATTAGTAGTGAATTTTATAGCGCGCTTGAGTTTATTCTCTAGCGTGTTTTTTTGTTTATTTAAATTGACTACTTAGTAAAATATGGAGGTGGACATCTATGATTAAAATGCAAAATGTAAAGAAAAGTTTTGAAAATACAGAAGTGTTAAAAGATATTTCCTTAAATATAAGCGAAGGTGAAATTTATGGACTTATAGGTCATAGTGGAGCTGGAAAATCTACTCTTTTAAGATGTATAAATGCATTAGAAGATTATAATGAAGGTTCAGTTAAAGTTATGGACAAAGAAGTAAGGCTTTTAAGTGAAAAGGGTAAAAGAGAATTAAGAAAAGAATTAGGTATGATATTTCAAGGATTTAATCTTCTAAGTAGAAAAAATGTATTTCAAAATGTAGCTTTACCATTAGAGGTATGGGGATATGATAAATCATTTATAAATAAAAGGGTTAATGAGTTACTTGAAGTTGTAGGTCTTTCAGAAAAGGCAAAGAGTAAGCCATCAGAATTAAGCGGTGGTCAAAAACAAAGAGTAGCAATTGCAAGAGCATTAGCATTAGAGCCTAAAATACTTTTATGTGATGAAGCAACATCAGCATTAGATCCTAAAACAACTAAGGATATTCTTGCATTATTAGAAGATATTAATAAAAAATTAGGAATTACTATAGTTATTGTTACACATCAAATGGAGGTTGTAAAACAAATATGCCAAAAGGTTGCTTTGCTTCAAGGGGGAGTACTTGTAGCAGAAGGGAAAGCAGAAGAAGTATTCCTTAAACCAGAAGTGTCATTAAAGAAATTCTTGGGAGAAGAAGATGATGATGATGCATTACCTAAAAGTGGGGTAAATATTAAGTTATTCTTCCCTAGTGATTCTTCAGAAAATGCTCTTATAACAAAGATGGCAAGAGAACTTAATATTGATTTTTCAATAGTTGGAGGAAAGTTAGAGAAGTTTAGAAATAATGTTTTAGGAACATTAACTATAAATATAAATGAAAAAGATAGAGAAGAAGTAATGAAATATTTATCATCAAAAGATATTATATTGGAGGTGTTATAAGATGGATAGTAAAATTATTGATGTTATGATTCAAGCTGTTGGACAAACAGTTTATATGGTGTTTTTCTCAACATTATTTGCAAGTATATTAGGGTTTATACTAGGGATAGTTGTAACTGTTACATCTCCAAAAGGATTAAAGCCAAATAAGATAATATATAATGTATTAGATTTAATAATAAATGTATTAAGAAGTTTTCCATTTATAATTTTAATAGTATTTATTATTCCATTAACTAGAGCTATTGTAGGTACACCAATAGGTGAAGCAGCAGCAATAGTGCCATTAACAATAGCAGCAGCTCCGTTTGTTGCAAGAATAATTGAATCATCTTTAAAGGAAGTTGATTCAGGCGTAATAGAAGCTGCAAAATCATTTGGTGCATCAAATACTCAAATAATATTTAAAGTAATGTTAAAAGAAGCAGTACCATCAATTATATCAGGATTAACTTTAACTATTATAAATATAATAGGATATTCAGCAATGGCAGGAAGTGTTGGAGCTGGAGGATTAGGAAAAGTAGCAATAAGTTATGGGTATCAAAGATATCAAACGGATGTAATGATAGTTACAGTAATTATTTTAATAATAATGGTTCAAGGGCTTCAAAGCTTAGGTAATTATTTATATAAAAAATTAAGTTAATTAAAATATTTATGATAAATTTAGGGGGAATTTAAAAATGAAAAAGAGAAGTATTTTAACTGCTATAGTAGCAGGAATATTATCAATTGGATTAATTGGATGTGGAGGTAGTAATTCTTCAAATGGGGATGATAAAGTAATAAAAGTTGGGGTATCACCAGTTCCTCATGAAGAAATAATGGAAGTTGCAAAGCCACTTTTAGAAGCAAAAGGATATAAAGTAGAAATAGTTGAATTTACTGATTATGTATTACCAAATACATCATTAGAAAATGGGGAATTAGATGCAAATTACTTTCAACATATTGCATACTTGAATTCATTTAATGCAGATAATGGAACACATTTAACATATACAGCAGAAATTCACTTAGAGCCAATGGGAGCTTTTTCAAAAAAATATAAAAGTGTAGATGAGGTTGAAGAGGGAGCATTAGTAGCAGTACCAGATGATCCATCGAATGAAGCAAGAGCTTTAAGAGTATTAGCAGCAGCTGGATTAATTGAAGTTAAGGATGGAGAATTAATAACTATAGCTGATATTACTTCAAATCCTAAAAACTTAGAATTTAAGGAATTAGAAGCAGCTACTTTACCAAGAGTTTTAGAAGATGTTGATATAGCAGTTATTAATGGTAATTATGCTTTAGAAGCTGGTCTTGATGTTAATAAAAATGCATTTTATGCAGAAGATAAAAATATAGAAAGCTTAAAAGAAAGAAGAAATATTTTAGCTGTTAAAGAGGGGAATGAAAATACTCAAAAAATTAAAGATTTAACAGAAGCTCTTACTTCAGAAGAAGTTAGAGATTTTATAAATGAAAAATATAAAGGCGCAGTTGTACCAGTATTTTAATTTAAAAGCAATAAATATTATAATAATTAATAGGGGAGTTAATTATTACAAAGGGGCTTAAGATAGGTAAGGGATTTACATTGAAGTTTGTAAATCCCTTTTAGTATTTTAAAATTAAAGTATGTAAATACAAGCTTTTAAATTTAATATAAATAAAGTATACTGTATATTATGTATAAATATAGATGTATTAATGAGCAAGCAAGATAAATTTAAACTTTTTTGAAAGAAAGGGGACAAGTTATGAATATAAATAGTATAAATGTAGGATTAACAGGAGAAAATTTATTAAGTATATATAATGACTTTGTATCAATTAAAGAGATAGATATTAAAAAAGTTGAAATTAATGATGATATTAAAATAATAGGTTCATTTTCAAAAGGAGTTATTATTAAATTTGAAGTTAAAGTTAAATTTAATTCCATGGAAAATGGATTAACTAAAGGGGAAGTAACGGGGGTTAAGATTTTAAATGTTGGAATACCTTCATTTGTAAGGAAAGTGGCATTGAAATTTATATTAAAGTCATTAAAAGATAAAGGAATACATTATGAAAAGGGAAAGGTAATTATACAGTATAAATATTTATTAAAAGACATACCTTATGTAGATTTTGATATATATAGTATTTATTGTACTTATGGAGTACTTAATTTGGAGTTAATAAATGCTAAAATTTCATTAAGTGGAGAATTAAAAAAAGAAGTAGAGTTATTAAGTTTTGAAAATGAACAAGAGCAAGAATATAATGAAGAAGAATTAATAAAAATAAATGATTTTTATGCTAAAGGAAGAGAAAAAATTAAGGGTAAAATGCCAATAGGAGTTAAAAAATATAGTGATTACATATTTGTATTACCTGATATAGCAACATTAATATATAGGCTTCTTAAAGATAAGAGAGTAAGTATGAAAACCAAGATTATAATATCAGGTGCAGTTGCTTATATTACAGTACCTTGTGATATTATACCGGATAAGATACCTTTTATAGGAAAAGTAGATGATATTGCAATAGGAATTTTTGCATTAAATATTATAATGACAGAAGTTCCATTAAATGTTATTTTAGAAAATTGGCAAGGAAAAAATGATATTTTAATAGTTTTAAAAAATGTTGTTGAATATGCTACTAACTTTACTGGGGCAAAGAATATTAATAGTATTTGTAAGGTTTTAGAAGAATTATTATCTGTGTAATTTAGTAGTAAATAATTATGAAAAAGGAGAAAATATATTTTGAAATATTATGCTGTTTATAAGGGGAAATCAGTAATACCTAAAATTTATACTTCATGGGATGAATGTAAAAAGGAGGTAATAGGATTTAAGGGAGCTATATATAAAAGCTTTACTACTGAAAAAGAAGCTAAAGAGTTTATTTCACTAAATTCACAAGGAAAGAAACTAGAAAATATTCAAGATGAAGAAAGTGAAAGTGGATTGTTTATATATGTAGATGGAAGTTTTACTGTTGATAAAGGGAATTTTTCTTATGGATTAGTTGCTGTTAATGATGGAAAGATAATTTATGAAGATAAAGGAATTGGATTTGATAAAGAAGCAATTGCTTTAAGAAATGTATCTGGTGAGGTATTAGGAGCAAAAATGGCTGTGGAATTTGCTATTAATAATAATTATAAAGAGGTTACAATAGCATATGATTATCAAGGGATTGAATCATGGGCATTAGGAACTTGGAAAAGAAATAATAAAATAACTTCTGAATATAATGAATATATGCAAAATAAAATGAAGGAAATAAATATAAGATTTAAAAAAATAAAAGGTCACTCAGGACATAAATATAATGATTTAGCAGATAAACTTGCTAAAGAGGCATTAGGGATAAAATGATGATTATTTTGAAAAAAAATACACATACTATTTTTAGAAAAATAAAAAAGAGGTGTTATTTTTGGGAAAAGTAATTAAAAGTTTAGCAATAGGAACTATTTTTGGTGTTGCAATAGGAATAATGGTTTTACCAGAGTTAGATAGAAAGACTCAAAGAAATATAAGAAAAACAAGGAGGAAAATTAAAGGAGTAGCTGAGGACGCATATGATAATATTTTAGATTATATTAATTAAAATAATTAAAACTGTTATGGTATTCTATAACAGTTTTTTTAATTATTTTAAATATAATTGAATATAAAAGTCAAAAAAAATATTTTTTTGTTTTTTTTATGGTATAATAAGTAATATAAATAAAATTTGCAATTAATATAAATGTTGGTAAAGGAAGATTATGCCATGGAGATACTTACTTTAGGTGAAAAGATAAAAAGAAGAAGAAAAGAACAGAAAATGACACTAAAGGACTTAGCAGGGGATAGAATTACACCAGGACAAATTAGTTTAGTTGAGTCAGGGAGATCGAATCCATCTATGGATTTATTAGAGTATTTGGCAAATGCTCTACAGACATCAGTAGAATATTTAATGGAATCAGAAGAAACTCAGGCTGAAAAAATATGCATATATTATGAACAAAGTGCAGAAACATATATTTTAAATGAAGATTATATTAGTGCTGAGGAATATATAGAAAATGCATTATTTTATGCAGAAAAATATAAGTTAGAATATAGAAAAGCAAAAAATTTATTTTTAAGAGCAAATATATGCAATGCAAAAAATGAATTAGTATTAGCTCAACAATTATATTTATCTGCAAATGTTATATTTATAAAAAGAAATAATTTTGAACAAATTATAAAGACGTTTCTTAACTTAGGAAAAATAACATTAAGCTTAAAAGCATATCATTCTGCAATAAGTTATTTAAAACAAGCAGAAAAGGTATATTTATATAATGATATTGGAAATGATTCTTTATTAGGAGAAATATATTATGAAATGGCTGAAAGTTATTTTAAAATAGATGATACAAATAAGTCCTTAGAGTATACTTTTTTAGCAAAGCAAAAGTTTGAACAAGTTCAAGATAGAAGAGAATATGGTAAGTCATTAATATCATTATCTAAGGAATATAACAAAAAGGGAGACATTGCAAATGCAATAAAATATTCTAAAAAGTCATTAGAGGTATATAAGGAATTAGAAGCAGAAAAGAATGTTTCAAGTATTGAAAATAATTTAGGTAAATTATTTTTTGAGTTTGATAATATAGAGGAAGCATTTAAGCATTATAATACTGCAAAGCAAATAAGGATGAGAAGTAACGATAAAGATGTAGTAGAAACAATGCTTAATATTTGTGAAGGATATATTAAAATTAAGGAAATAGAAAAGTGTGAAAAAGTATTAGAAGAAATAAGAAGTTTAATTGATGAAACAAATATTGAACAGGTAATAGAACAAAATTTATTTTGGTATAGAGCATATATTATTAAAGAAATGCAAGATGAAGCAGAAAATATATTGTTAGAAACATTTAATTTAGCTAAAGCAAATGGTCTTTATAAGAAAATGGCGGAATTATCAATACTTTTAGGTAGATATTACATAGGAATTAAAAAAGATTATGAAGCAGCTAAATATCTAAATGAAGGTATTAAGATATTTAGAAATTTAGGTATACTAAATAACTAAATTAGGGGGAATTATGGAAATATTATCAACAGGAGAAAAAATAAAAAGAGCAAGAATCTATAAGGGAATTACATTAAAAGAATTATGTGGTGAAGAAATTTCGATTTCTAAGATGAGTTGTATTGAAAATGGAAAGATAAAAGCTGATGATGAATGTTTAAAATATATTTCTGATAAATTACAAATTGATTATAGTTATTTAGTTCAAGATGTTTATGAGCAAATAAAAGATAATATAAAAAGTGTAAAAAAATCTAAACATTCCTTAGAAAAAATAGAAAGTATTATTAAATATAATTTAGATTATTCTTTTAGATATAACTTTAATGATTTAGCTTTAGAATTAATACATATTTTATTTAAATTATATATTAAAGATAACAAAATTGAAAAATTACAATTGCTAATATCAAAATATTTTGATTTGTATCAACATGCTACTAATAATGAGCAAATTATTATTTATTATAATGATATGGCAGAGTTTTTTGTTAAGAACAAGGAATATCATGAGGCTATTAGCTATTATTCAAGAATAATACAAATTTATGAAAAAGATCAAATTAAATTTGATGATAAATATATATATGCATGTTTTTATGAAGGTATTTGTTATAAAAATATAAATTTAATAGAAGAATCATATAAATGTTTAAAAAAGATAATAGATAAAGAAGCTTTATTTAAAAATAATAATGACAAAGGTGATTATTATCATGAATTTGCAATAGTTAATATTTTATTATATATAGGAGAAGCAGATAAATATTTAAATATTGCATTAGATTATAAAAAGGATGATATGAAGGAATTAGCAAAATTTAAAGCAGAAAATGGAGATATATACTTTAAGGTTCATAAAGATGATAAAGCTTTAATAGAATTAGAAGATGCTGCTAAAATATATCCTAGAGAAGATGTAAGAGGATGTGGAGAGTTTTTAATTAAGTGTATAGATATTTTATATAAAAATAATAAATATGATGAAGCATTTAGTTATATAAGCGAAGCATTAAATTTAGCTATTGATATTGATGATGAAAGATTAATAGAAAAAGCATATTATTTTAAAGGAATGATACATCAAAAGCTTAATGATTACATTCAAGCAGAAATGTATATGAATTTAGCAACAGATTTTTTATTAAGATTTGCTAACAACGAAGAAAAGTATAAAAGATATAATGAAATGGCAGAGTTATATTATAATTTAAATGAATTAAAAGAATCAATAAAGTATTTTACATTAGCAATACAAATAGAAAAGAAGCTATAATAAAATGGATAGAGAGTAAATAAAAATCTCTATCCATTTTATTATATAATATTTTAAATTGCTTCATAATAATTATTTAGTTTGTGTGATGTAATAAATTAGACATCCAAATCCAAAATGACCACTTTGATTTAGTGTGATTTAATAAGGATGGATTAAAAAATAGTCCTCTCATGAAAATACCTCTTTTCTTATAATTTATATTTATATTTTTAGTATATAATAAGAAGAAAAATATTATATTCACGTAAATGCTTAAGATTTTGTACAATAAGTATAAAAAAAATATATATAAATTAGAAAAGAAAACATAAAAACACCTAAAAAAGGTGTTTTCAGTACATTATTTAATATTTTTAAGTACAATTAACTTGGCACCATATCCTTTTAGCTCTGTTATTATATTTAAAACAGAACTTTTTTTAGCATATTTAAATTCTATTTTTGGATAAGATGCCTTATGAAGTATTTCTTTTTCTTCTTTGCTTAATCTATCTGGAGACCCCATGGAAAGCCAGTAGTTAAATGAAGAACCAATTATTTCATTTACTTCATAAGTGATTATTCTCGATGAATTTTTTATATTTACTATATTAAGAGAATATTTTCTTTCAAAGGATTTTTTTACGCCACCTTTTTGATAAACATCTTCATAACAGGCTAAAGAAGATACATTATCATTATGAGAATATAAAAGTATTGCATAATAATCTTCAGCCTTAGTAACTATGTAACCATCATCTAAAGAAACTATATTGTTTCCAAGTTTATTTAAAAGATAATAGGCATAATAAGAAGGTTTTCTAATTCCCATATCATTTACTATTCCTGGAGCACCGATAAATACTTCATTAGTTATATTAATTTCTTTTTCTAAAACGTCAAATGCTTTTAAAAAAGTTAATGAATTTTTCTTAAAAATAGTGTTATGAATTATATATGGCAACATATAAGCTGTATCATAAATAGAGTTTAAATGAGAAGTAACTAAAAAATCATCATTTGATACAGTTAAGTTATAGTTAGTTGTTATAAATTCACGTAACTTATTTTTTATTGGCAATGATAATCTAGAATCAAATTGAAATTTAAATTCAGTTATATCAACTATATCTAATTCTTCAAAATAATCAATAAAACTAGTTAATATATTTATATATTTTTCTAAGGAATAATCTAGATTATCTAATAAAATTAAAGGTTTAATGTAAATAGTAGATAAAAATTCTAAAACTCCTTTAGCTTTATTCCAATTATAAAAATCAGAATCTAAAAATATACCCATATCACTATGAAACATTTTTTCAAGTCTACCATACTCAAAGTGTATTTCTTCTTGTATTTCTTCCAATATATCTTTATTATCTTCAATTAAAAGGTCAAAAGATTCTCCTAAGTTAATACATTCTTTAAAAATTTTTTCAAAAGGTTTAATTATTTTATCCATATCAACATGA
Source organism: uncultured Clostridium sp. (assembly GCA_900540255.1). Classification (GTDB taxonomy): domain Bacteria; phylum Bacillota; class Clostridia; order Clostridiales; family Clostridiaceae; genus Clostridium. The sequence goes on from UQFE01000012.1 coordinate 69,018, forward strand.
ACATTCCAAAGTTTATTTTCAAAATTAAATCTACTGTAATTATCTAAACTATATGATAATGAATCTAAGGCATCTTTTAATGAAAGTTCAGTAAGTTGTTTAGAGTTTTCATATAATTTTTCTGTAGTTACATTTTTCTTTCTATATTGAAGAGGGGTACAACCATAATAGACTTTAAAGTTTTTATTATAATATCTAACATGAGAAAAGCCTATTTCTTCTGAGATTTCAGAAATACTCATATCGCTATCTAAAAGTAATTTTATTGATTCCTCTACTCTTGTTAAATTAATTAAATCTGTGAAGCTATATCCAGTAGCATATTTTATTTCATGAGATAGATAGTGTGGACTTAAAAACTCTTTTTTAGCAATTTCTTGTAAAGTTATATTGTTGTTATAATTATTAAATATATATTTTGCAATTCTATGATACCTATCTAGTTGTTCAGTTTTTTCTTTTAATTCCTCTTTTTCATGAGTTAGATAATGAAAGTTATTAATAAGGTGGTAAAGTAAGGTTCTTAATAATTCTTCAATTTCCTCATCATAATCTTCAAGTTTTTGAACATATTCACAAAGTATTTCTGAAAGTAATATTTTTAATTCATCATATTCAATACCATTTTGATTTTCAATATTACTAGAATTAGTATAAAAAAATACATTATTTATATCCTTATAATATTTGCTGAAGAAATAAGGGTCTATATTGAAAATTAAAACTTTATTATCACCATTTCCTTGAATTTCATGAGCTTCGTCTGAATTTATTATTTCAACTTCTTTTTCATTTAACATAAAGGAATCAGTATCAATTTTTATATGCAATGAACCTTTTAATACATATATAATTTCCATTGAATTATGCCAATGAATAGGATAATTTTTTATATTTAAATACGAAATTTTTATTGGTAAATCAAAGGGGTATTTTATATATTCTTTTCTCAAAATTTCACCTAAATTCTATATTAAATTATTTTGTAAATATTATAACAATAAATCCAAATAAAAACAAAAAATAAATTTTAAATTTGTTATAATAAAATATAGAAAAAATTATTATAACGAATAGAAAAATATGGAAAAAATAGGGTATAATAAAAATGTAAAATTTTTAATAAAATTTACTTTGACTTTCTTTGACTTTTGTATTAAAATCAAATTAAAGTTAAAAATACTAATAAGAGGTGAGAATGAATGAATGTTGAGAGAATGACATTAAGAGTGCAACAAGCATTAAATGATGCAAATTTAATTGCAGTAAAATATAATCACCAACAAATTGATGTGATTCATTTATTTGCTGCATTAGTAGAAGCTGATGATGGGTTAATACCAAATATATTCACTAAAATGGGCATAAATGTTAAGTTGCTAAAAGTAGATATAAAAAATGCATTAGATAAAATGCCAAAGGTTATGGGTGAAGGTGCAAATAGTTCAGGCGTATATATTACAAGACAAGTTGATGAAGTTCTTATAAAAGCTGATGATTTAGCTAAAAAGTTTGGAGATTCTTATATTAGTGTAGAACATTTGCTATTAGCAATAATTGATGTTGATAAAAATGGACCTTCTAAACAAATCTTAAACAAATACAACATAACAAAAGATAGTTTTATGAAGGTATTATCAGAAGTAAGAGGAAATCAAAGAGTGGATACACAAGATCCAGAAGGAACTTATGATGCTCTTGCTAAATATGGTACTAATTTAGTTGAACTTGCTAAAAAGCATAAATTAGATCCAGTAATAGGAAGAGAGGAGGAAATTAGAAGAACTATTAGAATACTTTCAAGAAGAACTAAGAATAATCCTGTATTAATTGGTGAGCCTGGTGTTGGTAAAACAGCTATTGTTGAAGGTTTAGCAGAAAGAATAGTAAGGGGAGATGTTCCTGAAGGGTTAAAAGATAAGATTATATTTTCTTTAGATATGGGTTCATTGATAGCTGGTGCTAAATATAGAGGTGAATTTGAAGAAAGATTAAAAGCTGTTTTAAAGGAAGTTCAAAACAGTGAAGGTAAAATTATATTATTTATAGATGAAATTCATACTATAGTTGGAGCTGGTAAAACTGATGGTGCTATGGATGCAGGTAATTTAATTAAGCCATTACTTGCAAGAGGTGAGTTGCATTGTATAGGTGCAACAACTTTTGATGAATATAGGCAATATATTGAAAAGGATAAGGCACTTGAAAGAAGATTTCAACCTGTTATTGTTGATGAACCATCAGTAGAAGATGCAATTTCAATATTAAGAGGGTTAAAAGAAAGGTTTGAAATTCATCATGGAGTTAGAATTCATGATTCTGCTATAGTTGCAGCAGTAAAACTTTCTGATAGATATATTCAAGATAGATATTTACCAGATAAAGCTATTGACCTTATTGATGAAGCTGGAGCTATGATAAGAACAGAAATAGATTCATTACCAGCAGAATTAGATGCAATTAGAAGAAGAATTGTACAGCTTGAAATAGAGAAAGAAGCTTTAACAAGAGAAAAAGATGAAGGTTCTAAGAAGAAATTAGAAGCTTTGGAAAAGGAATATTCAGAATTAAAAGCTAAAAATGATGAAATGACAGCTAAATTTGATAGAGAAAAGGGAGCTATTTTAAAATTAAAAGAATTAAAGGCGAAGCTTGATGAAGCTAGAGGAAATCTTGAAGTAGCTCAAAGACAATATGACTATAATAAGGCAGCTGAAATTCAATATGGTGAAATTCCTAGTTTAGAATCAGCTATTGAACAAATGGAAGTTGAAGTTAAAGAAAATTATGAAGGCGCTTTATTAAAAGAAGAAGTTACTGAAGAAGAAGTTTCACAAGTCTTATCTAAATGGACTGGAATTCCAGTATATAACTTGCTTGAAGGAGAAAGAGAAAAATTATTAAGACTTGAATCTGAAATGGAAAAGAGAGTAATTGGTCAAGAAGAAGCTATTAAATCAGTTACTTCATCAATTTTAAGAGCAAGAGCAGGTCTTAAAGATATAAATAGACCAATTGGTTCATTTATTTTCTTAGGTCCTACAGGGGTTGGTAAGACAGAACTTGCGAAAACTTTAGCAAGAAATCTTTTTGACTCAGAGGAAAATATTATAAGAATTGATATGTCTGAATATATGGAAAAGCATGCTGTATCAAGATTAGTTGGAGCGCCTCCAGGATATGTAGGATATGAAGAAGGTGGGCAACTAACAGAAGCTGTTAGAAGAAAGCCTTATAGTGTAATATTATTTGATGAAATTGAAAAGGCACATGAAGATGTATTTAACATGTTCTTACAAATACTAGATGATGGTAGACTTACAGATAATAAAGGTAAAACAGTTGATTTCAAAAATACAATTATTATTATGACTTCTAATATAGGAAGTAGCTATCTTTTAGAAAATAAGTGTGAAGATGGTATAGATCCACAAATAAGAGAAGAAGTAATGAATGAAATGAAAATGAGATTTAAACCAGAGTTCTTAAACAGAGTTGATGATATTATAATGTTTAAGCCATTATCTGAAACAGGAATAACTAAGATTATTGATATATTTGTAGGTGAAGTAGCTAATAGGTTAAAGGATAGAAATATTGCACTTGATATTACTCCAGAAGCTAAGCATATTTTAGCTGTTGAGGGATATGATCCAGTTTATGGTGCAAGACCACTTAAGAGATATATTCAAAATACTTTAGAAAATAAATTAGCAAGAATGATAATTGCTGGAGATGTTAATTATGGCTCTCATGTTGTAATTGATGGCAAAGATAATGAAATAATCATTAAATCTGAATAATAAAGTTAAAGGGTAAAACTTAAATATGTAAGTTTTACCCTTTTCAAATTATATTTTAAACAATATTACTTTCAGTTACATTTGAGTTCATAGGTAGCATTATAATAAATGCAATTAATATTATTAAAGCGGAAATAAGGAATGGAAATTTATTTCCTAAATCAAATATGAATCCTGCTAATAGTGAACCAGTAACTTGTCCTATTGCTTTAGATGAATTAAGTACTCCCATTAAAGAACCATAATTTCCTTTTGATAATTTAGTAATTATACTTTGTTGTAAAGGTATATGTATACTAGCAAAAGTAGTGAATATTATAGCAGAAGTTAAAAATAAAGTAGTATTTTTAAAGAGTACCATTAAACTTAAGGATATACTAAGACAAAGAGTAATAACCTTACAAACATTAACTTCTTTAAAGTGTTTAGCAAGTAAAGGGGTAAAAGTTAAATTTGCTATGAATCCTAATATTCCTACAACTGCTAAAAACCCACCTATAAATGTTGGAGGAAGGTTAAGTACATCTTCAATATAGTAATTTATACTTGAATTGTAACTTGTTGAAGCAAAATAAAAAGCAGTAACTAATAAAAGCATAATTATAAGGTTTTTTGTTAAAATTGTAGAAAAATTTATTTTTTTATTATTATAATTAGTAGTTTTATTTAAATTATTTTCGTTAACTGGTTCTTCTAATAAAAAGTAAACTAATGTAGCTAATATAATGCAAAATATAAATTGTGATAAAAATGTATATTTAAAATTATTATTTCCTATTATTCCACCAAGTAAAGAACCAAATGCACAACCAATAGTATTTGCAGCAGAATAATAAGTGATAAACTTAACTCTGTTTTCTTTATTTGTAATGTCAGTTAAGTATGCCATTGATACAGTAAGATAACTAACTACAAAAAATCCACCTGTAAATCTAAAAATTAATATTATAATTGGGTTTGTATTAAAACCAAATCCAAGTTGGCTAATTCCATATCCTAAAGCACCATAAATTAAAAATTTAATTCTTCCTTTTTTATCAGATAAAGATCCCCAAAATGGTGAACCAATAAAATTTCCTATTGACATAGCTGCAAAGAACAATCCAAACATAAATGTAGGTAACTTAAGATTAGTTATAAACATTGGTGTGACAGGATGAGCCATATTAAATGTAAGTGAGCTAAATATAGTTAAAAGTATAATAAATATTAATGATTTATTTTTAGTTTTCATTATTCCTCCATATTTAATTGCTTAATATTATATTTTCCCTTAAGGATGAAGACATGGTAAGTGCTTCACTAAAAATTTATTCTTATTTTCCTTTTCCATAAATATCAGCATGATCAAAAAAATTAATACCACATTTTAAAGCTGTATTAATTAGTTTGTTAACTGAAGTTTTATCCATAGTTGAAAGTCTCATACAGCCAAGACCTATTTCGGATGCTTTAATATTACCATTCGACATTATTATTTCTTTCATAAATATAATCCTCTCCATGATATGAATTGTTAATTAATCATTTATATTATATCATTCAGGGATATTATAAGTCTATGTTAATAAACTGCTAAAAAAATAAATAAAAAAATGAAAAAATAGTGTTGACAAATATCGACAAACATAATATACTAAACAACGTAGTAAATGTGCGGGTATCGTATATCGGTAATACTCCAGCCTTCCAAGCTGGAAAGGTGGGTTC
>UQFE01000013.1 GCA_900540255.1 uncultured Clostridium sp.
ATAAGTTATAGACACATTATTATGTTTAGATTTTAATTCATTAACTAAATACCATATTATTCTTATATTCATTGGCTCTCCAACTTAAATAATGGTCTATATATTTAGTTGCAACTCCTCTAAATTTTTTCAACCATATTTTTATTTTTCCTGAATAGATTGCATCAACTGGAGTGATATCTATTTTACTAATATTGATTTTATATATTTTTTCTTTAAATAATTTTAATCTATATTCTTTGTTATTAATGGTTTTACTCATATTTCATCACCCAGTTATGAGTATTAACACACTTTTCCTCTTTAATCCTTAATTAGAGTTTTTCTATCAATATACCATTTTTTCCTATAGATATTCTGTTATATAAAAATGTTGTTAACAACATTTTTATATAACAGAATGCCTATACTATTTGAAATATATATTGTATACCATAAGTCACTCTTCATAAACATAGCACAAATTCTACTAAGCAAAATTTTTACTAAAAAATATATAGCTGACTTTAGGACACATCCAATAAATAGATGCTCCCTGAAGTCAGCCAAAATATTATCTAATCTAATTCTGCTTTTCCAGTGTATAATTGATAGTATCTGCCCTTTTCCTCTAATAAAGATTCATGATTTCCTCTTTCAATTATTTCACCTTGTTCAAGAACCATTATTGCATGAGAGTTCTTAATAGTAGAAAGTCTGTGAGCAATTACAAAAACAGTTCTTCCTTCCATAAGCTTATCCATACCTTCTGCAATAAGTTTTTCAGTTCTTGTATCAATTGAACTTGTTGCTTCATCCATTATTAAAACTGGTGGATTAGCAATTGCTGCTCTTGCAATAGCAAGTAATTGTCTTTGTCCTTGAGATAATCCTTCACCATCGCCTGTAATAACAGTATCATATCCATGAGGTAAATGCTTAATAAATGTATGAGCATTTGCAAGCTTAGCTGCTGCTTTAACTTCTTCATCAGTTGCATTTAAGTTACCATATCTGATATTATCAGCTATTGTACCAGTAAATAAATGAGTATCTTGAAGAACTATTCCTAAAGATCTTCTTAAATCATCCTTCTTGATATCCGTAATATCTATTCCATCATAAGTTATTGTACCTGAATTGATTTCATAAAATCTATTTATTAAGTTAGTAATTGTAGTCTTACCGGCCCCTGTTGATCCAACAAAAGCAATCTTTTGACCTGGCTTAGCAAATAAACTAATATTCTTTAATACAGTCTTTTCTTCATTGTATCCAAAAACAACATTTTTAAATCTAACATCACCAGTAAGTTCTCTTAATATAGGTTCATCAGTTAATTCTGCAGCTGATTCTAAAATAGCAGTAGTTGCTGCCATTTCTGCCATTGAGTTATCTTCTGCTTCTACTAAAGTTTTCATTTTAGCTATAACTGAAGGAGGTACCTTCCAAGCCCAATGACCTGTATACTTATCAGTTTCAACTAATTTACCATCTTCACTAACTTCAACTCTTGTTAAAGTGACTTCACCATTATCAACTTCAACTTCTTCATCTAAAGCTGTAAATATTCTTTCTGCACCTGCTAATGCTGCTAATATCATATTTACTTGTTGAGATACTTGTGCAATTGGATTAGAAACTTGCTTTGTATATTGTAAATAAGATACTAATGAACCAATATCAAAAGCACCAGCTATAGTCATTAATCCCCCAATACAACAAGTTACTGCATAATTCATATGAGAAAGATTTCCTAACATTGGCATCATGTATCCACCAAATGTTTGAGCTCCTGTTGAAGCTTTTCTTAATTCTTCATTATGCTTTTTAAAATCTTCAATTGCTTCTTCTTCATGACAAAATACTTTTATAACCTTTTGCCCCTCTATCATTTCTTCAATATATCCATTTAATTTACCAATATTCTTTTGTTGCATTCCAAAATAATACTTACTCTTAGCACCAACATTGTTTACAACAAAAATCATTAAAGCTAAAAATGCAACTGTTATTATAATTAACACTGGACTTAAAACTGCCATCATTATTATTGTTCCTATAAATGTAAGCCCTGATGCTAATATATTAGTTAAACTATTATTTAATGCTTCACTAATGTTATCTATATCATTAGTGTATAAACTCATTAAGTCACCATGAGTATTTCTATCAAAATATTTAATAGGAAGTTCTTGCATCTTATTAAATAAATCTGTTCTTATATTACTGATAGTATTTTGAGCAACATGTACCATTATTCTTGCATATCCATATGCAGCAAGTGCACCTACAACAAATATTGTACCTAATATTACTAACATCTTTGCAAGTCCTACAAAATCACCTGGTAAGATATAATTATTTACTAATGGTTTTAAGAAATATGAACCTGCAACCATTGCAAATGAATTAATTATAATTAATATCATAACTAAAGCTAATAAAGCCTTATATTTTCCAACATAACTCATTAATGTTTTTATTGTCTTCCCCATATTTTTAGGTTTTGGAGGTCCTGGTTTTTTCCCACCTTTTCCTGGAACAGGATGTCCTGATTTATTATCAGATGCTTGTCCTTGATTTGCACTAACTTGTTGCTTAATCATTTCACTTTTCTTATTACTCACGTAAACCCACCCCTTCCTGTTGAGATTTGTATACATCTTTATAAATTTCACTTGATTCCATTAACTCATCATGAGTTCCAATTGCACTAATCTTACCATCATCCATAACAATAATTTTATCTGCAGTTGAAACTGAATTAACTCTTTGAGCAATTATAATCTTAGTAGTATCTTTTAAATCTTCTGCAAAAGCCTTTCTAATCTTTGCATCAGTTGCAGTATCAACAGCACTTGTACTATCATCTAAAATTAATACTTTTGGCTGTTTTAATATTGCTCTTGCAATACAAAGTCTTTGCTTTTGTCCTCCTGATACATTAACCCCACCTTGCTCTAAGTGCATATCATATCTTCCTGGAAGTCTATCAATAAATTCATCAACACATGCTGAAGATGCTGCTGCTTCAATTTCTGCATCTGTAGCATTTTCATTACCCCACATAAGGTTTTCTTTAATAGTTCCAGAGAATAATGTATTCTTTTGAAGTACCATAGCAACTTCATTTCTTAAAGTTTCAATATGATAATTTTTAACATTAACTCCCCCAACATAAACTTCACCTTCTGTAGCATCATAAAGTCTTGGGATAAGCTGAACTAAACTTGATTTACCAGAACCAGTACTACCAATAACACCAATAGTTTCACCAGCTTTAATCTTAATGTTTATACCTTCTAAATTATTTTCATCACTGTCATCTTCATACTTAAAGTTAACATTTCTAAATTCAATTTCTCCATTTTTAACTTCAGTTATAGGATTAACAGGATCCTTTATATCTGGTTCTTCTTCTAAAACTTCAATTATACGTTGTACTGATGCAACTGATCTTGAAAGCATCATAAGAACCATAGAAAGCATCATAAGAGCCATTAAAATTTGGAAGGAATAAGTCATGAAACTTGTAAGCTTACCTACAGTTAATGTTCCTGCATGAACCATATTTCCTCCAAACCAAAGTATACCTATAATACTTGCAAATACAACAAGTTGCATAATTGGCATATTTAAAACAACTATACCAAATGCCCCTTCAGAAGCTTGTAATAATTCATCATTGCTATTCTTGAACTTTTCTTTTTCTTTATTTCTTCTTACAAAAGATTTAACAACTCTAATACCAATTAAGTTTTCTTGAACTGTAGTATTTAAGTTATCAATTTTCTTTTGCATAGATTCAAACTTAGGCTTAACATTCTTTATAATTAATCCAATTGAAATTATAAGAACAGGCATAGACACTAAGAATATCATTGCTAATTTAGGACTAATTGTAACTGCTAAAATACATGCAACAATAAGCATCATAGGAGCTCTTACTAAAAGCTTAATTCCCATTGTTAAAGCATTTTGTATCATTGTAATATCAGTAGTTAATCTTGTAATTAATGATGCAGTACTAAACTTTTCAATATTTTTAAATGAATAAGTTTGAATTTTTTCATATTCAGCTTGTCTTAATTCTGCACCAAAACCTTGACCTGCTATTGCTGAAAATTTTGATAATCCAATACCAAAACTTAAAGATATAGCTGCCATAACAAGCATTAATAATCCCATTTTTATTGTATAAATTGTGTTCCCAGTAGAAATACCAACGTCAACGATTTGAGCCATTACTAATGGAATTAATAATTCAAAAATAGCTTCTAATGCTGCACATAAAACACCTAGCATAAGCTGTGTCTTATATTTTTTCATATATGGAGCTAATTTTTTAATCATACTTTCACCTCTCCTTTTAATATCTTTTGTACTTTTTAAGTACATTTTTTATATAAACATTTTGTAGATGAAATTATTTATTTAAATTCATCTTTTTATATGTTTTTAACAAATTTAATTTATATTTTACAATACATAGGAAACTATCTATTTAATTAAAAATAAGAGGATTACTCCTCCATATTCTTTAGTGCTCTAGATAATAAATCTTTTAATATCTTTATTTCTTCATCAGTCATATCTTTAACTAATTGTTTTTCTATATTATTTGCTCCAAATTTAAAGCTTTTACATATAACATCCTTACCTTTTTCAGTTACATGAAGACATTTATATCTTGCATCATTATTACTTGGGCATCTAACTATCATTTCTTTTTCTTCTAACCTTTTTACTATGCCTGTTACAGTTGGATTAGTTAACTTCAAACACTTTTCTATATCTTTTTGAAATACATCACCTTCATATTCATTTTTATCTATAAAACATAAAATTTCATGTTGTACTCTTGTTAAGTTGAATTTTGAAAGATTTTTATTAATTTTATTAACAACTCTTCCATTTATAAATTTTACTAATAGCCCAACATGTTCTTTTGGATCAAAGTTTTTCATTATTTATTCCCCTTAATACATAGCATACTATATATTTTAGCATTGAGTTTTTTTGCAGTCAAGTTAATAATTTCACCTAATATATTAACTAATTTAGCTATTTATCTTTTATATATTATATTTTGATAAAAGCTTTTTTAAAGTTTAACTTATCTCTCCTTATGATAAAAACTCCATAATCATATTTAGTCTTTTAATTGAAATATTATGGGGCTGTCGCACTAGAACTTTTATACACAATATATTGTTTTAAAAAATAAAAATTAATACAACATATTGTAGTATTTATTCTTAATGCGACATCCCCATTTTAACTTAATTCTTATAACTAATTAAATTTATCCCTTTTATTACAATTAATTGTAAATTTTCTGTTAAATATCGTCCATTTATATATATTTATGCTATAATTTTCTAGTATTTCTTATATTTTCATGTCGAGGGGGAAAAAGAAAATGAAAAAAAACAAAATAATTAGTATGTTTTTAGCTGTAACTTTAGCATTAACTCCACTTACAACTCATGCTGAAACATCTAATACACACTTTCCAATAACATATACTTCGGAAAGTGGAAATTATACTGCAACAAAACTATCACATCCAAATGATGATGTAATGCAACCTGATGGAATAATCGAATATGAAAATGGTATTAATGACCGTGGTGAAAACTATTCTTGGTCAGCTGTTGGCCATGGTGATTACATGTATGTTGGTGTATTATATGGTGCAATTTCTAGAACACTTCAAATAATGGCTGCACAAAATAATATTGATTATTCATTATTTAAAGCTTCTGTTGATGCTCTTTTTAATGGTACTCTTTTTATGGAGGATGAAGAAAATAATCCAAATAATGAAAATAGAAGTATGCTATTAAAATTAAATACTAAAACTGGAGAAGTAACAGTTGTTAGACCTCCAAATGATGCATCTTATCGTGCTGCAATTGAGTACAAAGGTAAATTATATTTTGCTGCCTCTGCAAGTCAACCTTATTTATTAGAAATAGATCCTACTGATGATAGTACAAAAATAGTATATACTAGCCAAAAGCCTTCTAACCCATTCATTTCAGTTGGAATTAGAGGACTTACAGTTGTAAATGATAACCTTGTTGCAAGTATGATTGGTGACAATGGTGCTTATATAGTATCATCTAATAATCCATCACAAGGAGAATCTTCATTTAAAACAATTGCAACTCAAGAAGATTTACTAGACTATCCTGCTTACTATTATAATGATAATATTTTTGGTGGTGCTATTTGGGACATGGTTGAATTTAATAATAAACTTTATGTAACTGTAGTAACAGGAAAATCTGAAAACAAACAAGCATTTGCAATGTTTAGCGGTAAAGAAAATGAAGAAACTGGCAAATGGGACTTTAATCTTATTGTTGGTGATGAAAAAGATGGAGCTACTTATCCATATGGCTTAGGTGCAGATAGATCTGGTGCTGGTAACTTATTTGTATATGATAATCACTTATATATTGGTGGGTATAATGATCCTATGATAGCTTTAGCTGATGTTCTTAATATGAAATTTGAGGATATTTATAAAGATATTTCTTCTCCAGTGTGCTTATGGAGAATGGATACAAATGAAAAGATTGAAATGGTTGCTGGTGATTCAAATGAATTATTCCCTACTGTACTTGGTAATCAAAGTGCTGGATTTGGTAGCAATTTAAATCAATATGTTTGGAGAATGGCGGAATATGATAATAAACTTTATGTTGGTACATTTGACATTGGAAGTTTAGCTTATCCACTTATGCAATTTACAAATGGTGATGTACTTCATATGACCCCTGAAGAAATTAAATCTCAAATTCATTATATTAAAGCACTTTTAGAAATTCTTAAAAAGAACGATGAAAATTCATCTAAATTACCTAATTATTCAAATGATGATTTAATTAATGATAACTTAACTGATGATAACTTAAATACTGATATTGATGATACTGACAATCTTCATACTAATGATTCAAATAATGATACAGATATTACTAATTCTAAATTTGAAAATAATAATATAATTGAAGAAATTACAGAAGAAACTCCTACATTAACTGAAGAATCTTCTGAGGAATATTATATAAATTCTCTTTCGGATGCAGAACAAGAAAACTTAGAAAATACTTTAACAGATTTATATGATGGATTATTAAATTTAGATTCTATATTAAATGATACTGCTTATATTAATTCTGAAACTAATACTGTAAAATCTTACTCAATAATAGATATTTATCAAAATTTAGTTAATAAATATTTAGCTATTAGAGATTTCTTACCTAAAAACTTAGTTGAAATATTAGATAAAAGCTTAAATCAAGAATCTGTTGATAATTTATTCTATTTCTTAGAAACTTGTAAGTATTTAAGTGTTGGTGAACGTGGATTTGATTTACTTGTATCTGAAGATGGAATAAACTTTGAAACTATTACTAATAATGGTTTTGGTGACCCTTATAACCATGGATGCCGTATTTTTGCAGTAACAAACTCTGGATTAACTTTAGGAACTGCTAATCCATTCTATGGTACACAAGTTTGGAAAATAACTGATAATCAAAGAGGTAGTATTATTGATTCTATAATTAAAAATACAAATGTAACTTATAACAAAAATCCTGAAGCTTCTAAAAATAAAACTGTTGCTTTTGATGTTGAATTCAATGGAAATACATTAAAGAAAATTAAATTAAATTATAATACATTAAAAGAAGGAATTGATTATACAGTAACTTACAATCAAATTATATTAAGTGAAACACTTCTTAATTCCTTAGATGTTGATAATTATTCTCTTGAATTTATTTTCAGCGCAGGTAGTAGAGCTTACACAACATTAAATGTAGTTGATGAAGCTGATTCTAAGAATGAACCAATAACAAAACCAACTACAAATCCAAATGTACCAATAAAACCTGAAGATACTAATAACTCTTCTTTAAATAAATTACCTAAGACAGGTGCTATAATATCAGCTGGAGTTATAGTTCTTATTGGATTAGTAGCTTTATGTGCAGGTAGCTTTTTACTTAGAAAAAAATCAATTAATAATTAGTAATTAACAATATATTAAAATTTAACTTATCTTCTGTTATATCAAAATGTTGTTAACAATATTTTGATATAACAGAGATATAATATAACTTAATAATAATTATATTGCAAGTTCAAGCTATTATACTCTTCTTATATATCAAAAAAAGATGATTCCTAATAATATAGGAACCACCCTTTAAAATATTTACTAATTTACATCATTATAAAAAATTACTTATCTTTTACTTCATTACTCTTAATAGGTTGTACAATTGCTTTATTTATTCCTACTATTTTCATGATTTGCTCAGATCTTTCCTTAGTTGATCCAGTTATTACTGAATACTTAACATTTTCAGCATCTAAGAATCCTAAAATAGCCTTGTCCACCATTTGAGCAACTTCTTCATCTTGCCATCTAACTCCATCTTTCTTATAACCAAATTCTCTTGGAACAAAGAAAATATGATCATATTGTGGTAGATCTCTGATTGCTAAGCTATATAAATCATTTAATATTTCAATTTCTTTCTTAGTTCTTGTCTTATCTCCAAGCATTAATCTTCCATATATGTATGGTACAAAAGTAGCATAATCCGTTATTGCATAATCATGTGAATCTAAACTCTTTTCTAAATGTAATTGACCTAAATATATTCCATATTGTTCTGAAATAGATTCAATCATTCCCTTATCTCTTAAGTAATCAGTGCTGTATTCTGTAGCAACTCCTACATTTATGTCTCTGATTTTTAAATCTACGTATAATTGTTGAATTAATGTTGTTTTACCACATCTTGGTCCACCTAGTATAGCAATTCTTACTGGCATTGGCAACTCCTCCAAATATTTATCTTAATTTTCATTTTTTTATTCGTACCCATCGGAAATTTAATTTTACCATTAACTATAGTATTTTTCAACGACAATTTTTACTATATTTCGATTTACCTCTAGTGAACACCCATAAAATATTTGTTCCTCATAAATGAACAACTTTTATGGAATAATTAAAGTATCCTTACTATATTTTCAACTGCTCTTTCCATATTAGTTCCTCCAGACTTTAGTTCCTCCTCAATTGTTACTGCTCCTGGTAGTATTCCAATTACTGAAGTTATCCCAAAACTATAAAGTTCCTCTATACCATTTCTATATTAGTTATATAATAAATTACACCTCATCCCCATTGCCCCTTTTGTTATACCATTCAAAAATCCCTCATTGTAAAATTTTCTATACAAAATTTTAATTTTAAATTTTTAACTTAATTATAGACACATCACATAAAAATAATACGCCTCCATGGGTCATCCACTTATTGGATTACCCTCTAGAGGCGCATTAAAAAATTTACATTGGATAACTTTTAATTACTGATAATTGTCCTTTAACTTCATATTTTCCTAAAGAAGCTGGAATTAAATAACTATCTCCCTTTTTAATTTCTTCACAGAAATCTTTTCCTTCAATAGTACCATTACCTTCAACACATGTTAAAATGAAGAACTTTTCTTCATTACTACAATCATCCCACTTAGTTTCAACATTAATTTTTTCCATTCCAAAATATTCATTTTCACAGAAATCTACTTTAGAAAACCCATCATATTTAACTACTTCATTATTAGAAAGATTTTGGGCCTTTAAATCAAAATTAATTACATCAAGAGACTTTTCAACATGGATTTCTCTTGGTCTTCCATAATCATAAACTCTATATGTTACATCTGAATTTTGTTGAATTTCAGCAATTATTAATCCTTCACAAATAGCATGAACTAATCCACTATTAATTAAAAAACAATCGCCTTTTTTAACATCAACAACATTTAAATAATCTTCACACTTTCCTTCTTCAATTGCTTTAGCAAATACAGCTTTATCACAATTTTTAGTACCAACAATTAACTTAGCTCCTGGTTTTGCTTCAATAACATACCAAGCTTCAGTCTTACCAAATTGATTTTCAACTCTTTTTGCATATTCATCTCCAGGATGCACTTGTACAGAAAGCTTTTCTTTAGAATTTATTAGTTTAACTAATAAAGGAAACTTTTCGGTACTAACCTTAGTTCCTACTAATAAATGACCAAATTCATTAATTATTTCAGTAAATGATTTTCCCTTTAATTCACCATTTGCAACTATTCCAGTTCCACTTGGATGACATGCAATATCCCAACTTTCACCTATGTTTCCTTCTAGTAAGTTTGTTCTAAACTCTTCTAAATCTCTTCCACCCCATATTTTATCATAATAAAGGTTCTCAAATCTTATTGGATACATAACCTTACTCTCCTTTTATACAATATGTTAATTTATTATTCTTAAATTATATTATCTAATAAAGCATTACAACTTAATCCATTTCAATTTTATATTATTATTTTCATAAAAACAATTGTATTTATTCACTGTTAATTGACTATTTTTCAGATTTATTCATGTCATCATATTCTATAAACATAAATACATATAATTAATTAAAAATTCCTCACATATCCAAGTATATTTAAATCTAATGTTTCGAATAATATTAATATGGTTAAGAATATATTTTCTTTGAGCTATCAAAAATATAAAATTCATTCTTAGCTTAATATAAAGTTTTAACTTCATCTTAATGTTGAAATGCTTTATCTAATGGCTTGTTTATTGTTATTTACTAACTTAATATATTACAGCTATTTAATAACTTGCCATGAGATAAACTATTCTTATCCAATTAAAGTTAAAGGAGGGATAATTTTGAAGGATAAGTCTAATGTTTATTTGCCAAGCCTAAGAAGTTATTATGATCCTACAAATGAAACATGCGTAAATAATCCATTAATAAAATCTGATGCATCTATTAATAGCTGCATGGATGATCCAATTGTAGCTAATAATATTGCTTGCAATGAATTTAACTATACTGATGATATTTACGACGATTCTGATGTCTAGCTTATTATTTTAAACTTTATACCACCTAAAGCTAGATTTTACTTGTAAGGAGGATATGTCATGGCTAAAACTAATGATAAAAAAAAGAGAATGAAAGGAACTATGCCTTCTAGTAATACAGAACTTCCTCATCCCCTAAATAGTTTTAATAGCCCTCTTGGAAGCTTAAACAACAAAAGTAAAGAAACTATTCAACAAGAAAATAACAAACAGAATACTTTATTTTAATTAATATCTCAAAAAAGAGTTATATGAAAATGAATTAATAAATTCATTTTGAATATAGCTCTCTTTTTTATTAAAAGCTCTCTTAAAATGATTGGGATACTATATTCTTAGTGTAACATTTGATGAGCATTAAATTTAAATCAACACATTATATTAAAACAAAACAATTCATCAATAGGCAAACATCCATTGTAAGTTTTTTACTTAAATGCTAAAATATTATTATATTACTTTTATAAGTTTATATGCATAATTACACTCAATATATATTGAAAGGAGACTTCATGGAAAACATAAAGAAACTAAAACCTACAAAAGAACTATGGATAAAAATAAAATGGATGGCAAACTATGCAAAACCAGCTATTCCCTTTTTAATATTTTCAATTATAGTAAATGTTATTTTTTCATTGATAGGAATTTATAATGTTACTGTTTCAAAGTCATTAATTGATTCTGCAATAAGTGGTGATTCAAAGCAAACTATACACTGGCTTATAATAATGCTTGTTATAACATTAATAAGTATGCTATCATCACCTGTTACTTCTTTTATGAGCACACATTCTTCAACAAAACTTACTCAAAATATTCAAAGAAAAATTTATCAACATCTTCAATGTAGTGATTGGCTTGAACAAAGTAAATTTCATTCTGTAAGCTTATTAACTAGAGTAACATCTGATGTAAGTAACATTAGTTCTGCTATTCTAGGAACTATTCCTAGCTTAGTTTCATTAACAGTTACATTAGTAGGTTCATTTTATACACTTATAAATTGGGCACCATCAATAGCATTTGTTGCTGTTTTTATTGGTCCTTTTTTAATATTGGTTGGTAGATATTTTAGTGGAAAACTTAAATCCTTATATAAAGAAGCTCAAGAAGAAGATGTTAAATATAGATCATTTATGCAAGAATCAATTCAAAACATAATGATTGTTAAGACATTTTGTATGGAAAAAATAAATATGCATAAACTTTTAGAAATTCAAGATAATAAATATAAAATTGCTATGAGAAATACTAAGCTTTCTGTTATGACTTCAATGTCAATGAGTTTTTGCTCTTCACTTGCTTACTTTTCAATTTTTACATGGGGAGTATTAAATATAGCTAAAGGAGTAACTACCTATGGTACATTTACAGGAATGCTTCAATTATATAATAAAGTTCAAGCACCATTTTCTTCTTTAGCAAGCATGATTCCTGGGCTTATTTCAACTATAGCAGCGGCTGAAAGACTTATGGAAATTGAAACAATACCAGTTGAAAAAATGGCTGATGAAAATGAACTTAACGATATTACTAATAAATCACTTGATGAAATTGCTGTAGATAATATAACTAATTTTGAATCTACTTTATTTAATAATCCTGATATTATCTTTGATAATGTTTATTTTGCATATAAGGATAATAATTATATTTTAAATAAAATTAATCTTACTATTGACTCTGGTGAAACTATTGCTTTTGTTGGACCATCTGGTGAAGGTAAAACAACAATGATTAGACTTATATTATCTTTAATTAATCCAACTAAAGGTAATTTGTTTATTAGTGAAAATGACTTAATTAAAGATATGAATAGAAACTTTAGAAATCTTATTTCTTATGTTCCTCAAGGAAATACTTTATTTTCAGGAACAATTAGAAGCAACTTACTTTATGGTAAACCTTATGCTACTGATGATGAACTTAAAGAAGCATTAACTAATGCTTGTGCCATTGACTTTGTTAATGAACTTGAAGATGGATTAGATACAATGATTGGTGAAAAAGGAGTTGGTATTTCAGAAGGACAAGCCCAAAGAATTGCAATTGCTAGAGCTTTCTTAAGGGTAAGACCTATATTAATACTTGATGAAGCTACTTCTTCACTAGATCCTGAAACAGAAGTTAAGGTATTAAAGTCAGTTAAGTCATTATCTAGTAATCCAACATGTATTATTATTACTCACAGACCTTCTGCTCTTAATATTTGTAATAGAATTATGAAACTTGAAAAAGGTCATATTAGGGAAGTTAGTAGAAAAAGTATATTAGAAGTTGCAAATGAGTTAGTTTAAACAAAAAAACACCTTCAATGCTAATTTATTAGTATCGAAGGTATTTTTTGTTATTTAAGATGGGTTTACTTCAATATATCTTAACTCGATATTAGTAACCTCTAATTCATTTTCATGTTTATAATCATTTTCAGGTTTATAATCATCTTCATTTGTTTTATTTACTGATAAATTAATAAGTTTTGGATTTTTCCATTGTTTCATTTTGAAATGCCTTCATCATAAGTTTATTATATATTAATACTCAAATTTATGTAAATTACACCTTAGATGAATATTTTAAACTTTATACTTACTACTTTAATATCAGTTATAAAATTACATCTTATAATAAAAATCATATAAACTTTTACCCTAATATATATAAATTTATATTTATATATAAAGACGGACTCAAATTTGAATCCGCCTTATTATCAATAATTTTTTAATATTCTCTTCCAACTGATACTAAATTAAAGAAATAACACATATGATTACTAAATTTATAATAATAACCTTTATATGATATCAAATTGATTTAATTAGCAAATCTAGCTACAACAGTATATTGTTCTCTTATAGCTCCACCTGTAACATAGTACTCACCACATCTTAACCATGCATGAGCTTTCATTTCATTTCCTTCCTTTCGTACGCCTAAATAAATAGTAGTTGAAATTCCTTGATTTTTTAATAATTTCTGTGCAGTTAATGCTTGTACTAGGCATTTACTTTCCCATGGTGTTTTAGCTGAAACAAATAAAACCCTAGATGATATTCTTCTAGCAATTTTATATGTATCATTATCAACTTTATCTAAAGATTCTTGTTTATGAGATCCCATTCTCTTCCTTAATTTATTAAATGGAACGAAAAGTATAAACGCTCTATAAAATCCTGTATAAAAAAAAGTTTGCATTATATAAAACTTTTCCTTATTATCCATACATATAAATGTTTTAGTTTTTCTAGCTAATACTGATAAGGTCTGCATTATTTAATCTTCCTAAAAATTCTACTACTGTATCCTTGCAAGTTTCTTCATCTACTTCATATTCAGAACGTAAAGTATCTATGATTCCTTTTACATTTACAGGTTCACTAATAATTTCCCATATTCTACTTCCAACTTCATTCATCATAAAGTATTCACCTTTATCAAGGTTCATCATTACTTTTTCTCCATCTAAATCTGTATCATCTATTTCTAAATTTTTATTAATTATTGTATTTAAATTTATTCCATAATCCCTTTTTATCTTTCCTATCTTACCAGTACTTTTCTTAAAATTAATCATATCTTCCCCACCCTATCTATTATTGAATAGTATTATCTTATATAAATTTTACCAATTACCCCTAAATAATTAAATAACCATCATTAATTATTTATTATTAAATAATACTTTTTTACCATTTTATATAAATAAAGTATTATTATTTTTACTACCTATTAACTTTATACTACAATTTCTTTAGCAGATATTATTTCTCTTTCAATTAAATTAATTTGAGTATCTACTGTAAATTGATTTGCAGGTCTAGTTACCTTAAAGAATCTTATATTTTTAGCTATATCAATACATTGTTTAAAATATACTGAATCCATTTTTCCTAAATGTTTGATATATTCACCCCTATATATATTTTGAATTATATTATTTAATTTTTCACTACCTCTTAATTCTTCAATAGTAACTTCATCTACATCACCAACAGTTAACTTTACTATTGCAGTTAATTCCTTTGGCTCATAAATAAATTCATCTTTAGCAGGCACTATATATTTAACTTCTTTATCACTCATAAATGATGTAAAAGCTTCTTTATTATATCCAAAATTATTCATAGCAGATTCACATAATTTTTGATATGGAAATCCTGGCATTACATATGGAACTTTATCTATCTTGATTCCAGCAACATCATCAGATATAAATTTATATCCCCTTTCTCTTAATGCCGTAGTTAAAGTAGATTTTCCTGCACCTCTATCCCCTGTAAATATTACAGCTTTATTATCCATTTCTATTACTCCACCATGAATAGCTACCATTTTTCTTTGAAGCATAATAAATCCTAAACAGCTACACATTACATAAATTTTCATAAGTTTCATATCTGCATTATCACATAATTCTACTTCTATCTTATTTCCATTAGTTATACAATATGTAGCTATATTATCTATATGAAACCATATTTTATTTTGATATAACTGAATTTTTCTATCTTCTAAAATTGATTTTTTTATTTCTTGATCCATTTTTGAATATTTTATTACTACTAAATCATCATTAAAAATATTACTTATTTTTTCAAATTCATCTATTTCTATTTCAGATTTTATATTCAATCCATATACACAATAATTGTTTAACACCATTCTCTTATACCCACTCTCATAATTTTGATAATTATTAATTTTATTATACTATTATATAATTTGTTGATAAATTACACTATAGTATTAAATTTATTTACTACTTCTTTAATCTTAAAAATATTTAAACTTAATTATTCTCTTTAAGATACTAGAACTGCTTCTAACTTTGGTGTTATAGATCCCTCTGATCCAAATCCAGGATTAGCTGGTTTATTTAAATATTGACACGAATGGTTATGCTTTATATTAGGAATAAGAACTTATGTAGCTCCACAATATTTACAACTCCATAAAGCCTTCTTTTGCTACATTTACTTGTTCATAGCAATCATCTTTCGTATATTTTACTCCTAAATTCATAAATTCTAGATTTAACCACTCTTTCTTCATTCTTTTTCCTTCTAATATTTAACTTATTAATCTAAAATATTTTTTAACAATTTTACTGAAATAAAATCATTTATTCATACTACATTCTAATTTTTAATTTAATTTTATAGATAATTAACATTTATTACATTTTCAAAATATTTATATACTCATTTTGATATAATACTAAATACTGCTTTTAATACTACCAATACTTAATCATTATATTTTAAAATTATTTCCTTAATAATGATTCAACCTTATTTATAAATTCTTCTTCACTTATATTTATTGGTAATCTTTTTCCATTTAAGATCATAGTTGGAACCTCTTCTAAGTTTATTTTACTTTTTTCTTTAGTTATAATTTTTAAATCATTTATATTCTTTTTGTTCTCATCTTGACTCAAATTTAAAAATTTAATTACCTCTTCATTAGATTTAAAATCTCTCCATTGCCTTTGAGTTGTGTATATTTCTAATAATTTTTCAAAATCTAATGATTGTTCTTCACTCATATGTTTATAAATTACTTCATCATATTCAAATCTCGTAATATCTATTGGCTTTTCAATTAATCTTATCGTACCATCTTCAATAAACCTCTTTATACTTTCGTGTAATCTTTCATGCATTGTAGCACAATCAATACATTGAAAGCTTGTATAATTAATTATCTCTATTGGTGCACTTTCATTTCCATAAACTAATCCAGCTTCTCTATCATTACTTGAGCACCCAATAAAAAAAACACATATATTTATAATTAATAAAAAATATGTAATCTTGATATATACTTTTCTTATTATAATCTCCCCCTATTAATATAATTAAAAATAATACATTACTATAAAAGCAATGTATTATTTTTAATTTTAGAAAATATTTTTATGATAATTTACACCCATTTGGATGAGCTGAATTCCAGTGCCCAATTAATCCCATTACAGCTCCAACTGGAGTAACATAAATATATCCTGATTCTGCTCCACAGCACCTACATTTATATCCAAACTTTCCAAAACATGCTTGATTTGCACTTCTATCAATAGATTTAGCATCAACTTTAGATCCATCATCTCCTAAAACCCATCCATCATATTCCTCTTCATGAGTATATTCTACGTTTAATGATTTAATTGCAGGATTGTTCCAATTTTTTTTCATTATATTCACCTCTTTTTTAAATTTTTTTAAACATTTTATAAATTCATCTCTAAATTTGTGCTGAAATTTAAGAATAAATAAATAAATAAATATGCTTTATAAAAATTTTACCTTATATGTAATATTAAGTAAATAATATATTTCTGTTACTTCTTTAAATAAATCATACTTCTTTATAGCTAATAATAAATAATAACCAATAGTAATACTAATTGTTAATAAAAATATATAAAGATGGTCATTATTCATATCCTATTATGAGATATATAATAATCATTATGAATTTGTAATATCAATAAATATAAATAGTTATTTTAATTTTAATAAATATTTAGAACTTAAAAATCTAAACCTAACTACCTTCATTGAAATATAACATGTCTAACCATCAATGCTAAACATATTTTCATATATTTTCAAGATTTAAATTCTTAATCCAAAATTTATTATCTTAAAATGGATTAAATATAAAAATTATCTACTTTTATGAATATAAAATTTTAATAATATATTAAATATTATATTTACTTATAGTTATTGATGTATTTAGCATTATCAACTTTTCTATGTTATAACTTATTCTTAATTCCCCTATCTTTTTAAATATACTATTAATAAGTTATTTTTTCATAATTACTATTGTAATTATTCTATAAAATAAAAAAAGAGCCAATCCAGAATTCTAAATATTGAATTCTGAATAAGCTCAAACTAAATCTTAAACTTTCATCATTTAATTTAACTTATACTACTATTTCCTAATTATATTTGATTTTATCAAATTTTAAAATATACTTTTTCCTACATTAATTAACTTAATATCAACTAATAATTCATCAAAATAATCTTGCTTAATTTCTAAAATTATCTCTTCCCCATTATATTCCTCAGGAATGACATAAGTAAATTTAGTACTTCCATCAGGAAATTTGAAGGATTTTGGTGACCAAAAATATATACATATCTTTTTAAAATCATTTTTTCTATTAGCTGGAATAGTAATTATATGATCAATTATATTTCCCCTAAAACAAATGGAGGCTGTATTCCTTGAGTGTACATTATTTTCAATCACAAAATTTGGTGATATAATAAAATTTGACTTAACATTTGAAGTTATAGTTGCATTTTCAGTTAAAATTATATTTTCCCTGTATACTCTTGAAATAAAAAAATCATCCTTTGAGTATACCTCATAACACTCTCTATTTCCCCAATCTATAGTTTTCTCTTTTATTATGGTATTATTATTACTACTTACAAACCCATAGTTTTTTGCTGGATAAACATAATTTCTGGTAGAATTTTTTCCAAAATCAACAATTAAATTTCTACTTTTACTATCAGTATAATCTGCTGTTGGTTCTTCTAAATAAAATATACAGTCTTGGAATTGTCCATATATAGGACTCCATGCCCATTTCCCTGAAGCTTCCCACTTATCAATAAATTCTCTTCTAAATCTAACTGTACAATTTTGAATAAGAGGAAATCTCGGATAACCTTGCATATGACTTTTAATTCCATCTGTATATTGTAAATCTGAATTAATAATAGTAAATTGTCTTCCACCATAGTCATAGAAAAAATTTCTTAATATACAAGAATCTATAATTACTCTTCTAAAATATCCAAAGGTGCTTTTATTAGGTGTTCCATTATAATCTATTAAGCAATCTCTAATTATACAAGTTATAGGTTGCATTGATCCATATACATAAGTTTCTCCCTCATCTTCATTTTCCCTCATAGTAAATCCTGCATTATTACCAGTCTTAATTAGAAATACTCCATTAGAATTACCCTTTAAAACACAATTTTCCATTAGAAAATTTCCTTCTGTCATCCCATTAGCAACCCCATAACTATTTGCAATTAACTTTGAATTAGTAAGTCTTATTCTTCTAATTGCTGATGTCGCTTCCCATCCTGTAGTTAAATCTGATGCACTTTCATACTCAAAGTCTATACCTGCTCCTGGATTCCTATTTCCCCACCAACATTTAGTAATTTTATCTTTACAAAAACCAGTATAAGAAAAATCACAATTATCAATTACTCCATCAGCACCAGCACTAAAAGTTAATCCTTGCCTCCCACAATAGTAAGCTCTACAATTTTTCATCGTTATATTTAGATTTCCTCTAGGATTATCATCATAAAAATTACTTACTGATCCACCTAATGCAAATCCATCTGATTCACATCCATAAGCTTCTAAATTCTCTAAATAAATATCTTTACACCCGTGAACACAAAATCCATCCCCCATATTTTCAGCTGTTCTAACTCCTGTATAAATACAATTATTTTCTGAATCGTGAATAACAGTTCCATTTTTTATTGTTACTTTATCACATCCTATTAATCCAATAAAAGTATATGGAAGTACTGAACACCTTGAACCACCAAAATTATAATCAGATTTCAACTGCCACTTAGCAATCTCTTTAAATACTGAACCTTGAAAATCTATATTAATAAATCTTTTATTTTGTATATTTATCATACTTCTAGCATCACCAATATGCTTTATACCAACTTCCGTCAATACAACGTTTAATGTATCTACTCCACTTCTTAATGCATGATTTATATAGGTTCCTGGTTCAAATTTTAAATCCACTGAATCTTTATCAATAAAAAACTCTGATATTTTTATATAATTTAAAAAGTTATCATGTTCAACTTTTTTATTAGATACGTTCTCTTGTAACTTTCTATTTATAGTAATATATTTATTTTCATAATCTATCTCTTTAATTAATGCACAAAGCCATGAAAGTTCTGTTTTTCTAACATAACATCCATCTTCAATGGCTATACCTTGCCCTACTTCAAAATCTAAATTATACAAATCTTCAATATATATTTTATTACTGCCTTTACTACCACTACATATACTTGAAACCTCACTATAAGAACACCCAAACTCTGATGAATAGTAGGTTCTATCTTCTCCAAATAAAGTGTCATTAATTTCATTTAATAACTTCAAATTATCTTTAATATCATAAGTTTTTAATAAATTTTTATCACCATCGTAAGCTTCATCTATAATGATACACTGTGAATTTTCATCTAAAATTATAGTTTCATTTTTTAATTCTTCTACTTCTGGTATTGCTAATTCATAGTAAATATTAAACTTTTTATTCTCATGAGTTCTAAAATATTCTTTTAACTCCTCTGCATCTTTTGGAATTGAATCATTTTCAAAAAATGATAAATCTAAATGGACACATATAAGGTCTGGATATGCTACATTAATACCAACTTCTTTTTTGGTCCATAATGATATATTAGGATATTTACATAATATTTTTCCCTTATCCCTTATTGAACTTGGTAATCCCATTTTATTTAAATAAATCATAAACCAAAATTGATTATCAGAGCTACTAATATAATCTTTAGAATAATTAACTCCTCGTCCCCCTGCAAAATAACAGTTTTCATCTACAGTGAAACTCTGAATTTTTTTTGTATATACTAAATTATCTAATGAGTCATATACACTATCATCTATTTTATTTAAAACTGGAATATTGAAGTTATAATATTTATCATCAGATTTTATTCTAAACTTTCCATCTCTTGATATACTTTTATCACTTTTATAGTCATTAATATTAATAATAGTATTTCCTTTAATAATTAAATTTCTTTTGTTTACTATAATACCTTGATTATTTTCATTAACTACTGAAGACATAACTATATCTTCCTCCTAAAAATATAATATATTAAATTTTATTCTATTTATTTAAATTTGATATTACTTTTTATAATTAAAATTAATAATAGTATAAATTCTTAACTTATTATTAACATAAGTATTATATATTAATTAACGTAAATGAAAATATTAATAAATCAACTACAATAACTAGTAACTACACTTTATCTCAAATATTTTAGCTCATAAAAAAATTAAGGTAGTAAGTATTTTTTGTTTTACTTACTACCTTATTATTACAATTCTAATTTTTTTAATAGTTTACTTCTATTAGTTGATACAGATATAGTTGAGAGTAACATTCCAACTTTATTTTTAGTATTATAATTCTTATTAAATAATCCCTCAATCAAATGATGAATCCATGCAATTGGTACTAAAATTTTATACTTTTTAGCATAATTATATTTATTATTCATTTCGTTAGGTGGTGGAAATAATAATCTTATAAACCTTCCTATTATTCTAATATTACTACTTCCACTTTCTGTATCCTTATCAAAAGCTAATTCTCTTCCAAACATATTATCAGTATTTTTATTTCCAAAAACTCCAGCTTCAAAAATATCATCTATTACTAGATTTATAGTTTTTTCATTTATATCATAAATAGAATTTAATTCTTTTGGAATCTCCATATTAAATAGTTTTTTACATACATTAAAAATAGCTGCTGTAAATTTTTCCAACTTACATTTTTTTATTTTTTCATTAAAAAGAATCCAATCTATTTCTTTTCCTTTTTTTTCAACAACTAATACTAAATCACATAATTGTCTTACTCCAAATCCCTTGTGAGAAAAATGTGATGCCATATGAACACAAAGATGAACTGCTAGGTCCTCCCATGATAATGATAAAGCCTCTGCTTCTCCAACCTTAACTGTCATAGCATTATCCCATAAACTATCTTCAAAAGATCTATCTCCTTTAAAAAAATCCTCATTTAATAATGTCCAATGGACTTCTATGCATGAATTTTCCTTATTAAATACTATATGAGCACCATGTTCATCTTCATGTTTTGTCTGTTTATAATTCATTTTAACTAAAATTTCACTTATCTTTTCTAAATCATCTTTATGAACAATTATATCTGCATCAGACATAGTTCTTAAATCTGGATTTGGATATAAATATCTAACTACAAGCCCCTTTAAAACTATAACTTCTATACTCTCTTCTTGTAATTCTTTCAGTATCTCAGCAGTTTGTTTTATATGTCTAACTTGATTAATTCCACTATAAAAAACTTGTTTTTTTAATGAATTCAGCCTTTCTTTATCTAAAGACTTTATTATAGAACTTCTATTTATTGAGGAATATATTAAAGATGTAACACTATGTTGTCTGGCTTCTTCTAACAATTCATCCCAATTTACTATTTCATTCTCATCGAAATTAATCTTTCTACCATGAATAGCTGAATTTATCATTTCTATTAATTGTTTCTGTGTTTTGTTCATAAATTACTCCCCCAATAACCATCTATTCTTTGTTTTTTAATATTAATACATCTATCTGTGGAATGTTAAACAATCTAAATCTTAAAATTTTATAATCCCCACTAGCACCTAATCCTCTGCTAATATATTGTTTATATCCTCCCCATTCAGTTAGACCACTAACTTCTTCTTGTTTTGGAAAAAATCTTGTTCCATAAGGATTTGTATTAGGTATAAATATAGCTCCTAAAAAAGGTATTCTATATTGTCCTCCATGATAATGTCCTGCTATTACTAAATCGTAATCTGGTAAATTTCCTACACTTACCTCTTCATAATATCTTCTATCTCTAGGATAATGTGTAAGAACCATCTTTATATCTTCATCCCTTGTTTCTGGATATTGTTTTTCATAAGTTTCTTTATTTAGAAATTGTGATAATACTAACTTTTGTCCATTTCTTTCAATTACATAAGGTTTATCAAGTAATATACATCCCTTATTTATAAGTTGCTCCCCTATCTCTGTAACTTTATTAGTAGTATCATCAATAGCTATTAATCCTACGTTACCATCTACATAAAAAATATTATTTTTATTATTTATTCCATCTAATAATTTAATAAACCCGTCACTTTTTTCTATATCATTGTAGTCACTCATATCTCCAGTAATAACTAGAATATCATAATCTATTGAATTTATTTTATCTATTAAGTATTTTTGATCATTCATAAATATTTTGTTATGAAGATCTGTTAATTGAAGTATTTTGAAATCTTGAAATTCTTCTGGTAAACTTTCTATTTCAACATTTGTATAAACTACTTCTACTATATTATTTAATATCATATTATATATTACTATTACTAATATACTTAATAGTAGAAGTAATAATATTATCTTTTTTTTCATAATAAAATACTCCATTTATAAATTATTAAATGCAACTTTTCCTTTAATTTTTATAATCATACTTTTTCCTATATCATATAAATATTTAAACTCTTCAGTTTTATAGAATAATAAAAAATAAATAACATTAGGTATTAAAACACATATTATCCCTTTATATACTAAACTAAATAATCCAGCTCCTAAAACTAAAATGTTACAAGCAAATGTTGTTATAGCTCCAACTATTATAGTTAATATTAAATATATACAATACTTTTTAAAATATTCTGCTACTGACATATTAAAAACTTTATTATATACTAATTTGGGTTGAACCCATAGTGGAATGGATATAGTACTAATAGCAGTACCTATTAATATTCCTGCTAACCCCAAATACTTTGCCAAAATAATTGATACTGATAAATTAATAAAAGACTCAATTAAAGGTATATACTTATCTTCTTTAAATATTCCCGCCTTAGTTTTAAATGTGTTTACACTACTTCTTAACCCAGTTAAGTAAAAATTGACAATACTTATTACCAGAACTAGCTTATTTAATATCATATCTTTTCCAAAACACCATCCTATAAATGGTTCTAATAAATTATATAAAAATATTGCTGCAAATGAGTAAATCCAAAAATTAATTAAATATACTACTTTAAATATTTTATAACTTTTTTCTTTACTTTCAGTTGCTATTAAATTTCCTACACTTTGACTTATTCCCTCTAAAACTTGTTTAACAACGGTTGATAATTGATTAATTACTAGAGTATAATTTGAGTAAAATCCTACAGCTTGTATACTTACTAATGCTGATATTAAAATATTATCAGTACCAAAAACACAATAAGATCCAATATTGTGTAAAAAAATTGCTTTAACATTAGTAATTAAATTTTCTTTTACTTGTTTTTCAACATAATATTTTTCTCTAGTATTAATATATGGATATTTATTATTAACAATTCTACCATTCCATATGTTTTGTACTACAAATATTCCTGCTTCAATTAATAGATATAAAACATAGTTCTTTGTATAATATAAAATTGCTATTTTAGATAATGTTGTTACTATATTAAATATAAGATTATATCTTGCTAATACATATCCCTTTTGATCAGCATTTATTAAAGACCATCTATGTGCATTTAAATATGGAATCATATTTTTTGCTACAAATATAAAATAAATAAGTGTTAAATATGGAACACCTGTATAATCTCTCATTAATGATCCTAAGAAAGGATATAGGCATATACTTAAAAATAAAATTACTATTGCTAAAATACCATATAATTTTTTATATAATTGAACTAGTGCAATTATTCTAGGTCTATCATCATCTGCTAAAGGTTTATATAAATTAAAAATAATACTTGTTCCAATACCACCTTCAACAAGACTTAGCATAGATATAACATTGGATAATAATCCATTTATACCCAGATATTCTGTACCTAAATTATCAATAAAAACTTTTCTTGATAAAAACCCTAAAACTGTAATTACTATTTGAGTTAAAATATTTATGCCTATATTTCTTATTACATTCTTTGTCCTCATATTTATTTCCTCACACCATATTTTCTATTATCATAAGATAAATCACCATTTATTATTATAATATTAGTTTTATAATCTCTTTATTATAAGAACCATCATTTTCATTACTTATATTAATATCTCCCGTTCCTTCATTTACATATTTATTTTTTAACTTAACTTTTTCAGTAACTTTTTGTAAAAACCATTCATATTCAATATCAATATGACCTACATCAATAGCTTGATATCCTAACTTATTTAAATCATATGCTAATACCGTAGCTGTAGGTCCTAAAGCTATTAAAATTAACTTATCTTTAGAAATAGTTTTTGCTTCATCTAAAATATAATTATATTTATTAAAGGCATTTTTAGCAGGACATATAATTCTTTTTATTGATTTTATATTATTGAATAAATCATTACCTACTCCTAATCTAGTTTGTTCTCCTTCAATAATTACAACATCCCTGTTATCCCAAATCTCTTTTAAATTATTAAATAAATTTTCACTTTCCTTTTTATCTTTTAAATCTATATATGGTCTAGTAATCTGAGTATCTCCATAAGTTCTATTTTTATTTATATATTTAAACCACCATATTCTTGAATCCTGTAAATGATTATCCCAATACTTTTTACACTTTTCCGTACACCAATTTGTATCATTCAACATGCTTGGTATACAAATTAATATATCTTTATCATTACTCTTTAATATCTCCTTTAATCTTTTTGATAGTTCAATATTTTTCTCCTGAAACCCGATTTCAGTATTATTAATTATAAATAATTCTCCATCACCAAATCTAGCTACAGATAGTTTATTCTTTTTTATTAAATTAATAGTTTCATATCTATTTAAAATTTTAAATTTATAAACTTTTTTTAAAATATTATTACTAATTCTAAAAATTACTTGTTTTATCTTCATAAATCTTACCTACTTATATACTTTTTTATTGATCTCTTAATTACATTATTAATCTGTAAATACCTTTTATGTTTAATATTTTTATTAATCCATTTTATTATTTTCATATAATCTTTAAAATTAGTTGGAGATTCAGAAATATAATAATCAAGTGTTAAAAACATTTGTTCATTTAACCAATTTTCAGTTATTTTATCTCTAAAATTGCTCATATTCCTAGCTAAATTATATATTTTATACTTTTCGTCAAGATTCTGAATAATAAAATCTGAAGAGCATCCTTTCGAAATATTATTATTATGAATTCTATATACTCCTACTATATTTTTTATAAATTCTGGATTTCCACCTAATAGAGCTCTTAGATAGATAATAGTATCATTTACCATTTTAACTTCATTTAAATTAACATATTCTAATATTTTTTTATTGAATATAGTTGTAAATGTTGATTGTGGCTTAGGGTATTTTACAGTTTGAAAGTTATTTAAATACTCAACACATGTTACTTTCTTGTTAAAATTCAATATACTTTCTATAAGTTCATCTTTTCCTTCTTTTTTAATATAATTATTTGCTGAAACAAATGATAAATTACTATTTTCATTAAACTTCTTAATTGCATCACCAAAAAAATTATAATCAGTATAATAATCATCATCATCTAAAAAAACTATATATTTCCCTTTTGCCTTATTAAATCCCTTTAATCTGTTATATCCTGGTCCTTTATTAATATTATTTTTAAAATAATATATATTGTCATAATTTTTATAATTATTACATATTAATTCTCCTGTCCCATCTATTGAATTATCATCAACTATTAATATCTCTATATTAGAATAATTTTGTTTTAAAACACTATCTATTGCTTCCATCAAATAACTTTTTCTATTATAAGTTGGAATTATAACACTAATTAAATCTACTCCATATGTTAGCTCTTTATCTTCGCACTCAATATTATTCATACTAAACTCCCTTGGTTAAAAATTCATCTAACTTTTTAAAATGATTTTCAGCATTAATAACTTGCTTTTTAACCGATTCATTATTATTCTCAATCCAACTATAATCAATATTAATCTTATCTAATTTCTTAATATTATAGTATGGACCCTTAAATTTAATATCCTCCAAAACATTAGTCATTTTCTTACTATAAATTAAAGGCAAAATAGGCTTTTCAAAAACTAAACCTAATATCATTGCATGAAATCTACTTGCAACAATTGCCTTTGCATTAGCCAATACATCTAAAGCTTCATTTATATTAGTTTCATAATAATAACTATGTATTTTATTTTTATATTTATCAGGAATTAATGACATTATGGCACTTACTGCATCTTCATCACCTTCGCTTTTGCAAAATGACATTAAGGTTACTTCTAATCCATTATTTATAAACTCAATGCACATTTCCTTAATCTTCTTATAGTAAGAAAAATCTTCTCTTTGTAATTCTTCTCTATAGGATGGTCTTATAACTGATACTACAACTGAATTGCCTTGCTTAATTTTTACTCCTTTTAATCCAAAAACAATATCATCTGCTATTCTAGTATTATTTAAATCTTTAAACATTTCATAAGAATACTTTTCTCTAAAACATATGTCTGTATATTCCTTAAATATTTTCTTATGCTCTAAGTAGTATTCTTCATTATTAAATGGCCCAAAATTTACCCCTAATAAATAAAAAGGCTTATCCTCTCCTTTCATTTGCTTGATATAATTTTCAGTATATTCTCTCCAACTCTCTCCTTGAATAAATAATGAACCTCCAATATATACTCCTCCATCTGAATTTTCTACTAACTTTCTATCAACATAATTATTTACACCAAATTTTCTAGCAATAAAATTTATTACTCTATTTAGCTTATCTTCAGAAGAACAAATTTCTAAATTTTTATTATCTTTAAATATATCTTTATAAACATTTGGTGCATATAAAACAAATTGAGTATTCGGATATCTTTCACATAGTATTTTTATAAACAAATCATCACCTAAATTTTGCTTTGTATACGCATAAACTTTTATCTTTTTCATAACTCATATTCCTTTACTCTTTTAAACTTTACAAAATTCTTTTATATTATCATATTTATTATTTAACCATCCTATATAATCAAAGTATTTTTCATATACACGTTTTCCAAAAATATTAGACATATTAGTCACTAACCCAATTTGATCTTTATATGGATCTGGATAATTTACATACACGCATGAGTTATATTTATATTTTTTAGTTGTAAAAATTATTTTATTATCATATGGGAGATTTTCAAATCTTTTTATTATCTCTTCACTACAACCATCTCTATCTGCCATAACAATAAACAATTTATCATAATTAATTCTTTTTTTTCTCTCATTCCATTTGCTTACTGCATCTTCAAAATTACTATAATGAACAAAATTAATAATAATATCATCTAACTTTCCAACTGGATAATTTTTATCTGTTTTTACTTCTTCAATTTTATCAATACTCATATAATACTTCATATTTTCTAAAAGTTTTATAAAATATTTAGGTTCTATACTAACATTAATAGTAGGACTTAAAAACTTACTCATTGTATCATGATACATTAATCCACCAATACACGTTTGTGATATTATAGTAAAATTTTTATTTTTGATTTTTTTACTATCTCTTTTATTTTTCCATAATTCTCTATTAAAATTTCCTATTTTATTTAATATTAGTACTTTAAATTTATATAAATCCATTATTATTACTTCCTTTATTGGTAAATTTCTTCTAACTCTAAAACAACATTTTTAATATCATATTTATTTAATTTTTCATTATCAATATTTCCCTGCTTATTTTGACTAATATATTCATCAATTGATTTTGCCCAATTTTGAACTCCTATTTCTAACGGTAAAAACTCACACAACCCTATATCAGCTTCTTCAGGAACATAGTTAGATGCAAAACATTGTACTCCCATAGCCTGTGCTTCTATAAGAACTATACCTAAGCCCTCATATAATGATGGTAATAAAAAATAATCCATCACACTTAATATTTCAGGAATATTAGTATCTTGAGGTAATATATCAACATACTCTTCAATCCCTAGCATATTAATTTCATTTCTAATTTCACTTTCTAATGAACCATGCCCAACTATGGTTAATCTAGAATTTTTTCTAATCTTTATAAGTTCACTAAAAACTCTAATTAAAAATAATTGATTCTTTTGTTCGTCGAATCTAGCAATATTAATAAAATTAATACTGCCTTCTTTTACTTTATATTTATTAATAACTATATCTTTATTAATTTTTGATTTATTAAATTTATTAAAAGATATACCATTAAAAATAACTTTAGTTTTCTTATTTTTAAAACAATCTTTACCAAACATTTCTTTACAAGCCTCTTTACTACATCCTAATCTATATGGATCTAATTTATTAATAAGCTTATTTCTTATAATTGAATATAATTTTATTTTAAATTTAATTATTTTATTATCATTATTTGGTGTAAATGCACTATGGGAATGAACACATATACACTTAACCCTATTTATATATGATGCTATTAAAATAGAAATAACTCCTTTACATTGATGTATATGTATAACATCATATTTTCCTTTTTTTACATTATTATTTATTAAATAAAATAACTTAATAAATTTAGGTATAAAAAAAGGAAAATTTTCATTTTTTATATTAATTACATTTGCATCTAACGCTTCTACCTCTTCCTTATAATATTCCTTATTTCCTAGAGTTAAGAAATAATCTATTTTATAATTATCCTTAATAATATTTCTATTAACATTTAAGCAAAAAGTTTCTTTACCACCATTATCTAAATCATTTAAAAAATATAATATTTTTTTTTGCTTATTCTCCATTTTAACCTCATAAATTCTAATTATTAGCCCTAAATTTTTTATTATTATAAATATATATTGGTTTATATATCCCCAATTTAATACATATAAATATACATCTTTCTTTAATAGGAGAATTTAATATATTTTTCCAATTAAATACTTTTTTGAATTCATCTGATTTCTTTATATCATTTATATGTTCTAATATTTGTTTATATTTTTTGGGGTTACCTGGATGACATTCATTGGTGAAACACCATGAAATGAAATAAAAAGTATTTGATTCTAATCTTTCTTCACTCTCTCTATTTAATAAATTAAAATTTATCAATATCTTTCTTACCATATTAATCTGAGTTTGTAACGTTTCCCACAATGAAGTTATATATTTTCTTGTTGCTGACATTTCATTAAATCTGTAAAAATATAATGCTTCTTCTAATATATATACGCAATTGCAATATCCTAAGTAATTTAAATGAAATAACATATCTTCAGCAATTTTTATTATTGGAAATTCAATTCTATTTTTCTCTATAATTTCTTTTTTGTATAAACACCTCCAAACAGCTCCCATAATTAATTCTTTACCTGTATTTTTAAAACTATTTCCTATCATAGGGAGTATTAATTTTTTAAAAATTTCTTCTTTTTTATACTCTCCCTCTTTTAATGGTTCATTTTCAATAACATTATTTCTATTAGAAAAACTTTTATAAAATCTACACATAACTAAATCATATTTGGAGTTATTTATTATTTGAAATAATTTAAAATAAATATCTTTATCTAAAAAATCATCTCCATCTACAAAAGCAATATATTCACCACTTGCTTCTTTTAACCCTGTATTCCTAGCAATACTTACCCCTTCATTTTTTTTATGAATAACTTTTACCCTATTATCTACACTTGAATATTTATCACATATTTCTCCACTGGCATCAGTTGAACCATCATTAACTAATATAATTTCTAAATTTTCATATGATTGATTTATCAAAGATTCAATACATTGCTGTAAATACCTCTCAACATTATAAACTGGAACAATAATAGTAATTTTTTCATTTTTTATACTCATATATCATCTATCCTTTTTTAGTAACCTTAAAATTCTTACTGCAATTATTGGTGAAATACAAAATATATTTACTATAAAATTAGTAGTTTTATCTATACTTAAGCACTTATTGTTCTTTATTAAATTATAAACCTTTCTTTTAATATCTTTAGCTTCATCATTGTTAATAAACTCATTTCTTGAAAAATATGAGTATGTTTTTAATAAACACCTCATATAAATTCTATTAATATCTGCTTTTAGTGATGGTACTTTCTTATTTAAAAATTCAAACTCTTCACTTGTTGCTAGAAACACATCCATAGTTAATTTCATATCTGATGATCCCATAATACTACTATCTCTTCTACAATATATATAACCAATAAAATCAACATAAGTTATTTTATTAGCACTATATAATAATTTATATGTTGTAAATAAATCTTCTGCTTTCCTATTTAAAGGAAATCTTATATTATTAAATATCTCCCTTTTATATAATCTTCCACAAGTAGATGTATAAAATAAATTTCCACTAAGATACATCTTCAATGCTTCTTCATTACTAAAATTTCTATATTCATAACTTTCACATATTTCATGAAAATCCCCATCAAAGCTCTCATATTGATTACATGCTATAATATCAGATAAATTATCATTAGCATTTTTAATTAATACTTCACAAATATTAGATGTAATCCAATCATCACTATCTACAAACAATAAATAATCACCTTTAGCTATATCAATTCCAGCATTTCTAGCATCAGATAATCCTCCATTTTCCTTATGAATAACCTTGACCCTACTATCTTTTTCAGCATATTTATCACAAATTTCTCCACATTTATCTGGTGATCCATCATCAACTAATATTATCTCTAAATTTTTATAACTTTGATTAATTATGCTATCAACACATTTATTTAAGTATTTTTCTACTTTATATATTGGTACTATTACACTAACTAGTGATTTCATTTTTAAGATTTCTCCTTTCAGCTAAAACCTCTTTAATTTTCGGCCAATAAGTATAAATTATAATTATTGTCATAGGATATACCTTTAACCTATGTCTCATAGCTGTTCCAAAATTATTAGTTCCCCATGCATAAATTAAATAAGTTGATATTACAATTGATACAGATAATAATTTATATAGTTTATCTTCATTTTCTTTCGCCTTATAAATAAATATAAAAGCAAAATAAAAAGCAACTATAAAATATTGTAATATACCATCTAATAATAGTGCGATTGCTGTACCTACTGATTTCACTTGCCATGGCAATGGTGACATTGCAAACATTAAAAATCTATATGGTGTTTGTAATACTATATCAAACATATTACTTGGAGTACTTGAAACATATGTTGTATTTCCTGCAATTGTTTGTGTACTTTCTAATAAATCTTCTGAACTCTCTATTCCTTGAAATCTAGACATTAAAGCACTACCAGCTGGTGATACAAATACTATAGCTATAATCATAATTAAAGCTATTGCTGCACCCATAGTAATTTTTACTTTCTTCTCTTTGAAACTATAGAATGCCAGAAATGCTGCATATACTAAAACAACACTTATTACTCCTGAATGAATCATAGCATTCATAGCCGCAACTAATATTGCAATTAAAATATCTGCTCTATTTCCTGTATTCAAATAAGATAACATTTTATAAAAAGAAATTATGAATAACATTTGCATAAATGATTCTTTTAAAAATGTTATAGAATAAATCATTTCAATTGGAGTTATCATCCACAGTAGCACTATAAAACTTGCCTTATCTTTATTTTTAGTTATTAATACTGCTGATTTATAAATATATATAGACAAAATTAAAGAATATATAAAAGATAAAAAATACGGTATATTCCAGTTATTATCCAATAATGTATAAGCTATTGCATTTATTTTTGCATAAAAGTCAGTTCCATTAGAAAAAGAAAGTATTCCTAATATACCATCACTAGAGCTAATTAACTCATTAGCAAACATATGATAAACCTGAAAATCACCACTAGTCATAGGTAAATTTTTATTTGCTACATCATAAATTAAAAGCCCAAACTTTATTACAAATGCTAAACAATAAATTGTTAAATATTTTCTATTTTCAATTAATACAATATTTTTTAAGAAAAGAAATAATATTAATGATATAAGCACAATAGCTGATGATATTGGTATTGTATCTATTTCAGCTATTCCCCAATACAAAAAGTACATTATAAATAAAATAACAGAATAGGGTATTATTTTTTTTAAAGCTTCTTTAATATTCATACTATTTATTACTCACTATAATATATTTATTTAATAGGGCAGCTGAAAAATTTAATCCACAAAAATTAGTAACCAATTTAACTAGTTTAGTTTTTTTAGAGTTACTATATCTTAAAATCCATTTCAACTCTTTAATCTCATCAAAAACAATTTTTCTTTCTTGTTTATTTATAGAAAATAAGTGTGCCAAAAGAATTGAATATTCATAACTAAGTAATGATAAAAGGCTATCTATAACATCCAAATCTATTTCTTTATTCTTACATTTATATGCCCATTTTTTTATTATATATAGAAGGTCTTGTACACTTTTAAGCTTTATTCCATTAGTTATTGAACCCTCTCTTTGTTTTCTATAAATATAAAACTCGGCATAACAAACATCAAACTTCTCTGCTGCTAAAAGCAATCTGGTACTCCAATCAATATCTTCACTTAATAACCCTTTTTCAAAATATAAATTATTATTAATTATTAATTCCTTTTTTATTAATTTTGTACATGCACTTACTGGGAATTTTTCTGAAGAAGCAAGATACTCAAATACTTCTCTTTTAGATTTATTTTTAACTTTATCTTTATCTAAAGTTTCAAACTTTTCTTCTATTTGTCCAGTTTGTTCAAAATATTTTGCTGCTGTTAAAAATACAATATCTACATTATCTTCAATACATCGAGCTATTTCTTCCAAACAATTTTCCTTCCAATAATCATCACTATCTAAAAATAAAATATACTCTGAGCTACATTGTCTTATACCCATATTTCTAGCATCGGATAGTCCACCATTTTCCTTATGAATTACCTTTACTCTTGAATCTTTTTCCTTATAATAATCACATATCTCTCCACTACTATCTTTTGATCCATCGTCAACTAATATTATTTCTATATCTTTAAAACTTTGATTTAACACACTATCCACACACTGCTCTAAGTATTTCTCAACATTATAAACTGGAATAATAACTCCAATAAGAGGCATATATTTCATTCCTTTCGTAATTTATATTATCTTCTTCAAGGTTCCTATACTTTTTAACATCAAATAAGACGGAATAGCTAGCTTGTACTTATTAAAAAAATAAAAAATCCTCCAATGAATTGGAAAATATCTTAACTCTAAACTTTTATATGCACTATCTATATATTCATCCTTCAATAAATTCTTAATTCTATTAATTTTCTCAACTTCTGATATATTATTATCCTTATAACATTCAACAAGCCCAGTACCTAATACAGATGTACATATTCTATTATTGAGTGCTTTAATAAAATCATCACCTAATTTATTTTCATTTATAAAATCCTTCATATAATTAAAGTACTTCTTTCTTTTCTCAATAAAACCAGGTATATATTTAGATGTTATTGACTCTTCATTTCCTCTCCAATAATGATACATAGGCGTATTTAATAATATAGCTTTATTAATATAATTAAAAACATATATATTAAATAAAATATCTTCACCAGTTCCTATTTCATTTAAATCTATAAATTTCAAAAAGTTTTTCTTTAATATATTAGCTTTATACATCTTTCCCCATACTGTTCCTAACGCATCCACATATTCTGGATTTGATAATTCACTTCCTAAAGGCCCCACTAACTTTCTAAACAGATCATTTTTAACTTGCTCATTTTCATATATATTTATTTCTGGCAAATTAAACTTTCTTTCTCTACTATGATCTCCAAATTCCCTAATATAAGTACTTATAACCATATCTGATTTTTCATTAACCATAAATTTATACATCTTTTCAATCATATCTTTATCTATCCAATCATCGCTATCAACAAAAACTATGAATTCACCTTTAGATTCCATTATTCCAATATTTCTTGTTTCTGAAACCCCTACATTAGAATTATTTATAATTTTTATTCTATTATCAGTACTCTCATATTTTTTCAAAATCTCTAGACTTCTATCAGTAGAACCATCATTAATTGCTAATATCTCAATATCATGGAAACTTTGGTTAATTAAACTATCTAAACATCTCTCTAAATATTTTTCTACATTATATACTGGCACAATAATACTAACCTTACACATAAGAATCCCCCTTATCTACTTGAAAGATAAGAAGAAATTCCTTTTTCACAGTTAATTTCTCCACTTATATTTCTGTAAATTTTAGCCAATTCCTTATTGACATTAATAATATCATATTTATTAACTTCTTCAGGCACATTAAAACTTTTATCATGTGAATTATAATATTTTTCGATTTCATCTGCTGTTGATTTATAATCTCCAACATTAACTAGTGATCCTATAGCTTCGTTAGAAATTAAATCTCTACACCCTCTGATATTAGTAGCTATTATTTTTCTACCACAAGCCATAAATTCCATTAAACTTCTAGGTAGTCCTTCTCTATAAGACATCATAATTCCAATATCTGATATATTTATTAATTTATTTACATCTTCTCTATACCCTAACATAATTATGTTATTATGTAAATATTTTGAATGTATAAGTTTATCTAACTCCTTTTTCATACTACCTTCACCAATACAAATAATTTTAATATTTTCATATTTTTTTTTTAAAATTTCCATAGCATAAATTAATTGCTTATGATTCTTATTTTTATTTAGTTCTGCAATCATTAAAATTACAAAATCATTTTTATTAATTCCTAACTCATTTTTTTTTTCTAAAATTTCTTCTTCACTAAGTTTTTTATAGATACTTAAATCTAATCCAACTCCATTAATAAGATAACAATTTTTAGGTTTAAGCTTATTTTTGGTAATTTCATAATCCTCTTCATTAATATTAATAATTACGTCAGTAAGTTTTGCCATCACCTTTTCAATAGGATAATACACTAACCATCCTAATTTTGAACCACCTTCTAAAAAATGATACCCATGCGCTGTATAAATTATTTTTACTTTTGGAAAGATTATTTTAAGAAGTCTTACATATAAAGCTGCCACTGGTGTGTGAACATGTATAATATCATATTTTTTTAATCTTTGAAGTCTTATAATTTCATTAAAAGCTTTTATATTTCCAATACCTAATGGC
Organism: uncultured Clostridium sp.; assembly: GCA_900540255.1. Taxonomy (GTDB): domain Bacteria; phylum Bacillota; class Clostridia; order Clostridiales; family Clostridiaceae; genus Clostridium. The sequence goes on from UQFE01000013.1 coordinate 36,043, forward strand.
CTTCTACTAAAAGGTATATTATAGGAATTAACTCCTAAATTTATTAACTCTTCATCTAATGGTTTATTAATATTAAATGCACAATCTACAATATTATCATCATTAATAAGCATTTTTATATGAGGTACTAAAAAGGCATTAACTGTACTGCTAACTGTAGTTACATATAAAATTTTCTTCATTTTCATTTACCCCTCTACTTTTAATTAAATTATTATCGATATATTGAATAATACTTTTAATATCTTTAACCTTAAATTTAGCTTGAAAAGACTCATCAACATTTATGTTAGTATAAATTCTATTTTCCCTTTCTACTTTAAAAGTTAATATTCCTAACTCATTTGCTCCCTTAAAATCTTTCTCTTCATTATCTCCTATATAAATCATTTCACTAAATAAAATATTTAATTCTGAAGCCATTATTTCATAAGATTTTTTATTTGGTTTCCAAAACTCTCTACCTAATTCATCTGTAATAATTATCTTGTCAAATATATCGTTACATTTTAAAGCCTGTATCTTTTTTCTTTGACTTTCTTTGTAGCCATCTGTAATTATGCCTATTTTTACATTAATATCCTTTAAATAATTAATAGTATCAATTACATCATCAAAAAATTTAATTTTAGGATCATGATTTCTATAAATTTCTATTAAATACAATATATAATCATGTGAATAATTTATATTAAAGAACTGTAAAACTCTATTAAATACATTTTTTGATGAATGACTAAATAAATCATTTGTTTTTTTTACTACATCTTTATAATCTAAATTATATTTATTGGATATTTCTTTACTCACAGATTCAAATCCACTTTTTATATATTCGCTTTCAGAAATTAAAGTATCATCTAAATCAAATATTACTGCTTTAATCATTTAAATTAATTCTCCATCATTATTTAAAAAAATAGAATCATCAAATCTTAATGCCAATATATTTTCATTAAAATCTTCATTATAAGTTAATTTCTCATTTAAAAGTAATCTATATAAATTTAATGGTGAGTTAGCACCAGCTTTAATACTCATAGGAGCTCCTCCACCAAATCTTGGATTTATCTCTATAAATTTTATTTCATCCTTTATTTTCATACATTGAAATGTAATATGCCCTATAGGCTTTAATACCTCTATAACTTTTTTTACTTCATTAATTAATTCTCTATCCTTAACAATTTTCCCCTTAGATATTTCCCCCGCTCTTGTTGCAATTCGCTCTCTTGGTACTATTGTTATTGGATTTCCATCAAAATCAATAAATGCATCTATTGTATATTCTGTACCCTCTATAAATTCTTGAATAATTGGATTATCAATATAATCTTTAAAAAATAATAATTGCTTTTCATTATTAACTTTAAATGCATTTATACTAGAACTTCCATCAATTGGCTTTATAAATAAGGGAAATTTATAATTTCTATTTTCAATATCACTATTTTTAATTTCCTTTGGTATTCCAAATCCATTTTCTTCAAAAAACTTATTTGTATTCTTTTTATTTATACATATGTCTATTACTTTTTTATCACTAATTAAAATTTTTGCATTTGTTTCCTTTTCAATTAATTTTTTATTTTTGCTTAAAATTTTTAACTCTGTATCTATAGTTGGTATTACCAACATAATATTTTCTTTATTACATATATTAATAACCGCCTCTATATATCCATCATCACCGATTTTGGGTATTGTATAGTTTTTATCCCCAAAGTATGTTGCAGGAGCAGTTTTCGATATATCTGCAGTTACAATATTACTTTCTATCCTTTTGATTTTTGCTGCCTCTTTAAAGCATTTTACTAACTCTACTCTTCTCCCAGCACTTAGTATCAATATATTAATAACCATATTTTCCCCTTATACTTTCTTTATTTTTTTAACTTCTTAGATATTCTTCTCTTATGCCTACTCCATTTATCTTCTTCAGCATAATACTCATAATAGCTATTATTTGTTTTTGTTTCTGAATCATTTAATATACTTCCAATAATATTTGAATTTACTTTTATAAGCTCATCATAAGCCTGCCTTATTATTTTTTCCTTTGTCTTTCTTGCTCTAACAACTATAATCGTTGCATCTGATTTCGCAGCTAAAAGTAAGGGATCTGTAACTGGAATTACTGGTGGAGTATCCATAACTATATAATCAAAACTTAAAGATAACTCTTTTATTAAATCCTCCATAGAATTTGAGCCTACTATTTCTGATGGATTTGGTGGAATAGTTCCTGCAGTAATCATAAAAAGATACTCATCTATCTTTTTTATTACATCTTTTAAACTACATTTATCAACCAAAATATCAGTAAGCCCTAAATCATTTACTACTCTAAATTTTTTATGAATAGATGGCTTTCTTAAATCGCAATCTATAAGTAAAACTCTCGCTCCACTTTGACTTAAGGTAATTGCTAAGTTCCCTGAAATAGTAGACTTTCCCTCTCCTGGAATAGAACTTGTTACTACTATTGTTTTTATAGGTTTATCTACTGATGAAAACTTTATACTAGTTCTTAAACTTCTATACGCCTCTGCTGATATTGACTTTGGCATTTTGCTTGTTATGAACATCATTATTCTCCTTTCTAAACTCCTTTTCATGAGTTGGTATATTACCTATAACAGGCACTGGCAATACTTCTGCCAATCTTCTTTTAGAATTTACTCTATCATCTAAAAAATCTATCACTAAAATAATCATGGCTGATATTATTACTCCTGCAACAAACCCTGTTAATTGTATCTTTTTCTTATTTGCGTATATTGTTGATGATTTTGCTTTACTTATTATAGTTGGTTGTGATTCCGGTGCTATTTGCTTAATTTTATTTACTAATTCATCACTTACAGCATTTAGAATGTCTTCTATTTTATCATCACTTCCGCTAGAATATGATATCTTTACCATCGGAGTGTTTGAAGATGATGAAAATGATATACCATATGCTACTTCCGTAGAAGTTTTATTTATTCTATTTTTCCTTAAAATATTATCAAAAAAACCATCTACTTTTGATAACTCATTAAAAATTGACACTAATTGTGAATAATAATCCACTTCCTCTTTAGAATAGTACTCTACTAACTCACTACCTTTTCCAATAAAAACCGTAGCATTTGCAACATAAGTTGGTTTTAGCTTTGAAGCTTTATATATGCCAACTGTAGTAGTAAATAATGTAACAATAATTATTATCCAAAACTTTTTTTTAAAAGTATATAATAAATCTTCAATATTTATAAATTTATCTATCATCTTCATCCTCCCGTTATCTTTTTCTATCTATATAGCAATCCCCACTTCTTATATAGCCCTCGATTTACTACTATTACTTAAACAACTAATTGCTTCCATTAAAATATTCCATTGTAACACTTTCACTTTGATTAATCCCTTCCCTTTTTAGTACCTTCCAAAAAGTTAAAAAGAAAATCTTAATATCTAACCAAAGAGACCAATTATCTACATACCAAACATCAAGCTTAAACTTTTCACTCCAAGTAATAGAATTCCTTCCATTTATCTGTGCCCATCCAGTAAGCCCTGGAAGAACTTCATGTCTTCTTATTTGTTCATCATTATAAAGTCCCAAATATTGAACTAATAATGCTCTTGGTCCAACTAAGCTCATATCACCCTTTAAAATATTAATAAGTTCTGGTAATTCATCTAAGCTAAAACTTCTTAAGAAACTTCCAAACTTAGTTACCCTCTCATTATCACTTAATAAATTTCCATTCTTATCAGTAGAATTTTTCATTGTTCTAAACTTTATCATTTTAAATATTTTATTATCTTTTCCAACCCTCTCTTGCAAGAAAAAGGCCGGGCTCCCTAGGTTTATTATTACTAATAAGTAAATTAATGACATTAATGGCAATAAAAAAAATAAAGCTATTAATGATATTGTAATATCGAGAAGCCTTTTTACAAACATAATCTATACCCTTCTTTAATATTAATTAATTTTATATTTATTTAAATAATTCTTTTATAATTTTAATAACCCTATTTATTTCTTCTTGTGTCATTTTTGTATCTGAAGGTAGACAAATTCCCCTATTAAATATATCTTCAGAAACACTATTTTCATTATCATTAAAGCTACTGAAGAAATCATATTTCTCATAATAAGGTTGTATATGCATTGGCTTCCATATATGTCTTGATTCTATATTATTTTCCTCAAGCTTTAAAATTATATCTAAAGGCTTAACATTTGATTTTGAATCTATAGTTGCAACACTTAACCAATAATTTGGATTCCCATAATCACATATATGTTGCATTTCAATTTCCTTAATATCTTTAAATCCTTCTTTATAAATTTCATAAATATTTTTCTTTTGAGCTATTCTTTCATTCAAAACTCTTATTTGGCCTCTTCCTATCCCTGCAACAATATTACTCATTCTATAATTATATCCAAGCTCTGTATGATGATAATATCTTCTATTATCTCTAGCTTGTGTTGCCCAAAATCTTGCCTTTTTTATATCTTCATCATTGTTAGAAACAAGCATTCCACCACCTGAAGTAGTTATTATCTTATTTCCATTAAATGAATAAATACCATACTTGCCAATTGTTCCTGTTTGTTTTCCTTTGTAAGTTGCACCAAGTGATTCTGCTGCATCTTCTATTATTGGAACATTGTACTTATTGCAAATTTCAAGTATTTCATCCATATTAGCAGCTTGTCCATAAAGGTGAACTACTATAACTGCTTTTGGCATGATTCCTTTTTCTTCATAAACTTCAAATGCCTTTTTTAATGCCTTTGGTGACATATTTAAACTTTCATATTCCGAATCTATAAATACGGGAGTTGCTTTTTCATAAATTATTGGATTGCAAGTTGCTGCAAATGTTAAATCTGAACAAAATACCACATCTCCTTCTTTTATTCCTAATAACTTAATTGCTAAATGTATTGCTGAAGTTCCAGAAATTAATGCAGCTGCATTGTCTATTCCAACATATTGTGCAACTTCTTTTTCAAAGCTATTAACATTAGGGCCAAGTGGAGCAATCCAATTTGTATCAAATGCTTCTTTAATAAATTCCTTTTCTAAGTTACCCATATGTGGAGATGCTAAGAATATTCTTTTATTTTCATTAACTTCTTTTGATTTTCTTTCTTTTATTGCTTCCATTGCTCTTCCCCTCCTGATGTAATTGCAGCTTCTTGTAATATCCTTTTATTGTTATAAAACTCTGGTGAATTATAAGTTGGTACTATTTCCTTTAATTTATCTTTTAGCATATTTTCATTTCCTAATTTTGTAGCAAAAATTAAATCATCTATTTGATTTTTTAGATTACTTAATGAAATACTTTCTGGCTTATCAACAAATATTTTATTATGCTGAGTTTTTCTTAAATCTTTATTCATTAATAATTCTTCATATAATTTTTCTCCTGGCCTTAAACCTGTTATTTGAATTTTTATCTCTTCATTAGGCTTATATCCAGAAAGTTTTATTAAATTTTCTGCTAAATCATAAATTTTAACTGGTTTGCCCATATCTAAAACAAATACTTCTCCACCTTTTGCATATGCCCCTGCTTGAAGTACTAATTGAGCAGCTTCTGGAATTAACATAAAATATCTTGTTATATTCTTGTGAGTTAAGGTTACCGGTCCACCTTTTTTAATTTGTTTCTTAAATAATGGAATTACTGAACCATTACTTCCAAGTACATTACCAAATCTAACTGCAACAAATTCTGTTTTATTTCCTCTTTCATTATTAGCTGCTTGTACTATCATTTCACAAAGCCTTTTTGTTGCTCCCATTATATTAGTAGGATTAACTGCTTTATCAGTAGAAATTAAAACAAACTTTTCTACCTTATATTGAATTGCCAATTCAACCATATTTAATGTTCCTAGAACATTATTTTTAATTGCCTCACCAGGGTTATCTTCCATTAATGGTACATGCTTATGTGCTGCTGCATGAAATATTATTGATGGCTTATATGCACTTATTACTTGATTTAATCTAAATTTATCTCTAACTGATGCAATTATTACTTTTTTATTTAAATTAGGTTCATTAAAAGATAATTCATTTTGTATATCATAGGCATTATTTTCATAAATATCTAATATTAAAAGAAGTTTTGGATTATACTTTGCAATTTGTCTACATAATTCAGCTCCAATTGAACCTCCTCCTCCAGTTACTAAAACAACCTTATCCTTTATATATTCCTCAATTCCAACCTTATCTAATTTAACCTCTTCTCTTCCTATTAAATCCCTTAAGTCTACATATCTCATTTTATTAAAAGAAATACCTTCTTCTAATAATTGATAGTACCCTGGAATAACCTTAATCTTAGCTTTTGTATTACTACATATATCAAGTATTTTTGCCCTTTCTTCTCCATTTATCTTTGCAATTGCAAAAAATATTTCATCTATATTTTCTTTTTCTACTATTTCAGCAATATCATTTCTATCACCAAGAATTTTTACACCATTTAAATAATTTCCTATTTTTGATTTATTATCATCTATAATTCCTACAATATTATATTCATCACTTTTTTCTTTTCTTATTTCAGTCATTATTGTAGATGCACAATCGCCTGCACCAATTATTAAAACATTGTATTTACCATTAATTTTTTCAGATGTTGTGTAAATAATTGCTCTTGTTAATACTTTTAATGACATTCTAAAACTTGTAATTAAAGCTATTATTACTATTCCAGATATAATATTTAATGACGCTGGTATTGAATTTGGAATAATTAACATTACTACTGTAGTTATGATACATGCAATACTTGTTGAAGTAATTGCTTGTTTAAATTCATAAATACCTGCATTTATCCATATACAACTATACATCTTAAAACTTAATAATATTGCTATATATATTACTGCTACTAAAGGAAGCTTTATAAATATACTTCTTATTAACTGTGATGATGAATATTGAAATAACATTATTAAGTAATAAGATAAAAATATAATTGTTAAATCTCCAAGTAACAATATTGATTTTTTGCTTTTTTTACTTAAATTTAAAATAGCTTTGCCTCTCAACCCTCTTTTACTCCCTTCTTTATATTTTTTTACTCTTATATTTATCAATATTAAACATAACTTTAATATCTTTTTATTAAATAATTATACATTTTACAATCTTTTACAGTAAATAATATATTAGTATTATCTCATATTACTTCTTTTTCATTACTTATCTTTATACTACTAACTAATACTAATTAATTATTTATCCCTTACTACATTTTTATTATGTTTATATATTAAAATTTATTTTTTATTTAATACTGAATATTAAAATTTTAAATTTAATATAATTTTAAATTTTGTATTAATAAAAGTATTATTTTGAAAATTTAACTATTTAATATAATTTTAATTAAAAACATTAAAATTTTTAGAACTTTATGTAAATTAATCTATACTTTTCCATTTTTTTATTATATAATTTTAATATTAGTTATTTTAATTTGGGAAAGGGTGGTAATGTGAATATTTCTATTTTGTGCAGATATCCTGTAATTCACGAAGGTATTAAATCATTATTAAAAGATAATTTCGAAAATATTTCTTATTTTTCTTCTATAGATAATTGTATTAAGTCTTTAAATTCTACTGATGATAAAAGTATAAATAATACTAAAGATACACTTTTAATAATTACATTATTTAAAGAAGATTTAGAAATAATAGATAATATTTTATCTATTAAAGATAACTATTCTAACTTAAAATTATTAGTTATAGATTTTAATGAAAGTAAAAATATGTTTTTTAAAACTTCAAAATTAAAAGTTGATGGTTATATACTTGGAACATTTGCTCAAGAAGATATTAATTATGCTTTACATAAAATTTCTACAGGTGCAAAATTTTATGATCGTGAATTATTATATAGACTTGTTGAGGATGAATCTGCTGTTACAATTACTAGTAAAAATCATTTGAGGACACCTCTTACTAGAAGGGAATTAGAAATACTTTCTCAATTATCTAATGGGTTAAGTAATTTTGAAATAGCTAAAAATCTTAACATAAGCGAAAATACTGTTAAAAAGCATATTAGCAATATATTTATTAAAATTAATGTTAAAGATAGAACTCAAGCTATTATTTATGCTTATGAATCTGGCTTAATTGTCAGGCCATTGTTTTTATAAATTAGCGTTTGCATATTTTTAAATACAATAAGTAATGATAAACTCTTTATTTAAGATTTATCATTACTTATTTTTATTTTTAATATAATAAAAGACTTCGGAACTATTATTCATGTTAAAAGCTAGACCTTTATCCCCTATGACTTGTTTTCAAGTGTATCATACATAATTTTGTTATCTCCTGATAAATTTCTTTATCATTCTAATGCAGTATGTGTAAATGAAAATATCCGAAATTATGCTTAATATTATTTTGCAATAATATTAAAATACATCTTGAACCATCATGTTCTTTTATAAAGCTTTTCTTTCTAACATTTCTTTTACTTAAGATAAATCGATATTTTCTCAATATTAAAATAATAAAGATACGCTATATCACTCTTAAGCTAATAGTCCAAAATCTTTTAAAGAGATAACACTATATAAATTTTTAAAACAGTAGCGAGGCATAACAAACATATTATGATTAGCTTCTATTTAATTATTTATAACTATCTTCACTATAAATAATTTCTAAAATTTATTACTTGTTACCTCTTATTAATGTTTTATCCTTTTTTAATTTAATTTATTCATATTTTTATAAAATTTTATAAATATTATTTTTTTGAATATATATTTTGCTTTTTGTCAAGAATTTCTAAAGACTATTTAGGCCTAAAAGTTAAATTTTTTATTTAAAGGAGATGTGTAATGAAAACAATAATTAACTTTTTTAAAATCAACTCAAATTTAAACAACAAAAAGAAGGGATTTACCTTAATTGAGCTTGTAGCTGTCATGGCTATTATTGCAATACTTTCAGCCGCATTTATTCCTAGATTTGGTAACTATATTACTCAAGCTAAAAAGGTAAGCATTTTAAATGAAGCAAAATCAATTGTTACTGCATATGAATCAGTAAAATATAAATCTACTACTAAAAATGAAAATGAAACTATAGGTTCTGATCTTCAAGGGGATAATTTACCTATTGAAAAAGATAGCTTAAAGAAACTAGGAAATGCAACAGTTGCTCAATGTAAATTACTTCTTGATACTGAAAATCATGATTTTACATTAAATGATAACACTATTACTATTTCTAATACAGATAGTTCTAAAGGAACAATAACTATAGAATAACACTTCTTATGATATTAAACTGTATTACTTAAAATAACTTATATAGCAATTATTTATACAAAATTTCACAATTAAATTAACATAATATTCAAATTAATTTATATAATAAATTTTATAATAAAAAGCTGTGTAAGGCTTCTGTAACATATCTATATTACAAGCCTTTACACAGCTCACTTTAAAAAATTTCAATAAATTATCTTATAAACTAAAAAATTCAGTAAATGCTTTAATAGTATAATAATTATCCTTAACACTTGCTAATTCTCTTATTGAATGCATTCCAATAACTGGTGCCCCCATATCAATAACTGGAATAGTTAAATTTGCAGCTGTTACAGGTCCTATTGTAGTTCCTCCCCTAACATCTGATCTATTAACAAATTTTTGGAATGGAACACCTGCAGAATCACAAATTCCAGCAAATACAGCTCCATTAAAGCTATCTGTACTATAGCTTCCAGATGCAGCAATTTTTAATACTGGACCTCCTTCAAGAACTGGCCTATTTGTAGGATCATGCTTATCTCCTAAATTAGGATGAACAGCATGTGCTAAATCAGCAGATATCATTATAGACTTAGATAAAGCCCTATAATATCCTTCTCTATCCTTTCCTAATCCAATAGTAATTCTTTCTAAGATATTATTTAATAATGTAGAATTAGCCCCTTCTGCTGTTAAGCTTCCTATTTCCTCATTATCAATGCAAATCATAACCTTAGTTGCCTTATTTTCCTTACTATTTACCAATGCTTTAACACCAGCAAATACCATCCATAAATCATCAAATCTTCCTGAAGAAATAAGTTCTTCATTCATTCCTATTAATGACCCTTTTTCATATTCATATAATCCTAATTCAAAATTTAATATATCTTCTTTATTAACCTTAAGTTCTTGAGCAAGAATGTTCATTAAATAATCTTCTTTTTCAAGTTTATCATTTATAAGTCCTAATAAAGGTAAAGTATCAACTTGTCTATTTATTTTATATCCTTCATTTACTTCTCTATTCATATGAATAGCTAAGCTTGGAATTATTAATAATGGATTGTTAATATTTATTAATCTTATTTCTGGCTTTATTGGAGATTTACCCTTTAATGCAACTTTACCAGCAATACTTAAAGGTCTGTCATACCATGTATGTAGTATTGGTCCACCATAAACTTCAGTATTTAATTTAACATATCTTCCTTCTGTAATCATTTGAGGATTTGGCTTTATTCTAAATCCTGGTACATCTGTATGTGCTCCAATAAGTCTAAAACCAACTTGCTCTATATCTTCACTACCTATTTCAAAAGCAATTAATGCTGAGTCGCTTTTTATAACATAATATTTACCCTTTGATTTTAAATCCCATTTATCTTCTTCTTTTATTTCAATAAACCCATTTTCATTTAATATCCTTTGAGTAGCTTTTACTCCATGACATGCACTTGGACTATCATATAAAAAGTCTATTAATTCTATTGCTAGATTTCTTTCCATAGTTATTTACTCCTTTACTTAATGTATATATTTACTATACTTCATTTGTTATTTTTTCTCAACTCATTTGAACTTATAACCTTTTAATATATATTTCTTTAGGTCTTATTATTCTGTTATATCAAAATGTTGTTAACAACATTTTGATATAACAGAACCTCAATATAAAATTTTAAGTAATAATAAAAATAGACAAATCAGTAACTTCATTTATAAACTTATCTAATCATAAATTCCAACAATATTTTCCTATAACAAAATCCAATCCTTAAATCATAACAACATTCTCCTATAACAAATACATATACATTTAATTAATATGCTTTTCATAGTAGCCTTAATTTTTAAAATTTTATGTCCCACCGTTGACTTTTATATTTCATTAAATTAGCATTATATAATAAACTTTCTTTTTAAATACAATTTTATTTGTATAAATTAATTAAAATAAATATAGGAGGACTTTTATGATCTCTAACTTTTTAATAAAAAAATTTATTAAAGAACCTGAAAACATATCTGATGTAAAAGTAAGAGAATCTTACGCTAATCTTGCTGGTATAATTGGAATAATTACTAATTCATTACTTTTTTTAATTAAATTATCAGTTGGATTACTTTCTAACTCAGTTTCAATTTTAGCTGATGCATTCAATAATTTATCAGATGCAGCTTCTTCTATAATAACTATCATAGGATTCAAAATGGCAAATAAACCTGCTGATGCTGAACATCCTTTTGGACACGGACGTATAGAGTATATAACTGCAATGGTAGTTTCCTTTATGGTTATGCTTGTAGGGTTACAATTTGTTAAAACTTCTTTTCAAAAAATAATTACCCCTACTCCAGTATCATTTGAAACTATTCCATTTTTATTATTGCTAATTTCAATTGGCTTTAAATTATGGCTTTCAAGGTTTAACAAATCCATTGGTAATAAAATTAATTCTTCAACATTAAAAGCAACTGCAACTGATGCAATGGGTGATGTTTTTACTTCAAGTACTGTTGTTATTTCTTTTTTAATAGCTAAATTTACAACACTTCCTATTGATGGATACATAGGTATAATTGTTGCATTAGCTATAGTTTATTCTGGTTATTCTCTTATTAAAGAAACACTTAGTCCTCTTTTAGGAGAACCACCTGATCCAGCATTAGTAAATGATATAATTAATATGGTTATGTCTTACGATAATATTACTGGAATTCACGATTTAGTCGTTCATAATTATGGACCTGGTAGAATTATGGCTTCAATTCATGCTGAAATTCCTAGCAATATAGATATTATGAAAATTCATGATATTATAGATACTGCTGAAAGAGAAATTTCAAAAAAACTCAATATTTATTTAGTCATACACATGGATCCTATTTGTGTTGATACAGATGAAATAATTGAAACTAGAAACATGGTCACATCAATTTTAAATAAATATGATGCAGTAAAATCATTTCATGATTTTAGAGTTGTTGGGGAAAATGATAAAAAAAATCTTGTTTTTGATATAGAAGTTTATCCTTCTAAGCTTAATCAATCAAATCCTCCAGAAAAACTATTATCACAAATAGAAGCTGATATCAAATTACATGCTCCTAAATATAATTGCATAATAACTTTAGATTTAGCATTATAAAATAGTTTGACTCAATTTAAAAGTAATTATTTCTCTTTTAAATTGAGTCATTTTTTTTAAATAATTAAATTATAATAAATTTTATCTTCCATTAATTTATAATATTCAGTCTTTTCCTCTGGCCTTCTTTTAGAATACCATTTAATCAATTCATCAATAACTTTATAAACACCGTTATTTAAAAGTTTAGTCAATTTTTTAATAATAATTAATTCTTCAACTGTTACTATACTACTTATCTCAAATTCTTTAAGCTTTTTCTTTAAATATATATATTCACATTTCTTTACACCCAAGTGTTCTCCTTGCATTGCAATATTAAATAATTCTTTATATTTATCACTATCATATAAATCATTTTCATATAAAAAAACAGCAAGATTTCCATAACAATTTAAATTTCCAAGATCTATTCCATCCTTATATAAATTTATTATTTCATCTTTACTCATATTAATTAAATTATTTTCTCCTAAATTTGCTTTAATAAAATTTGCTGTTCCCTTATCTATTTCTTCTATTTCATTAATTAACTCATTTCCTCTTTCTTTATTTTCCTCAATTCCAATTCCCTTATAACAATAATATATTAATCTTTCTTTTCCTTTTAATACATCTAAATCTATTAACTTAAACACATAATAAATTGCCTTAATATCATTTTTCTTGTTTCCAATTCCTTTTTCATATATTTGTATAAGATTTTCTACCCCATCTATATCATTTTTATTAGCTGCTTTTTCATACCATTTAATAGCTAAATTTATATTTCTAGATAAAAATATTCCTTTCTTATACCAATCTCCAAGCTTATTCATTGCTTTAATACAATTCTTTTCTGCTGCAAGGTTATAATATTGATAAGCTTTTTCATAATTTTGCATTACACCTATACCTTTTTCATATATATATCCAAACTTAAAAATTGATTCTTTTAATTCATATTCCACTCCAAATTTAATATATTCAACTAATTCACTCCTATTTATATCCTTCTTTTCACTTAATTCATTTATCATAATAGATGCTAAATAATCAGCTGCATAAGGTGAATTTAGCCTATATGCTTCCTTTAATAATCTTTTTACTATTTCTGTTGTTTTTTCTCCAAATTTATTTAATCTTAAATATGCAACTGCAAGAACATACATCGCATGAGGCTCTTTCCTTGCTGCTGCAAATTCAATATATTCTATTGCTTTTTCTAAATTTCTTTCAATTCCTTCTCCATTGTAATACATTATTCCAAGTCTTTGAGTGCATTTTAAATTCCCTTCTTCATGCCCCTCTTCATAAGTTGAAATAGCTTGATTAATAAGTCCCTCATCTTCATACAACTTTCCAAGTTTAAAGTAAATACTCTTATCACCAAATTCTATTGCTTTATTATAAAGTTCTATTGCAGAATATAAGTCCTTTTTAACATGCAAACCCTTTAAATACATTTCAGCCAATGATTCTATACAATTAGTATCTAAAGCAATATAGCCCTTAGATAAATAATAAAATGCCCTTTTATAATCCTCTTCAATGTATATTCCCTCTAAATAAGACCTTCCAATTATATAATATGCATCTTCATAGTCATTTTCAGCAGCTTTTTCCATCCAATAATAAGCTCTTATTAAATTTTCTTCACATCCCTCTCCATTTTTATACATTAATGATACTGCATATTGTGATGCTGGAAAATTACACTTTGCAGCTTTACTATGCCATTTAAATGCAGTATTTAAGTCTTTTTCAATACCTAACCCATTATAATAACATCGTCCCAACTGATAATATGCTGCTGCATATTCATTTTCTGCACTTTTTTGAAACCACATAAAGGCTTTATAATAATCCTTTGGCAATCCATTTCCTTCTGCATATAAAACTCCTATTGAATACTGTGAAAAAGCATTTCCCTTGTTTGCTGCTTTATAATACCACTGATATGCTATTTCATAATTTCTAGATATTCCAATTCCTCTATCATAAAATAATCCTAAATAACTTTCAGCATATTCATCATTAAACTTTGCAGCTTCCAAAAAATATTTATATGCTATTTTATAATTTCTCTTTACTCCTCTTCCAAAATAATATTTTTCGCCTTCTTCAACTAATGAATGTGATAATTCTATTTCTTTTTCTTCTATATCTGAAAAATTAATCATCATAGACTTATTACTTTTTAAATCATTATTAGTAATTAACTTTGACTTTCTTAAATACTTTTTAAAGATTTCTTTTTCTTCTTCCAATAAATTTTCTAAAAATAATGAATAATTTTCACTACCATAATTAATTACAAACCAAACTAAAACTTCATATATAAGTTTTAATTTTTTAATTTCCTCTTTTTCATGATTTTTATCAATGCTTTTACTTTCATTTAAGCTTTGCTCAACACTTTCTCTATTATTTTCATTACATACACTACTTTTTATTTCTATAGCTGTTTTATTAACATTACTCTTTACTATTTTTTCCCACAATATTATCTTTTCTACTATTTCATTAGGAATAACACCTATTTCTTTTAATACTTCTAATCTTTTTAAGCATTCTTCATTTTCATCATATAAAACTTTATTTTGTTTAGAAATATAATAAATAATATCATTTATTACATCATTCACTTCTTTATTTATCATTTCTAAATTAGTTTGATCTTTTAATTTATTTAAATCTTCATATATATCATTAAACTCCAATTTTAGAAAATCATAATTAAAGCTTTTATCCATATGGCCTCCAAAATTGTTATTATTCCTACTATTAGTTTATTATATGGTTAATATCTTTATTAATAATATTTTTTTATAAAATAAAAATAAACAAATTATTTTTCTATAATAACTTGTTTATTAAATCTAATTTATTATAATACCTTAGATAAAAAGTCTATTGTTCTTGGATTCTTTGGATTTGAGAATATTTCTTCAGGAGTTCCCTCTTCCATTATATTTCCCTTATCCATAAAAAGAATTCTATCTCCAACTTCCCTTGCAAATCCCATTTCATGAGTTACAACAACCATTGTCATACCTTCCTTAGCAAGTTCCTTCATAACATTTAAAACTTCACCAACCATTTCGGGATCTAATGCAGAAGTTGGTTCATCAAATAACATAACATCTGGGTCCATAGCTAATGCCCTTGCTATTGCTATTCTTTGCTTTTGCCCACCAGATAAAGATGATGGGTATGCATCTGCCTTATTAAGCAATCCAACTCTATCAAGAAGCTCTTTTGCCTTCTTTTCAGCATCAGCCTTGCTAACTCCCTTAACTTTAATAGGAGCTATTGTTAGATTATCTAATACTGTTTTATGTGGAAAAAGATTAAATTGTTGAAATACCATGCCCATCTTTTCCCTAATTTTATTTATATCAACTTTTTTATCAGTAATATTTTTTCCCTCAAAAATTATTTCTCCTGAAGTTGGAACTTCTAATAGGTTCAAGCATCTTAAAAATGTACTTTTTCCTGAACCTGATGGTCCTATTACAACTACAACTTCACCTTTTTCTATATGCTCATTTATTCCTTTTAAAACTTCATTTTTTTCAAAACTTTTATGGAGATTATTAACGCGAATCACTTTTTTTCATTCTCCTTTCTATAAGAGATATTATTCTACCTAATGTAAATGTCATAATAAAATAGAAACCTGCAGCTACTATATATGGTTCTAATCCTAAATATGTAGATCCTACAACTACTTTACCTGCAAACATTAATTCATTAACACCAATTATTGATGCCATTGATGATTCCTTAATTATTGCAACAAACTCATTACCTATAGCAGGTAATATATTTTTAACAGCTTGTGGTATTACAATTAACATCATAGCTGTGCTTTTCTTCATCCCTAAACTTCTTGCCGCTTCCATTTGTCCTTTATCAACTGCTTCTATACCAGCTCTTACTATCTCAGATACATATGCTGCTGAATTTAAAGCAATTGCTATTATTGCTGATGTAAATGGACTTAAATCTATTCCAAAAAACATCTTAGAACCTGCATACATAATTAAAATTTGTAATAGCATTGGTGTTCCTCTAACTATTTCAATATAAATTACTGCTAATATCTTTAAAGGTTTGATTTTCCAAATATGAAAATTTGAAGTCTTCATAAAAAATAATAAAGATCCAAATATAGCTCCAAAAAATACTGTAATTAAAGAAATTAATAATGTATATTTAACACCTTCAAGATAATAAGGCAAATAATTTGGTACAAAACTAAAATCAAAATGCATTTTTTATCCTCCTATTTTTTCTATAATAAAACTTACTATTTAGCAGGGCCTATACCCTATTAGGCTCTGCTATAACTAAATTTTATATTTTTAAATTCCCCTTATTTTTATTGTCTTATATTTATAATATTTATTATTCTTCAACAATATTTGCTGTTGCTGCTAATTCATTAGCCTTTGCTATATATTCATCCATTTTTCCTGATTCATTTAACTCTGTTATAACTTCATTAACCTTTGCTAATAATTGTGGATTATTTTTAGCAATACCAACTGCATTTCCACCTGTTTGTTCTTCGTATATTGGTTTTCCTACTGCTAATTCTGGATTGCTTTTAACAGCCATTTCTGCAACTGGCTTTTCCATAACTATTGCATCAACCTTTCCAGCTTTTAATTCTAAAATTAAATTATTAATATTAGATAATTGTTGCAAATTTACATTTGGAATTTCTGTTTTTGCTATTTTTTCTTGTGTTGAACCTAATTGTACTCCAACTTTTGCACCTTCTAAATCTGCAAATGTTTGATATTTGTCCGCATCTTCAGCTCTAACTAATATTCCATGTTTTGAATTATAATAAACTTCTGAGAAATCTACCACTTTAGCTCTTTCTTCAGTTGGATTCATTCCTGAAATTACAAGGTCAACCTTTCCTGCTGGTAAAGCTGATACTAAAGCATCAAAATCCATTTCTTGAATTACTAAATCAACCCCTATTTTATTTGCAATTTCATTTGCTATATCAACATCAAATCCACCTATAACATCTTTTCCATTTTCATCTATATAATGAAACTCATATGGTGCATAATCAGCACTCATTCCCACAACTAATTTACCATTCTTTTGTATCTTTTCTAATAAATCAGTTTTTGAATCAGAATTTTTATCATTAGAAGAACCACATCCTGCAAGCCCCATTGTCATTATTCCTAAAACTGCTGTAGCAATTATTTTTTTCATTAATCCCTTTTTCATATTTAAATCCCCCTTAAAATTTATGTATTGTTGAACTCTTCCTTAACCACAGCATAATTATACACTATTAAATTATATTTATGCAATACTTTTTTATAAGATTTTATATTTATGCATAAAAACATAGAATTTATGCATAAATACTATGTTTTATATGCATAAATCTTATTTTAAATAAAATTTATAATAATCTTATTGTGATTATATGCATATTTTATGGCATAAGTCTTATATTTATTTTTCATTAATTAACCAATATTTAAATAAATTACTGAATTTTGTCCATTTTTTAATATATTATGAATAAAATATTATGGATAATCTATTTTTATTAGGAGTGAATTTAATGACAACGTTAAAAGAAAGGCATCTCTTTCCTGGTGGTAATACCTCTAAAGGATTTTATTCTTTATATAGATATGTACTTTCTCAAGATGATGCAAAACGTATACTTTGTATAAAGGGTGGTCCTGGAACAGGAAAATCACAACTTATGAAAAAAGTTGGAGCTTATTTTGCTAAAAAGGGATATACAATAGAATATCATCATTGTTCTTCTGATCCTAATTCTTTGGATGGTGTTCTAATTAAAGAATTAAACATAGCATTATTAGATGGAACTTCTCCTCATATTGTAGATCCTATTAATCCTGGAGCTGTTGATGAAATTCTTAATATGGGTGATGCATTAAATATAGATATGCTTGCCAAAAACAAAAAAGAAATTATTTATTTAAATAAAGAAATAGGTAAAAACTTCAAAAGAGCTTATAGGTATCTAGGGTCTGCAAGATGTATTCATGATGATTGGAGCAGTTTAAATTATGAATCTTTAGATTCTAATAAAATTTCTAATATTATTGAAAATCTAAAAAATAATATATTTAAGTCTGATAAAATTGGATATGGAAGTGAACGTCACCTTTTTGCTACAGCAATTACACCTGATGGAATAATTACTTATGCAGATCAACTTAGTAGTGAATTTAAAAAAAAATATGTATTAACTGGTGGTCCAGGATTTGGGAAAACTGATATTTTAAAATTCATAGGAAGTAGCGGTCAAAAGAAAGGTTATTTTATTGAATATATGCATGACCCATTTGTACCTGAGCGAATTGAGCATATCTTTATCCCTGAAACATCAACATGTATTATAACAAATAATGAAATTAATCAAGCTAATTATACTGGAATCGAATATAACTTATTTGATTATACTAAATCTGCTTTATCTACTTCTAAAAAAGATGATATAAAATATAATAGTGATTTATTTTATGAATTAATTAATAAGGGAATTTCATTGATTCATAATGCACATTTACTTCATGATGAATTAGAAAGTTATTATATTAAAGCAATGGATTTTGCTTTTGCTGATAATATTTATAACAAAGTTATTAATAAATTAGAAAAATATGAATAGTTAAAATAAAATGAGTACAATATTACCCACTAGTATATTGTACTCATTTTTAATTAATCTTCTAAATTTATATTCTTTGATATTATATCATAACCTGTATAAGCCATAGCTAAAGCTGCAATTAATAATCTATCATGAGCTTTATCAGTTATTGTTGAATTTGCCATTTCAACACTATGTCCTACCATTGGGCAATCTGTTAATCCAATATAAGGATGAATTGTTGCTGTAACATGACTAACATTTCCTATATCACTTGAACCTCCAGTTGCTTTTGCTTCTTTTATATCTGTAATTCCTAATTCTCTTAAGTTATTATTAAATAATTCCGATAACTTTTCATTAGTCTTTAAGTCATCATATGGTAATTCATATCTTTCCATTTCAAGAGTTGCACCAGTCATTAAAGCTGCACCTTCTGCAATCTTTTTAACCTTTTCTACAACTTCGCTTAATCTCTCCTTCGTAGATGCTCTAAAATAAAAATCTGCAACTGCTTCACCTGGAACTATATTAGCTGCAGCTCCACCTTTAGTTATTATTCCATGCATCTTTACATCTGGTGTTACATGTTGACGAAGTGCATCTATTCCATTAAATAATTTAATAACACTATTTAATGCATTTATTCCCTTTTCTGGACAAGATGCTGCATGAGCAGTTTTACCTTTATATATAAATCTTATAGGATATAAAGCACTACTTGATCCACTTGCTCTAGTTTCACCATCTGGATGAACTATCATTGCTGCATCTAATTCATCAAATGCACCTGCTTCTGCTAAAATAACCTTTCCTCCATTTGTTTCTTCTGCTGGAGTTCCATAAACTATAACTTTTCCTCCAATTTCAGACAAAACCTTACTTAAAGATACACCTGCACCACAAGACATAGCACCTATCATATTATGACCACATCCATGCCCTATTTCAGGAAGTGCATCATATTCACATAAGTATCCTATATTTTTTCCTTCTTTTCCACTATCAAAAGTAGCTTTAAAAGCTGTATCCATTCCTGCATAAGGACATTCTATTTCAAATCCATGTTCCTTTAAAAATCTAGTTAAAGCTTCAACAGCCTTATATTCTTGATTTCCCAATTCTGGATTATTATATATGTAATCACTTATTTCATATAACTTTTCTTTAATTAATTGAGCTTCATTATATATTACTTTTCTCATTTCTACACCTAACCCTTCTTTAGTTTGTAGTTTATAGTGAGTAGTTTGTAGTTAGTGGATGGGGCTGTCGCACTAAAAATTTTATACACAATATATTGTTTAAAAAAAATCAACACAATATATTGTAGTATTTATTCTTAATGCGACATCCCCCTTAAATATATTTTTCTAAAATTCAGCGTTAGCTGAATTTTTTCCTTAACTCCAAACTATTAACTCCCCACTACTAACTCTCTTAAGCCCATCCAATCATCATTGCACATGTTATAAATATAATTCCAAGTGCAAATAGTATTATTTGTAATGGTAAAATCCATTTAAACCATTTTGAATATGGTATTCCTGCCATACCTAAACATGCCATTAAAACTCCTGATGTTGGGAAAATAGCATTTGAAAATCCATCCCCTAATTGGAATATTAAAACAGTTGTTTGTCTTGATATATCAAGTAAATCACCAAGTGGTGCTAATATTGGCATAGTTAATGCTGCTTGCCCTGAACCTGAGATAACAAAGAAGTTTATGAACATTTGAACTGGTAACATTACGCATGCAGCTAATAATGATGGCAATTTACCTATAAATGATGATAAACCATATAATATTGTATCTATTATTTGAGAATTTTCAGCAATTATAACTATAGCTCTTGCAAATCCAATTACCATAGCAGCTCCAATCATATCTTTAGCTCCTGCTACAAATGCATCTGCCATTTCATCAGCTTTTAATCCACCAACTATTCCTGCAAATATTCCTGTTATTAAAAATACAGCTGCTATTTCTGGAATCCAGAAACCTTTTCTTAAAACTCCCCATATAATAACTGCTAAACAAACACCAATAGATGCAATAATAATTTTATGTGAAAGTGTAAACTTAACTTCTTCATTTTCACTTTTATTTAATTTTTTACGTTTTTCTTCATCTAATTTATACATTGGACTAAGTTGTGGATTCTTTTTGATTCTTCTTGCATAAATCATTAAGAAAATAATCCCTACTATTGTAGTTATAACCCATAAAATACTACGATATACTACTCCTGAAAATAAGGTAATTTCAGCTATTGATTGTGCTATACCTACTGTAAATGGATTTAGCATTGCTGTTGCAAACCCTACGATACATCCTAAATAACTTATTCCTACTGCTAATATACTGTCAAATCCAAGTGCTAACATTAATGGTGTTAAAATTGTTATAAATGGTATAGCTTCTTCTGTCATACCAAAAGTTGCTCCACCAAGTGAAAACAATGTAAATATAATAGGAATTATTAATAATTCATTTCCCTTAAAAATACTAACAACCCTTGCAATAGCTGAATCTATTGCTTTTGTTCTCGTTATTAAACTAAATGCACCACCAACTATAAATAAAAATGCTATAATTTCAGCTGATTGTTCTAATCCACTTATAGGTGCTTGCATTACTGAAAACAATCCTTGTGCTTCATTTTCAACATAGTGGAATGAACCATTTAATACTACTGTTTTACTTTGTCCATTTACATCAGCTATTACTCTATCATATGAACCACCAGGAACTATGTATGTTGCTATTGCCATTAGTATTATTATTGAAAAAATAATAACTAATGTATGTGGGACTTTTATTCCATTACTAAAATTCTTTAAAAATCCCTTTTTTTCATTATTTACTGCATTTTGCATAGCTAAAAACTCCCCCTAAGCATTATTTCGACATCATAGATGAAGGAGATATATATTAAAAATTATTTTACTTATAAAAAATAACTTTTTAAGAACAAAGTGGCTATCGCCACGTCAACTTCGTGGTATAAAATTTACAACTTTAAATATTGAAATCCATTGATATAACTAGCTTTACAATTTCCTATACATAAAAAAGTCTTGAGTTTATCACTCAAGACCATATCACTACAAAAACTAATTTTAATTTATCATTTGTAAAAATATAATCATATTAGTGATAGCTCTTCACAAAATGTGACAGTGTTATATATATTATATATAACCCCAATAATATAACCTCAAAGCATTAGCTATATATTTCGGCGAAACTTCCTTTCTATTTACATCCTTGTGCTTACCTCCGCAAATATACTATTAAATATCGCAACCTCTACCTACTTCATATCTATTTGTCCTTTATAATATACAATTTTTTATGCATATTGTAAAGTTATTTTTGCATAAATATAAATTTTAAAATATTTTTATAAAAAAGTATATTTTTATTAAGGATTTAAATAAAATATCTTTTTGTACATTCTGCTATTTTTTGTAGTTTTCAGTTATCGATTAAGTTCTTCTACCTCACTATCATGACCTTTGATTCTTTTAGACTTAAAATTATCCATAATCATTATAATTTAATACTTTATATTGGGGCTGTCGCACTAAAATTTTTATACACAATATATTGTAGTATTTATTCTTAATGCGACATCCCCGTTCCTATATTCTACCACCTCCTATAATTTACTACTTTTAATCTATGAAGTGCTCTTGTTGCCATAATATATTTAACTAAATCATCAGTATTATCATCAAAATTAACTATTATAACACCATCAAATTCAAGTCCTTTAGCATAATAAGAAGGAACTATAACTTTTCCCCCTCTATAAATAACATCTTCTCTATCAAAAGCTAAAAGTTTAGTAAACTTTTTAAGTTCAGGTGCTATTTTCTTAAGTTCTTCTTTATCTTTAGTTATAATTGCAATATTATCATAATTTTCATCATCATAATCTTCTAATGTTTCTAAAATAGTATCTATTAAATCATCTTCATCTTTAACTTCCACTTCTTCAACATCAAACTTACCTTTTCTAACAAATGGTACTATTGCATTTTCATCTAATAACTTACTTGCATACTCCATAATTTGGAATGTAGATCTATAACTCTTATTTAAGGCATAATTCTTAACAAATCCGCCAAATAAAGATTTAAGCTTAAGCATAGCTGGCTCTTCTTCTACTTTTATAAGCCTTTGATTCGAATCTCCAACTATAGTATAACTCTTACATCCTGTTAATTCCTTTAATACAATGAACTGAAGCATGCTATAATCTTGAGCTTCATCAATTACTATATGCTTAATTTCTTTACTAGCTTTCTTACCATCAAGCTTAATCATTAAATAAAGTATTGCTGGTAAATCTAAGTATGATAAATTTTCAGTATTAGTAAATTCTTTATAAATATCTACTATGCTTTCATTATCTATCCACTTTGCTAAGTTTTCCTTTTGAATCATTAGTTCTCTAACAATTTCTCTAATCCTTATTTTTCTTTGGAATTCTATATTATTTTGTTCAATAACTAATTGTTCTTCTGTTAAAGAAGCTAATTTTCCCTTCACTTCAGCATTTAAATTTCTTACTAATTCATCTCTTTTATCTTTAAGCTTTTCAGTAATTATTCTCTTTATTTTTTTGCTTCTTCTAAATAAAGGCATATACTTATAGTAATTTTCAAACAAGTCATTAATTTCTTCTATTGAAACTACTTCTTCATCAAAGAATTTAGCTGCCTGAACATTAAAATAACTATTTTCTAAGTCCTCACATTTCTTATCTAATACAGATATAAATCCTTCTCCAGCCTTATATTTAATTTCATTTATAACTTCTTCATTGCCTTTTAAAACTTCTTCTAAATAAGCTGTAAAATCAATTACTGGTTCATTTAATCCAATTTCATTTATTACAAAATGAGAAAACGTTTGTTGATTAACATTACTTTCACCTAAAGTAGGAAGAACCTCCCCTATATAATCAATGAATATATCATTAGGTCCTAATATTAATACCTTATCGCCTAACTGCTCTCTGAAATTGTATAAAAGATAAGCAACTCTATGAAGTGCAATTGTAGTCTTACCAGAACCTGCAACACCGTTAACTACTACAACCTTCATTCTTTCTTCTCTTATGATTTCATCTTGCTCCTTTTGGATAGTCATAACTATATTCTTAAGCTTTTCTCCTGCATTTGATGATAAAATCATTTGAAGAATATCATCTTTAACATCAATATCTGAATCGAAGAACCCTTCTAATTTTCCTTTTTTAATCATTATTTGTCTTCTTGCTAATATATCTACTAGAACTTCTCCATCTGGTGACTTGTAACTAGTTTCACCTAATGTTCCCTTATAAAATAATGATGCAACTGGTGCTCTCCAATCTACTATGGCAGCATCAAAATTTCCTTCTGGAGTTAATCCATATCTACCAACATATATTTGTTCTGCATATCCATTATCCTCAAAATTAACTTTTCCAAAGTAAGGTGATTCCTTTAACTTTGTAAATTCAGCTAATTTTTTATCTATAGTTCTATACATTTCTTCTTTTACATATCTCTCATGATCGAAATATTCCATTACTTTATCTTCGTCATCTCTATACTCTTCAATAAACTTCTTTCTATATTCTAATATGTAATCTGAAACATCTTTTCTTTTTTGTATGTAATTTAATATTTCCTGACTTAATAAATTCAAAGTATATTCTAAATTTTGCTCTTCTTGTAAAAACTCAAAATTATTCAAAATAAACCCCTCCACGATTTTTTTAGTTGTAAGTTTCAAGTGACAAGTGAAAAGCTTTGGTATAAATTCAGCCTTAGCTGAATTTTATAAAATAAATTTAAGAAATTCCCTAAGGAATTCCATCCACAACTTGCCACTTACTAACAATGTTTAAGGAGTTAAGCTTGTTTTACTGCTTAACTCCTTATTATCATAATTAAATATTTTTTAATTTATTGATTTAAAAACATAAATAATCAATATTTTTATTATTTATCTTCCTTATCCATATCTAATAAAACTTCAGACTTTGATTCTTCTGCTTCTTTAATTATATTTTCTTCTTCTTGCTCAACAGCTTCTATAACCTCTTGAGCTACTTTCTTATCGTGCAGCTCTTCTGCTGTATCAGCACAAGCTTCTGTATATTTTTTATTTATTTCAAGTTCTCTACTTTTCTTTTCTTCTTCTCTTTTTTCCTTTAGTTCTGGATATTTTTCATATACAAACTTAAAGAATTCATCTCCAAAAATAGTTTCCTTTTCTAATAGGTATTCAGAAATTTTATCTAATAAATCTCTATTTTCTCTTAATATTTCTCTTGCCTTTTGATGACATTCCCTTATTATACTTAAAACCTCTTTATCTATTAAAGTTGATGTTTCCTCACTACAATTTCTAACAGCTCTTCCATCTAAATATCTATTTTGAACTGATTCTAATGCCATCATATCAAAATTATCAGTCATACCATAAATAGTTACCATATTTCTTGCTGTTTGAGTTGCTCTTTCAATATCATTAGAAGCACCTGTAGATACAAGATTAAATACTTCTTCTTCTGCAGCTCTACCACCTAACATAACCATTATTTGATTCATAAGTTCTTCTTTAGAAACAAGGTATTTTTCCTCTTCTGGAAGTTGCATAGTATATCCTAATGCTCCCATTGTTCTAGGAACTATTGTTATTTTATGAACTGGATCTGTCCCTTCTAAAAGCCCTGCAACCAATGCATGCCCAACCTCATGGAAAGCAACAACTTCTCTTTCTTTCTTAGAAAGTATTCTATCTTTCTTTTCTTTACCTGCAATTATAACTTCAACTGCTTCTTCTAAATCTTCTTGAATAACTTCTTCTCTTCCACTTCTAACTGCTCTTAATGCTGCTTCATTTACTATATTAGCAAGATCAGCTCCTACAGCTCCTGGGGTTCCTTTTGCAATTGATTCTAAGTTAACATTTGATGACATTTTAACATCCTTAGAATGAACATTTAATATTGCAATTCTTCCTTTTAAATCTGGTCTATCAACAATAACTCTTCTATCAAATCTACCTGGTCTTAAAAGTGCTTTATCTAGTATTTCAGGTCTATTTGTTGCACCTAAAATAACTATTCCCTTTGATGTATCAAACCCATCCATTTCAGTAAGTAATTGATTTAAAGTTTGCTCTCTTTCATCATTGCTTTGCATTTGACTATCTCTGCTCTTACCAATAGAGTCAATTTCATCTATAAATATTATACAAGGAGCCATTTTTTCAGCTTCTTTAAATAAATCTCTTACTTTAGCAGCTCCCATACCAACAAACATCTCAATGAAAGTTGAACCTGAAACTGAAAGGAATGGAACCTTTGCCTCACCAGCAACCGCCTTTGCTATAAGTGTTTTACCTGTTCCTGGAGGCCCTACTAAAAGTGCTCCCTTAGGTAATTTAGCACCTATTTCAGTATATCTCTTTGGATTATGAAGGAAATCTATTATTTCTGTTAATGATTCTTTAGCTTCATCTTGACCAGCTACATCTTCAAAGCTTACCTTAATATCTTTTTCTACATAAACTTTAGCATTACTTTTTCCTAAGCCACCCATTCCCATTGGGCCGCCACCCATCTTCTTAGACATTTTGTTAAATACAAATCTAACTATAAAGAACATTATAACTAATGGTAATACATTTATTATTATAAAATCCATAAACACTGATTGTTGTTTGGTTATTTCTGGATAATATTCTACATTATTATCTATTAATAACTTTATTAAATCAGGATTATCTGCATTTCCTGTATATAAAACTTTTCCTTTCATTTCACTTGAATCTTGTGGTGTGATTACAAGTGCTGTTCCATCTACTGTAACTTTCTTTACTTCCTTATTTTCAACCATTTTAACAAATTCATTATATGAAATTTCTTTAGTAGTTAACATTTCTTTTGCAGTTGAAAATGAATATAAGAATAAGAAAGCTACTACAACATATATTAACAAGAATTTGCCATTCTTTTTCTTGTCTCCATCTTTTCTATTATTTACATTATTATTCATATTTTTTTAATCTCCTACTAATCCTAAAATCTTTCTCAAAACTCTTATTTTATTTTTCCAAATTCACTCCAAGGATATACTTTTATTTGAGCCTTTCCTTTTATTTTACTACCATCAATATACGGATTTTCCCAATACCTTGAATCTAATGACCAGTATCTATTATCTCCTAAGAAAAAATACTTACCTTCAGGTACTTCGAATTCTCCACTATAATTATCTGCAGTTCCTATGTAATTTTCTTTTAGTGTTTCACCATTTACAGTTACAATCCCATCTTTGATAACTACCTTATCACCTGGTAATCCTATTAATCTTTTAATCATATCTTCATTTTTTTCATCTGAATGAAACACCACTATATCTCCACGCTTAAGTTTTTCTGGATTATGAATTCTTGTAACAAATAATCTATCACCAACATTTAATGTTGGAACCATAGATTCAGATGGAATTTTAACCTTAAAAATTAAAAACTTATTAATTAAAAATGCTAATACTAATGCTATTAATATTGGTACAACCCATTCAGTAAAGAAATTTGTTTTTTTTAATTCTATTCTCACTCTTCCCACATACCTTTCATTAAAATGCTTATTTCTTTTTTTCTCTTGTTAGTTGCTTCTATGTTTACTTTAGGTAAATTATTTTCATTTATAATTACTACATCACCTTCATTAGGTTTAATACAAAATGAATTTATATTTTTTGAAATTATATTATGATTCTCATCTTCTAAGATAACATAATCTTCTTCTATCCTATCAATTATAAATTTTTGTTCCTTCATATATACTATACTAACCCTCTTTTCCTTTATATATAATATAGATTATTAATTAAAATCTATATATGTTGGATAGTTATATTAAGTATACCATATTTATATAATAACTAATAGTATTACTCTTCATTATATACATTTATTATGTCAATTTTGTTACAACAAAAAATTTTATTAACGCTATATATATTTTATATATATTTTAATTTATTATAATATTGTAATAAAAAAATAGCCATACCTAAATTTGATATAGCTACTTATATATAATCTTTATAAATTCTTAAAATTTTATTTTCATTATATACAAAGTTGAAAACTCTTTAAATTTCTAAAGCTAAAAGTTCTTCATAACTTTGTCTTTTAGATACAACTCTTACAATACCATCCTTAACAAATATTACAGGAGCTTTAGGATTCTTATTATAATTACTTGACATTGAAAATCCATATGCACCAGTTGAAAATACAGCAAGAATATCACCTATTTCAGGATTTTGAATACATATATCATCAATAAATACATCTCCTGATTCACAACATTTTCCTGCTATAGCTACTCTTGTATCTAATTTTTCATTCATCTTATTTGCAATTGCCATTTCATATTTTGCTCCATATAAAGCAGGTCTTATATTATCAGTCATCCCTCCATCTACAGAAACGTAAGTCCTTACACCTTGTATATTTTTAATTGCTCCAATTGTATAAAGTGTAATTCCAGCATTTCCAACTATTGATCTTCCTGGTTCTATCGTTAATATAGGTTTTTCTACATTTAAATTTGAACATACCTCATCAACTTTTTTCAATATTACTTTACAATACTCTTTTATTGATTTTGGATTATCCCCATCAGTATAATGTATACCAAATCCACCACCTAAATCTAATTCGTGTATAGTATATCCAGTCTGTTCTTTAATTTCTTTTATAAACTTCATCATAATTTCAACAGCATCTTCATAAGGTTCTGTTTCAAAAATTTGGGATCCTATATGACAGTGTAATCCCTTTAAATTTAAATTTTCACAGTCTAATGCATGTTTTACTGCCTCCATAATTGTTTCTCCAACTGGAGCAAATCCAAATTTAGAATCTATTTGTCCTGTCTTTATATACTCATGAGTATGAGCTTCTATTCCTGGTGTTAATCTTAAATAAATATCTTGTATCTTATTACATCTTTTTGATTCTTTATTTAACATTTTCATTTCACTTAAATTATCTACAACAAATCTTCCAACACCAAGTTTAACACCTAATTCAATTTCCCCTCTGCTTTTATTATTTCCATGGAAATATACTTTATTTAAAGGAAATCCAGCTTTATAAGCAGTAAATAACTCTCCCCCTGATACTACATCTAAATAAAGACCCTGTTCTTCTACTAATTTACACATTGCTTTTGTCAAAAAAGCCTTTCCAGCATAAGCTACCTTATTATTTTCTTCCTTACATTTAAAATTATCATAGTAATCTTTACAAGTATTTATCAATAACTTCTCATCCATTACATATAATGGAGATCCAAATTCTCTAACTAAATGACTACAACTAACACCTCCTACTAATAATTCATTGTTTTTAATTTTCATTGCCCCAAATAATTTCATTATTATACCTCCAATAATCTATTTAATTAGAAGCCATTTATTATAAACCTCATTCATAAACTATTTAAAAATTATATTTAATCTACAAATTATTAACTTTTATTTAAAATAACGATAAAAAACTACCCATATAAAAACCTATAAGGGTAGTTTACTTATTAAAATGCAAGTTTTATTCACAAAATAAACTCAATTTTTTTGATTGAATAATTGCACCTTTTTAGCACTCCACTTTCGTGACAGTTATGCATATGTTATATACATACCCAGAAATACCCTTTTACATAAAATATTCCTTCGGCTACTATACCTTTCATAAATTATCATAGCCCGTCAGCTCCAATTTATTACTATTTATAAATAGCACCTCTAACATAGGTTTTTTATAAAATTTTATTTAAATAATTAAAATAACATATTTTCATCAATAATAAATCTATTATATATGATATGTACATTGTTATTAATATGATACCATATTATTTAAATTATTCAACCATATTTTATTTTTTATGATAATTTTTCTATAAACTTCTATATTTATCCATCAAACTACTCATAGTATCTCCATTTGTTGGTGGCGTATAAGTTATAGCATTTGCACCTGCCTCTATTGTTTTTCTTATCGTTTCTTCATTTGGTCCACCTGTAGCTATTACTGGGAAGTTTGGAAATTCTTCTTTTATTTTTCTAACTATATTGGGAGTATCTTTTCCACCTGAAACATTTAATATTGTTGCTCCAGATTCTATTCTTTTTCTTATGTCTTCATTAATAGATACTACTGTAACTATTAATGGTATATCTATAGTTTCTCTAATTCTTGAAACAACTTCATTTGAAGTAGGTGCATTTACAACTACTCCCATAGCCCCTTTAAATTCTGCATCTAATGCTAAATTAACTACCCTCTTTCCTTGAGTTATTCCTCCCCCAACTCCACAAAAGACTGGCACATCTGCTGCCATTACTAATGCTGATGTTATTAACGGCTGAGGAGTAAATGGATATACTGCAATTATTGCATCTGCATTTGTATTTCTAATTATTGCAACATCTGTTGTAAATAGTAAAGATTTTATTCTTTTGCCAAAAATTTTTATCCCTGAACAATCCCTAATACATGAAGGAACTTCTACAACATGACTTCTTAAAAGTCCTTTTATTTCAGGCACATTTTTATGTCTCTTATTCTCCATCTAAACACTCCTAACACTAGTTTTATAGATATAATTATACTATTTAAATTTAATATTTAAAGAACTTTAAGTTAATATTATTTCTACTTCTTCATTTATTTCTATTCCATCTTCCGTTACTATACAATTATATGCAAAAATATCCACATCATTTTTTGCTGCAATTCTCAATGCTTCTCCAAATTCCTTATCTCTTTCATTATTTGGCGAAAACTTATTAACATCTTCTAATTGTATTAAAAACATTACACCAGCACCATATCCATTATTTTTAGCTTCAACTAGTTCTAATAGATGCTTTGCGCCCCTCTTTGTAGGTGCATCTGGAAATTTAGCATATCCATCACTTTCTAATGTAACTCCCTTTACTTCTAAATAGTATTCTTCTCCTAAATCGTTAGAAATCTTAAAATCAAATCTACTTTTTCCAAAGGTCTTCTCTCTTAAAATATTTGTATATTTAACAAGTTTCTTTATTTTTTTATTTTTTAAAGCTTCTTCTACAACTTTATTAGGTATTTGAGAATCCATACTTATTAATTTATTTCCCTTATAAACAGCAATTAAATCATATGGAGTTTTCCTAGTAGGATTATTTTCCTCTCTTAAAAATACAGTATACCCCTCTACAAGCAATTCTCCACACCTTCCAGTATTAGGTACATGTACTGTTATTTCTTCTTCTTCTAATTTAACTACTGCATTAAATCTATTGGGTCTATTTATAAACTCTGCTTTTTTTACATTTTTATTATATTTCATTTTATATAACTCACCCCTTTAAAATTTTTGTATATTACATTTTTCTATATCTTTTAATAAAAGTTATCCACAAACTTTAATTACATATTACCGTATTTTTATTTGAATATTTAACTTATTATCAAGTTATCCACAACTTTTATCCACAATTCTGTGGATATTGTTGATAACTTTATTTTTTAGAATGTAAGTTCGCATTATTTGTTCTACAAACTTTTCATATTTTTTACATTACCCACTATATAGTTGTTTATTTTTATAATAACCTAATATATTGTGTCAATACTATAAAAAAGTTTTCAACATTTTTTAGATTTTATCCACAATCTGTGGATAACTTTTGTGTGAACTACTCTCCACTTATAGAAGTGGGAGCTTCTTGGTAAATATACCTAACGGTACAAGTTTACCCAAGCTTACAAGGTAGTTCCTACCTCAAGATAATACCAAAATTATATTACTAATTTTAGTAAGTTTTTACTTGCATTTATATCTCTATCGTGTTTTGTACCACATTCTGGACAAGTCCACTCTCTCAATGCTAAGTTTTTTTACATCAATATTCTTATATCCAAATTCTGAACATAGTTGCCTACTAGCATAATTAGTTGGAGCAACTACAATATTTCTTCCATACCAATCAGCCTTGTATTCTAACATTGTTCTGAATTCATACCAGCCAACTTCACTTATTGCTTTAGATAATTTATCATTTTTAAGCATATTCTTTACTTTTAAGTTTTCTATTGCTATAGATTGGTTTTCTCTTATAAGCTTAGTAGATAACTTGTGTAAAAAATCCTTTCTTTGATTAGTAATTTTTTCATGTAATTTAGCTACTTTCAATCTAGCTTTATTTCTATTATTACTTCCTTTTTGTTTTCTTGATAAATCTTTTTGTAACTTAGCTAACCTTTTTTCTGCTTTTCTCAAGTATTTTGGATTTGATACTCTATATCCATTACTACATATTGCAAATTCTTTAAGTCCAACATCTACACCTATTTTCTTATTACTCTTTGGAAGTTTAATATTTTCAGTATCTACTAATATAGATATAAAATATTTATTACTTGGAGTTTTAGAAAGTGTTGTAGATTTAATTAATCCTTTGAATTCTCTATGATATTTAATTTTTATCATAGTTTTTAATTTAGGTATTTTTATATAGCCCTTATCAATATAAACGGTTCCTTTTTGGTTATTAGTAGTATAACTATGATAATTAGTCTTTTTAGACTTGAACTTAGGAAAACCTATAGATTTATCTCTAAAAAAATTCTTATAAGCTTTTTCTAAGTTTTGTTGAGCATTTGCTAACGCTAACGAATCAACTTCTTTTAGCCATTCAAATTCTTTTTTATATTGTGCAGGTGTATTCTTTAACATCTCACCAGTTTCTTTATAATACTCAATTTTATCAGCTAACATTTTATTATATATAAATCTACTGCAACCAAATGTCTTTGCTAAATATTCTTTTTGCTCTAAATTAGGATATATTCTATATTTATAAGCTTTCAACATATTTTGTTTCCTCCTTTCTAACCTTGATTTTGAATATATTTTCTTAATGTTTCTGCACTTACCTCACCTATAGTAGATACAAAATAACCATCAGTAAAAAATGTTCTTTCTTTCTAAAAGTATTTACATAATTCATCTGAAAATTCATTCCATAGTTTAATTGTAATTTGTTGCTTTAATGTTCTAACTATCATAAGGGGTGATACTTTAGGTTCACTTTCCACTAATAAGTGAACATGGTTTTTATCAACTTCTATTTCTAGTATTTCAAAATCATATTTTGTGATATAGATACCATAGTTTCTTTCACAAATTCTCCATATTGTATCATTAAGTTTTTTCTATATTTACATACAAAAATAATATGATACCTTAATATGAATTTACTGTGATTTTTGCTAGTATACAATATTATTCATCTCACAAATATAATTTTACTGTAAAGTAGAACCACTTGTAAGAACTGTTTTTATCTTATATAATATATACATAAATATTTTCAATGGAGTGTTGCATATGCTAAAAAATAGAACTAAAATAGGTTCAGCCATTAATACTGAATTATATAATAAACTAAAAGAACTGTCAGAAAAGACTAGAATACCTATTTCTAAATTACTTGATGAAGCTTTATCTGATTTATTAGAAAAACATAAAAGTTAATATTTTGTTACGGATTCATCCCCTAAGCTAAAGACTATAGGGGATTTCTCCTATCCAAATTTAAATAAATAATTACTTAACCATTTACTTAATTTATTTTTCTCAATTTTTAACTCTTTTTAGTAATTTATCATTATATTAGTATTAAAAACATTATTTTTATGACTTCTTTTTATATATCCATTATATTTTTTTATAATATCATTTATTTGAGATAATCCAATTCCATGAATACCACTTGTTTTTGTTGTTTTAAAAACACCATTTTCATTATTTACTTTTCCATTTGTATTATTTTTTATTTTTATAATTAATTTATCTTCTTGAGCTAACATTTTTAAATCTATAATTTTATCTTTTTCAAGTTTTTCACAAGCTTCAATAGAATTATCTAATAAGTTGCCTAATAAAGTGCATATTTCTATATTAGTTAATTTTATTTCACAACTTATATTTAATTCCAATTTAACATTTATCCCTTTTTCCTTAGCTAAATTAATTTTACTTGTTAAAATAGAATCCAAAGCCACATTATCTGTATATCTTATTTTTTCAAAATCACTAGTTCTTTTATCTACTTCTTTTATATATTCAATTGCTTCATTTGATGCATTTCTTTCAATTAGCCCTAAAACGGTGTTAACATGATTTCTCATATCATGCCTCCACCCTATCATTTCTTTATGCATTCTAATTATATCTTCATCATTTTGCTTACTTTTTAAATTGATTTCTAAAACTAGCTTTTCTTCAACTATTTTTGAAATTGAATTTACTATGTAAAAAATTGATATTTGAAGAAATATCATTCCAGAAACGATAATAACTAAATCATAAGTTTTATAATTATAATATTCTATTATGTATTTTCCTACAAAGTTTATTATTGCAAGACTAACTATGCAAGTAAAACTTAATACTGATAATATTTTATTATTTACATATCTTATAAACCCTATATTTTCTGAAATTATATATATGTATATAAGCTCTATAATTCTACGCATTAATATAAAGTTATCACTATATAAATAGTTTGCTTCAATAATATTATTTTTATATAGTAAAATAACAATTGATGTACAAAGTAATGATATTGTTGATACACCTGATAAATAGAAGCATACCCAAAATATTTTTTTAGCTAAACTCCCTTCTCTAAATACTATTGGGTAAATTAATGTTATTATAAATATAAAATACTTGAAATAAATATCTAAATAATATCCATCTTTTATTAATAACATAACTGGATATAACACACCTATTATAAGAATGTAATACATATATACTTTCTTTTTTTGTGTTGGCATTATTTTATTTAAAAAATATATTGGCATGAATATAGCTATAAAATCACTTACAAACTTCCATGTAAATATCATATTAATACCCCCATAATATTTTTAAAGTTTTTAATTATAGAAAATAATTTATAAAAGCTTCATTAACTTCTTCATACTTTCCTCTACTTATAGGTATTTTTATTCCACTTTCTAATGTAATTGTATCTTTATTTACTACCTTTATATATTTTATATTTACTAAGTAAGATCTATGGCATCTAACAAAATTCCCCTTTGGTAACATTTGTTCCATATCACTTATCTTTTTTCTAATAGTAATTTTATCGCTTGTTGTATAAATATCTATATATGGCGAAAACATAATGCAATATTCAATAGTTTCACAATTAAGTTTTATACTTCTTTTTGGTAGTTCTATAGTTATATAATTTCCACTATCATTTGTAACTTTTATTTTTTCTTTAATTATATTTAAACATTCAAAAAGTTCTTCTTTTTTTATAGGCTTCATTAAATATTGTAGTGCACCTACTTTATATCCATGAAGAGCATATTTAAATTCACCTGTAACAAAAACTAAATTAACAGTTTTATTTTTCTTTCTAATTATATTTGATAATTCAATGCCAGACATTTTTTTCATTTCTATATCTAAAAATATGGCATCATATTTTTCATAATCTTCCCATTCAAATAAAAATTCTTCTGCACTATTAAATTTATCTATAGAGATTTCTACGCTATTTTTAATAGCCCATTCTTTTATATATCTTTCCATTAACTCTAATTGTATTTCTTGATCATCACATATAGCTATTTTCATTTATATAATCCTCCTTAACATAAAACACAATCACAACTAATTTTTATACATACTGGCGTAAAACCGCTATCCTTTTAATGTAGCGGATGTAAGCCCTAACCTTGATAATTATTTTTCCACTAAAATAAAAAAAACTATTCTATCGGGTGATTTAGAATAGTTTTTTGTTGACTTATTTTTATTGTATTAATTATTTCTATTATACCCTTTAATTATTTAAAATAGTCAACTTCATTCTCAAATCACTATTTTATATTTTAAAAAATTCCTTTAAATGTATTTTTACCTTTAAAATACATTTTAATTTGTATATTTTTATGTTTTTTAATTGTTTTACTTAATTATGTTTTATTATTATATCACAATTTTCTTTTTTTCGCCATTTTTCTACAATTTATTTTATAACCTTTTATTAAATGATAAATTACAATATCAAGTGCAACACTAATTAATTGCAAAAAAAATAACCCATA
>UQFE01000014.1 GCA_900540255.1 uncultured Clostridium sp.
GTATTTCAAACTTTATCCACAACTAGTAAACAAAAACCCTCTGCTTTTTTAACAGGGGGTTTTTCAACAAACTGAGAGATATAGCTAATAAAAGCTATATCTCTATAATAGATATAATATCCTTAAAATTATCTATAATATAATCAGCATCTTTAAGTTCATTATAATTTCCATAGCCATAACCACACCCAATAGAAAATAAATTATACCTCTTTGCCAATTCTATATCAACAAACCTATCACCAATAACAATAAAATCACCTTGGTACTTCTTCTTAATACACTCAAAAATTTCATACTTAGGTATAAAATTAAAATTTTCACTGCAATAAAAATCTATAAAATACTTATTTAAATTAAATGCTTCTATATGTTTATACATATAGCTAGATTTACAGTTACTTAAAAATATTAACTTATATCCATATTCATTTAATTTATTAAGTGTTTCTATAACACCATTATATAGCTGAGCTTTTCCTTCAGATATATATTTAATCATAGATTCTCCTATAATTGAACTACACTTTTCTTTTTCACACTTTGGCAAATTTGGAATAAATGTATTCCACATATCCTTTGCACTTAGGCCAAGAAATTTACTTATTTCTTGTTCTGAAAACTCTCTTTTCTTTGCATAACCATTATCAACTAAATAATCATAAGCTGTCATAAAAGCAGGTTTATATATTTTTATACTATTATGCAAAGTACCATCGTAATCAAAAATAATGTATTTCATGGACTAAAAACTCTTTAAAAGATTAGCCATTTCAATAGCTGTAACCGCTGCATCATATCCCTTATTGCCTGCCTTAGTACCAGCTCTTTCTATAGCTTGTTCAATACTATCAGTAGTTAAAACACCAAAGATTACTGGTTTTTCTGTTTGAAGTGATACATTTGCAATTCCTTTTGAAACTTCTGTACAAACATAAGCAAAATGAGGTGTTGCTCCTTTTATAACTGCTCCTAAGCAAATTACTACATCATACTTATCATTTTTAGCCATTTTTTTTGCTATTAGTGGTATTTCAAATGCTCCTGGAACCCATGCAATATCTATATTATTTTCTTCTACTCCATGCCTCTTTAAACCATCTAAGGCTCCACCTAATAACTTTGATACTATAAATTCATTAAATCTTCCTACTACAATTCCAACTTTAAGCCCTTGTGTTACTAAGTTTCCTTCTAATATTCTCATTTCTTATTCCTCCTAATTTTAAAGCATATGTCCAAGCTTTTCTTTTTTAGTTTGTAAGTAAAATTCATTTTTCTCATTGTGATTCATTTGAATTGGAACTCTATTTACAATTTCTATTCCATACATTTCTAATCCATCTATCTTTCTAGGATTATTAGTCATTAATTTCACTTTAGAAACACCTAAATCTTTTAATATTGCAGCTGCAACATCGTAACGTCTAATATCTGCTGGAAAACCTAACATTTCATTAGCTTCTACAGTATCATAGCCCTTATCTTGAAGCGCATAAGCCCTTAATTTATTAATAAGTCCTATACCTCTTCCCTCTTGTCTCATATAGAGTAAAACTCCACTGCCCTCTTCAGCAATTCTCTTCATAGCTGCATCATACTGTTCTCCACAATCACATCTTTTAGAGCCTAGAGCATCTCCCGTTAAACATTCAGAATGTACTCTAGTTAATACTTTAGTATTTTCATTTATTTCTCCCTTAACTAAAGCAACATGATGTTCACCATTTAACTCATTTACAAAGCCAAACATTTTAAAATCACCATATCTAGTTGGCATTTTAATTTCTACTACTCTTTTTACTAAATTTTCTTTTTCCTCTATTTCTCTTCTATACTTAACTAAATCTTTGATTGTAATTATTTTTAAATTATGATCATTTGAAAATTTTATTAAATCTGCTGTCCTAGCCATAGTACCATCATCCTTCATAATCTCGCATATAATTCCTGCACCTTTTAATCCGGCAAGTTTAGCTAAATCTACAGCAGCTTCTGTATGTCCATTTCTTTCTAATACTCCCCCTTTTTTAGCTACTAAAGGAAATACATGTCCTGGTCTTCTAAAGTCTTCCGCCTTAGAGTTACAATCTATAACCTTTTGAATTGTAATCGCTCTTTCAAATGCTGATATTCCAGTAGTTGTATCAACATGATCAATAGATACTGTAAAAGCAGTCTCATGATTATCTGTATTTTTATCAACCATTGGTTCTATTTTTAATTTATTTAATCTATTTTCTTCAACAGGCATACAAATAAGCCCACGTCCATACTTAGTCATAAAGTTTATAGCTTCACCTGTAACTTTCTCTGCTGCCATTAATAAATCCCCTTCATTTTCTCTATCAGGATCATCAACAACAACTATAATTTTTCCTTCCTTTATATCTTTAATAGCATCTTCAACCATATTAAATTTATACATAAAACCTTGCTCCTTTCATATTAGAAAAATCCATTTTCTCTTAGAAAATCTTCTGTTAACAATGTGTTCTTTTTGTTTTCTTCCTTTTTTGATAATTCCATAATCTTTTCAACATATTTTGAAATCACATCACATTCAAGATTAACAGTATCACCATTATTCTTAGTTAATAAGGTGGTTTTTTGTGCAGTATGAGGTATTATTGAAACTTTAAATACAGATTTATCTACATATGAAACCGTTAAACTTATACCATCAATTGTTATTGAACCTTTTAAAACTATATATCTTAAAATATCACTTGTAGTTCTTATAGTGACCCAAGTAGAATTATCCTCTTTCATTAATGAAAGAATTTCACCAGTTCCATCTATATGTCCACTTACAATATGACCTCCTAATCTACTTTTTAAAGTTAATGCTCTTTCTAAATTAACTTTACTTCCTACTTGTAAATCTCCTAAATTACTTCTCCTTAGTGTTTCAGCCATAACATCAGCTTCAAAACTATTTATCTTTAAATCTGTTACAGTAAGGCATACCCCATTAGTACAAATACTATCTCCTATCTTTGTATTTTCTAAAACCTTATTTGATTTAATTAATAATTTTGAAGATTTAACACCTTTTTTTATTTCCTGTATAACACCTAATTCTTCAATTATACCTGTAAACATATAATTATCTCCTAACCTATATATCCTTCAACTAAGATATCTTCATCTACAATATTGGCAGTAATATCCTTCAATTTAAATGCATCATTTAATTTATCTATTCCTATGCCACCTACTGGTGTCTTGGAAAATTCTCCTCCTATAATTTTAGGGGATATATAAATCATTACTTTATCAACTATATTTTCTTCTAAAGCAGAATAATTAAGAGTTCCTCCTCCTTCTAATAAAATACTATCTATATTTAATTCTCCAAGCTTTTTAATAAGAGCATTTAAATTAACTTGTCCATTTTTTTCTTCTATAATCAACACCTTAATATTCTTTTTTAATAACTCTTGCATATTTTTCATATTTGCTCTTTTTGTGGTTGCTATTATTGTTTTATTGTCGTTATTTTGTAATACTTTAGAATTCATAGGTATTCTTAATATACTATCAACAATAATTCTTATTGGATTACTTCCATTTTGTATTCTACAAGTTAATTCTGGATCATCTTTAATTACAGTATTTACTCCTACCATAATTCCAGAAAGCTTATTTCTTAAATTATGAACTTGTAATCTTGATTTTTTAGAACTAATCCATTTAGATTCACCAGTTCTTGTTGCTATTTTTCCATCAAGGGACATAGCAGCTTTTAATACTACAAAAGGCTTTTTAGATAATATATATTTTATAAATACTTCATTAAGCTTTTTACATTCATCTTCTAATATACCAACCTTTACTTCTATACCAGCTTTTTTTAATTTATCTACTCCCTTTCCTGCAACTAACGGATTAGGATCAATCATCCCAATAACTACTCGCTTTATATTATTTTCAACTATTTTATCTACACATGGTGGTGTTTTACCGTAATGAGAGCATGGTTCTAAAGTTACATACATAGTAGCTTCACTTGGATCTTCCTTTAAACTTTTAAATGCATTTACTTCAGCATGTCCTTCCCCATATTTTTCATGATAGCCTTCTCCAATTACAATTCCATCCCTTACAATTACAGCTCCAACCATTGGATTTGGATTTACTTTTCCTTCCCCTTTCCTTGCCAATTCAATGGCTAACTGCATAAATTTTTTATCCAAATTTATCACCTCACAATGAAATTAATTTGAATTTAATAAATCATTCAAAAAAAGCCCTGAGATTTTTACTCAGGGCTTAATAATTTGAAATTATTCTTATATTAGTATTTTATTTACAATCAATTCAATAAAAAAAATATAACTATAAAAATAAAATTTATAAAAATAATCATATAAATTTTGTGAAAATATAAAAGCTCTGAAATATAAAATATTTCAGAGCATAAATACACAAAACTAATATAGTATTTTTAACTACTATATTTACATTTATCTTCTTTCATCCAGACTTTACTGTCGGCCTCGGAGTCTCACCGAATCTGCTAAAATAGCTCGCGGGCTTTACCGCCGGTAGGGAATTTCACCCTGCCCTGAAGATTTATTAAATTATAATTTAATATTATTATAAATACTATTTTTTGTCAATAATTATTTAATTTATATTTTACCTAATAAAATTTGTTCTTTCAACTGGAACTAATTCAGGAAGTGGTACATTTTTAGCTGCTTCTTTACACTTAATTAAATACGCCATATTTCTTGCTAATACTTTCATTGTTCTAACGCCCTCTAAATCTTGTACAACCTCTTCTGGTGTATTTCCATGTATTTGATTCCAATAAACAGATGACACTATAGGCATTTCATTTATTGTAAAGTATTTATTTAATTGATCAAATGTAGCACTTGCTCCACCTCTACGACATGAAACAATACTTGCTCCAAATTTATGTCTTAATTGATTTTTATCTGTTGAATAAAAAAGCCTGTCTAAAAATGAAGTTACTGCTCCACTTGCTGCGGCATAATGAACAGGAGAACCTACAATAAAACCATCAGCACTTTCTATTTCTTTACTTACTTCATTAACTAAATCATCATGCACACATTTACCAAGTTTTCTACAAGCGGTACATCCAGTACAGCCTATTACTGGCTTATTTCCAACCTCATAAAATTTAACTTCTATTCCCTCATTAATTAACTCATTTTCAATTATTTTTAATGCTGTATATGTGCATCCTTTCAATTTTGGACTTCCATTAAGTAATATTACCTTCATTTAAAACACTCCTATACTAATTTTATATAAATATTATAAATTTAAACCTATTATTTAAGCTAAATTTTTAGCCATAGCACTTTACATGACTCCTTGCTCTACTTAAAGCTATAATTATTTTATATTCAAAATTTATAATGTCTGTTTTTTTATTATAATAATGAGTTAATAATTCACCTTCAAATTCTATACATTCAACTACAGCATTTAAATTTACCTTCATTTTATTATTCAATCAAATAACATCTTTCTATTATTATTTATACTAATATTATTTTATCATATTTTCAATTTATCTTATATACTTTTAAATGTTTTACATATTATAAATTGACATTAATATATATATATGATAACATTATAAAAAAATATGTCCGTCTTGACATTACTAAGACTATAAATTTTGTTGTTTCTGATATAAAAACAGCCAAATTTATAGTCTTTTTTTCTGTGAAAAATTATTAAAAATTATAAGTTTTTTTAAATATTAATATTAAAGGAGATGTATAAAAATATGAATCAAAATTATATGAAGGAAAAACCCATTTTACCATTGCTACTATCATTATCTCTTCCAGCTATGATATCAATGATGGTAAACTCACTTTATAACATAATTGATAGTATTTTTGTCGCAAAAATAGGTGAAAATGCAATGACTGCTATATCACTTGTTTATCCTATACAAAATGTTATCATATCACTTGCTGTTGGGTTTGGTGTGGGAATAAATGCTATGATTGCTCTTTATTTAGGAGCTGGAAAAAAGCAAAGAGCTAATGTTGTAGCTACTCAAGGCATGGCTCTTAGTATTGTTCATGGAATTTTACTAACTATAATTGGTATAATTATAATGCCTGGATTCCTTAAATTATTTACTTCAGATTTTACAATAATAAACCTTGGAACAAGATATTCTACTATTGCATTAAGCTTTTCTCTAATTATTATGATTAGTGTAACATTTGAAAAGATATTCCAATCAGTTGGAAAAATGGTTATAGCAATGATTAGTTTAACTGCTGGATGTATTATTAATATTATTTTAGATCCAATCATGATATTTGGTCTTGGGCCTATCCCAGCCATGGGGATTGAAGGAGCTGCATGGGCAACAGGAATTGGACAAACTGTTACATTATTAATTTACATATTTGCTTATTTACAAAAAGGATTTAATATTAAATTATCATTGAAATATCTAAATCGTGAAAACCCTATTTGTTGGAAACTTTATAATATAGGAATACCTGCATCACTTAATATGGCTCTTCCATCATTACTTGTATCTGCATTAAATGGTATTTTGTCTGCACTTTCACCTATGTATGTTGTAGTTTTAGGTGTATATTATAAACTTCAAACATTTATATATCTTCCTGCCAATGGAATAATTCAAGGTATGAGACCTATAATGAGTTATAACTTTGGAGCTGGTGAGCATAAAAGAGTAAAAAAAATATATAAAACTTCTTTAGTATTAATTTTAGCTCTTATGATTTTAGGGATGATTTTATGCTTTACAATTCCAAGACAGCTACTAGGATTATTTACAAGTAGCTATGAAACTATACAAGCTGGTGTAACTGCACTTAAAATTATAAGCCTTGGATTTATAGTTTCTTCAATTTCAATTTCTTCATCAGGATCATTAGAAGCACTTGGAGAAGGTATTGAATCTTTAATAATTTCCTTATTACGCTATGTATTTTTAATTATACCTTTAGCCTTTTTACTAAGTCGTATTTTTGGTGTTAATGGTGTATGGAGTGCCTTTGGTATTACTGAAGCTATAACTTCAATTATTGCATTTATAATTTTTAATAAGTCAATTAATAA
Source organism: uncultured Clostridium sp. (assembly GCA_900540255.1). Lineage (GTDB taxonomy): Bacteria > Bacillota > Clostridia > Clostridiales > Clostridiaceae > Clostridium. The sequence goes on from UQFE01000014.1 coordinate 7,102, forward strand.
ACATGTATCTTAAATAAAAATATTAAAAAGGAACAGCTAATAATAAAACATACCTTTTATCAAGGATAGTTTATAATTATATCTTAGCTGTTCCTTTTTATTTAATTAATTAAATTATTATTCCATTAAAATGATCAATTTCATGTTGAATAATTTGTGCAATAAAGCCAGTAAATATATCCTTTTGCTTTTTAAAATTCTTATCAAGATATTCTACTTCTATTTTTTCATATTTCATAGTTTGTCTAAATTCTATTAAAGGAAAATTATTTTCACTATTCTCTTATATTTTATACATTTTATTTATTATTCATCTTACACATTTTCTTCTATTATATTATTAGATATATATCCAACTCTAGCTACAGCTAAATATTCATTAGTTTCAACAACCATATTGCTTGGTATATTTAAATCTTTGACTAATAGTTGATTTCCTTGACTTAGCTTAGACACATCTACAGATATATTTTCTGGGAAAGTTCCTGGTTCACCTTGAAGTTCTATTTCAGTAACAAATGATTCTAATAGCAATCCATTTGCTTCTATAACATCTTGTCCTGTAAATACTATTGGAATTTTAAGTTTTACAACTTCACCCTTGCTTACACTTTGAAAATCTATATGAATTACCTTTCCAAAAGGATCCTGTTGCATTTCTTTTACTATACATTTTTTATAAGCTCCATTTAACTTTAATGATATAACTGAACTTTTTGGACAACTTAATAATCTAATTAACTCTCTTTTTGTAATTTCTCCTGGAATAGATTCTTTTAATTCATTCCCATAAATAATACATGGAATTTGTCCATTCATTCGTGCTTTTTTTCCCTTTTCATTTCTTTCACTTACGTTAAATACTAAATTATCCATAACTAACCCTTCCTTTTCACTTATGATTTACATATGTTTTTTTATTTTGTATATCATATACTATTCGAATTAGTTATTTAATATTACTATAAAATAAAAAATATCTTTTACTATAACTCCTTTACTAAAACATATCTTCTTAATCCACCATATTTTAATTTATCTTTTTTAATTTCATAACCTAAATTCATAAATGTATTTACACTAAATTCATTATATGGTGAAGCTGTTGCAGTTAATATTTCAATATTATCTTTCCTTGCAATCTTTTCTAATTCTTCACAAATTAATCTTTGAAGCTTATTTCCTCTATATTCACTTTTTACTATTGTTGATTCTATTTGTGCAACTTTAAGAACTTCTTCTCCATTTAAACCTATATCATATGCATAATTTGATTCATCATATCCCTTTTTTGCATATACCCCCATTGCAATAAGCTCATCTTCATTTGTTAAGCATCCTATTATTTTTCCATTACAATTTATGTATTCTTCAAACTCTTCTTGTTTTGAATCTGCATATAACTCCTTATTTTCAAGGCCATTTATTATTAATTCTTGTAATTTTATTATCTTATTTATATCTGATAATTTTAATTCTCTTAATTTTATTTCTATTATTTCCCCATCTTTTCTTTTTACCTTTAGTGAATTTATCATAATTTATTACCATCCTTCCATTTAGTTATTAGCTATTTTAAATATAGCATTGTTTAAAAAGCTATGATTATGAATCTTTCTTCTAATGTATCTTTGTAGAAAATTAATAATCATAGCTTATCTAATTATAAATTCAATAATTTTCTCCAAGTGTTACGACCAACAATTCCATCTACTGAAAGTCCATTTGTTCTTTGATAATTTTTAACTGCAACTTCTGTATTAGCTCCAAAAATACCATCAGCACTTATCCCTAATTTTTCTTGAATCAACTTAGTAATATTGCCTCTTGCTCCTCTTCTAACCATAGGAGATCCATTTAATGTATTTGGTCCTGCAATACCATCTACTTTTTGATTAGAAAATCCCTGCTTATTACATTCTTCTTGTAATCTAGCTATCCAACTATGGTGATTTTTACTTGTTGGTTGTGGAGTTGGTGTTGGTACTGGCTCTGGAGTTGGCGTTGATGTTGGTGTTGGTGTAACTCCAGAACTTCTATTAACTAAAGCTTCAGCTATCGTTTTTCCAATATAATCATAGCCAACTTTCTTATATAAAGCAACATCTTCAGTTGCTTCAACAAAGCAAACTTCAACTATCATTGATTTCATACTTGTATGCTTTAATTCATATAATCCTGTTCTTACTTTTTGTCCTCTATTTCTAAAACCTAAAGATGCCATTTTATTAACAACTCTTCCTGCAATGTCATATTCAGAGTAAACACATACCTCTGTTCCTAATGCACCATTATAAGTGCTATAAGCATTGTTAAAGTGTATTGATACAAATAAATCAGCACCCCAGTTATTAGCTTTATTAACACCATAACTTAAATCTGCAGATGAACTTGAAATTGAGTCTGGTGGTGTAACATCTAAAACACTTAGTCCCATTTGATTTAAATATTTAATTACAGCATTTTTTACTAATCTATCTTCTTTTAATTCGTCTATTATTCCTCTTGAACCAGGAACATTTGGACAATGTCCTCCTCTTACTGCTATTTTCATACTTAACACACCCTCCCACTTTGTATTTTATGCAAATACCAATAACATTGCTCCATATTTTTCTATTTAATAATCCAAAACTCTACTTTTCCCTTATTTAAAATATACATTATTTAAGTATAATTTTATAAAAAATAAAGCTAATTTTTTATAAAATTACATACCAACTTCTAAAATTTAAAAAAATCTTATTTTAAATTAAAACTTAATAAAATACCATAACACTGTACTCATAATATTAATTTGCTATAATTCTTATTGATTAAAACATTTATACCTGTATTAAAGGTAAAAAAGAGCTTTGCTAATGAATAATTTTATAAAATAAAAATATCCTAAGAAGATTACTTTTACTTCTTAGGATTCTCTAATTTAAAAATCATCTAGTATTCTTTCAAACTACTATGTAGCTTATATAATAATAAAATTTAATTCATTAACTTATCTTCTTATTACTTTTCTAAATTAATAATCATATCTAATAATATTCCCTCATTTTTAACTTCAATTGAATTTAAGTTTACATTTTTAAAGTTTTCTTTAGAAATAATCACATTATTTTTTCCATATTCAACTTTTATATTACTATTATCAAACCAATCTATTACAAATGTTTTCATAACTAAATTCACAATAAAATTTGCTACTTTTAAATCTAAAACCTTAACTTCTCCAATGTCAATAACTAAATCTTTAGATTCATTTAAGCTTGGCTTAATTTTCATTTTAATAGGAATATCTTTATCTGATTTAACGTTATAATTTACATAAATATCTATAGTATTATCTTCTATATCTATCTTAAGATTTTTCATTTTATTATTATTAGTTTGCTGTAAAAAATAATTTATTCCTTTTACAATTGCTTCTTCTGGTGCAAAAACACTTCCTTTAATCCCCATTACAGGTTTATTTATAATTTCTAAACTTTCAGCCTTAACACCAACAATTGATTTTAAAAACCCTAATGTACCTTGTCCTATTTCTTCAGTTTCTGTAATACTGCCACTATTATTTTCTTCTTTTATTTCAGATTTAATTTTATTATTTTTACTAATAAACATAACTCCAAAAATAATTAGTAAAATTAATACACTTGCTAATATTATTTTTATTCCTTTTTTCATTTTATACCTCTTTTTATTTATCTAATGTATAATTATTAAGTAGAAATTTTTTTCATTATATCATATATTTTTATTTTATACTTTACCTTTTTCATTTTCTAATTAATATAGGTGTCATACAATTTGCTTCTCTAAGTTCTTTAGCAAATTCATATCCATTCATATTAGGCATCATTATATCTAAAATTATTAAGTCAATATGATGATTTTCTAATAATTCAATTGCTTTACTCCCTCTTCAATCTTAAAAACAATATAATCTTATCTATTTAAAATTCTTTCTAATAGTCTTCTTGTACTATTATCATCTTCTACAATCAATATATCAACCATAATTTTTCATCCTAGGTGTCAGTAATTTATTTTTTATAATACTACTAAATTATAAACTAAAAATAAATTTTTAAAATCCTTTATATTATAAAAAGCTCAAGGAAATTATTATACTTCCCTAAGCTTTTCTTAGCAATTATTTCTTTTTAATTGATCTTATTACTTCAACTCTTGTAATTACATTATTTTTTATCTTTGCAACTCTTAAAGCAAATCCTGGGTAATAAATACAAACTCCTATACCTAACTCTAATTTTCTTGTTTCTACTTCTCTTAAAATAATGTCTTCTAAATTATCTTCTTTATTTTCATAAGGTATATCAATATGCTCTAAAAAGTTTATTCTTTTTACTCTTTCACTACCTCTATAAATAGTTTTATCTACTTCATCAAAATTATAAAATAAATATTTTCTTGTTGCAAATAATCCTGCAATTGCTATTACTCCAATTAAATTTTGGAATATTGTCATATGCTCAACAATTAATTGTCTTGCAATTGCAAAAAGTAAAACTTCAATTACTGTTTCAGGTGTATGTTTACATAACATCTTTATAAATTCTATTCCTATAACAAAATTAAATGCTATAGATAAATAATTGTTAAAAGCTTCTAAGTTATTAGCTCCAAAAATAGATTTTATATCAAAAATAAGATATATAACCGATATTGCAATACAAACTGATAAAAGTATTCCTATTATTACTTCAAGAGCATCTACCGCCTTTAGCACTTGCTCTTTTATAAATTTTTTCATATCCCTACCTCTTTCTTCATTATTAAAAGTCTATGTATTTAATATAGTCTTTTAATAATACTATAAAAACTGTTGATGTTACTGTGATAATAATTACATTTCCATAAAATTTATATACTGGATTGAAATCAACATACTCCAAAATATATTTTTAGATAAAAGTTATGTTATTGTTAATCCATTTTTATTATCTTTATTTTTATGCAAAACTGGATCTTTAATAAATAAAAATATATTTATTAATTGGTATTTTTTTGTTTTTATTTTATATCATTTACGAGGATTTTTATTACGATTATTGTATAAAAAAAAGAAACCTTAGAATAAAAACTAAGATTTCTTTAATCATTTTATAAAATCTCTATCTCTTTAAGATATCAAATATAATCTCTAACCTTTATTAACAATAATTCAATAATCCTTTATATCTTTGTTATAGTTTAAAATTAAGTTAAACTTCTTATAATATTATTCATTGCTCCTTCAACAATTTTTCTTTCTGTTGCTAAGTTTATTCTTACATGCCCTTTACCAGTTTCACCAAACCATATACCATAATCAACTGCTAAATTGCATTTTTCTTGGAAGAAATTTTTAATATCCTTTTCCTCTATATAATAGCTAAAATCATACCATGCTAAATAAGTTCCTTCTAAGGGAGAAACAACTACATGTGGCAAATGATTTGATAAAATACTCTTAGTATACTCATAATTTCCTCTTATTTTATCTAAAATTTCCTTTAACCATTCTTCCCCATATCTATAAGCAGCTTCAACAGCTATATATCCAAATACATTACCATTATCTCCACCAATTGAATTATAATATTTATCAAATTTTTCTCTTATTTCATCATTTGGAATAACTACAAATGAATTTTGACAAGAAGCAAGATTAAATGTCTTTGTAGCAGCTGTTAATGTTACAAGAACATCATCATAATTACCTATAGTTGCTGCTGGAATTTGCTTTTTGTCACCAATTATTATATCTTGATGTATTTCATCTGCTAAAACAAAAACATCATTAGCCTTACAGATATCTAATACTCTTTTTAATTCCTCTTTTGTCCATACTCTTCCTATAGGATTATGAGGTGAAGAAAGAATAAATAATTTAACTTGATTTTCAATAATATCTTCTTCAAATTTTTCAAAATCAATAGTATATATTCCATTATCATTTTTTAAATTATTAAATATAAGTTTTCTTTCATTTTCTTTTATTGCATCATGAAATGGATAGTATACAGGCCCCATTACAATACAGCTATCTCCCGGATTAGTTAAAATATTAATAAACCAAAATAATGCTGGTACTACCCCTGGTGAAAATCTAATCCATTCTTTTTTAACATTATATCCATGTTTTTCTTTTTCCCAATTTATAAAAGCTTCATAATAAGAATCTGGTATTATATTATATCCAAATATACCATGATTAACTCTTTCTTTTAATGCATCTATTACTGGCTGCGGAGCTTTAAAATCCATATCTGCTACCCACATTGCAATTAAATTTTCATTTCCAAATCTACTTTTTAAACCATCCCACTTTAAGCAATTAGTTCCAAATCTATTTTCTAATCCACAATTCACTAATTTATTCATCTCACTAACCTCCACTAAAATTTATTCTAATACACTTTTTAAATCATTTATTAAATCATTAACATTTTCTATTCCAACAGAAAGCCTCATTAAATATTCATCTACACCTAATCTGTTCTTAATTTCTTCTGGTATTTCTGAATGTGTTTGTGTAAATGGATAAGTTATTAAAGATTCCACTCCACCTAAACTTTCAGCAAAACTAATAACTTTTAAATTAGATAATAAATCTTCTACATATTTCTTATCTTTAACTCTAAAAGAAATCATTCCTCCAAAACCTGTACTTTGCTCTTTATTCACATAATATCCTTGATGAGTATTTAATCCTACATAATATACCTTTTCTATATTTTTATTAGCTTCTAACCATTTAGCAATTTTAAGTGCATTTTCCTGTATTCTATCCATTCTTATATGAAGTGTTTTTATTCCTCTAAGTAACAACCATGAATCAAATGGAGATAATATTGCCCCAGTTGATTTTTGCATAAACCTTAACTTTTCAATTATTTTTTTGTCATTAGCTATAGCAAACCCAGCTAATAAATCGTTATGTCCTCCAAGATACTTTGTTGCACTATGAATTACTATATCTGCCCCTACTTCTAATGGTTTTTGATAATAAGGTGTTAAAAATGTATTATCCACTATACTAATAATATCTTTTTCCTTACATATATCAGTAATTGCTTTAATATCTGTTACTCTCATTAACGGATTTGACGGAGTTTCAATTACTATACCTTTTGTATTTTTTCTTATTGCATCTTTTACTTTATTTATATCACTTGTATCCACAAATGAAGATTCTATATTATAAACACTATAAACTTCATCAAATAATCTAAATGTTCCTCCATATAAATCTTCTGATAATATTACATGATCTCCAGGCTTAAATAAATGTACACAAGCTGTTAATGCTGCCATTCCACAAGAAAATGCTAAAGCTTCTCTTCCATTTTCAAGTAATGCAATAGTTTTCTCTACTTCTTCTCTTGTTGGATTTTGAAGCCTTGTGTAATCATATCCAGTGCTTTGATTTAATCCCTCATGTTTAAAGGTTGCTGAAAGATAAAGAGGATAGCTGATTGCACCTGTTCCAGCATCACCTTTTCTTGCCCCTGTTACAGCATAAGTTTCAAATGAATATTTCTTTTTATTTTCCATAATAACCCCCCAAATTTTAAACTTAATTAATAATGCATAAAAAATCCACTCCTAAAAGATATTAGAAGTGGTAATCTTGTATATAAATACTATATAATTCACTTATCTTTCAGATATTCTGCAGGATTTAGCACCAACATCATCAGTTACAAGTTAAAAATTGCAAGTGGCAAGTTAAAACTTGTCATTCATCACTTGCCACTTGTCACTTACGACAGGTTGCTGGGTTTCATAGGGCCAGTCCCTCCACCACTCTTAATAAGTTATTTGTTTTTTAATTTACTATGATAATATATTATCCCTCTTAATTCATTTTGTCAATATTTCCTATTATTTTCATTTTTTATTTTTTTACTTTTAGTACTCTTTATAATTATAATTTTCAAGTATATTATTAACATTAATCTAATATATATATATTATCAATTTCAAAAGGAGAATTTGTATGTTTTGTAAAAGATGCGGAACAAAACTTCCAGACGATTCTAAGTTTTGTTCAAATTGTGGCTTTTCATTTGATCCTACTAACTCTACTAATTCTAATGATGCTATTTCAGAATTTCAAAAAAAATGCACAGAATCAATTCCAAATATAAAAGATTTTTTAATTTCAATATTTACTTCACCTATAAAATGTTGTATTGAATATTCAGAAAAACTTTCTCTTAAATTTTCTTCACTTTATTTTATAGTAACAGCTTTTATAATTTCATTAATATCTACACTATCTTTAAAAGGAATGATAAGTACTTTTTCAAAATCACTAATTAATTTTTTATATACTTTAGATAGTTCTGAACTTTCAAATGCCGAATTATTTTATATATCAGCTGACTTAAATGCACTATTGGATTCTATTCTTCCTTTTTCAAAGATATTTTTAACATTTATTCTTTCATTCTTTGCTTTCTTTGGATTATTAACATTAATTTGCTTCTTTATACACAATTGTATTCTTAAATATAAAGTTAAATTTAGAAAATATATTGTAGTTGCTTGTGTTGGTATTACTATTGAATCTGCAGTATTAATAATATTTATTATATTATCTATAATTACGCCTATATTAGCAATCTTATTTTTATCTGTAATAAATCTTGCTTTAACTATTATCTTATATGAAGGAATATCAAATTTAAAGGAAAAGAAACAATCTGATCCTTATTGCTTTGCTATTAGCTATACTATAGCATCTTTTATTACATCTTTTATTATTATTCAAATTATTATTTCTCATATATTTTCATTAATTACTTCTAGTTTTTATTAATATTACTAAATTATATTAATTTTTCCACGTAAAAAATACCAGTAACAACTAATTAAACTGCCTCCTGTCAAATAGATAGGGGACAGTTCAAAATTTTACTGGTATTTTTTTATTATTTAAATTTCTCTTAATTTGTTTCTATTATATTTTTATATAAATGAAAAATTTTCTTTTGATTTCTTACTATTCTTTAAATGACTTTTTAATTTCTTCTATGAATTTATATATTGTTGGAGAAAATACTTGATGATTTTTCCATACTATTACAGCACCAGTTTCAACCTTAGGGAAAAGTTGCTTAAAACAAATATTACTTTCTTCATTAATCTTTTTCATTTTTAAATAACAATAATTTATTAATATTACATATTTTAACTTTGCTGTTTTTAATAAATACTATTATAATATATCTTGTCATTTTTATTATTTTAAAATAATAATTATAAAAATAATTGGCGGTGATTTTTTACAAATGAAAAATATTAATATTTTTGTTTATGGAAGTTTAAGAGAAGGATTTTTTAATTATGATAAATACTTATCTGGTAAAATTTCAAAGAAAATGAATGCTAAATTAAATAATGTTGAATTATATCATATGCCTTATAAGGGATATCCAGCAATAATTAATGGACAAGACTCTATATTAGGTGAAATAATGGTTATTAACGAAGCTGATTATGATTCTACTTTAGAAGCAATGGATGCAATGGAAGGGTTCTTAGGTGAAGGAAATCCTGAAAATGAATATCATAAGATGATTTTTGAAGTTGAAAATCTTGAAAGTAATGAAATTGAATCATGTTATGTTTATTTTTATAATAAAGATAAAGATGAACTTTTTGATTATAAAGCAGTTTATCTTCCTAATGGAGATTGGAAAGAACATATGTTATCAAACTATCTTGTTTAAAAGGGTGCCTTACCTAGGCACCCTTTTTACTATTATCTTGTAGCTTCTTCTTTTAATATCATTGAAACATTATATTCTTCAACACTATTAAGAGTTACATCTTTTGATGTTGGAGTATACCAATATCTACCCACAAAAAAATCCTTCCATTCATTACTAACAAAAATATATCCATGACGTGCATATATTTCATTTCTTGCAACTGCTAATTCATAAGATGATAATGATTTTAACTCCTTAGAAGTAACCTTTCTATAACTGCTATCTGGAATTATAAAATCTACATTAGAATAATCTTGATCATCATTTGAAAATCCTTCATTTTCAACCTTTTTTATCAACATTACATTAGCATATTCTATTTCGCTTAAATCATCTGTTGTAACTTTATTTTTACTTTTAACATACCATCTTTGATTACTAAAATAATTAATCATCTTTTTTTGCTTAAAAATATATCCATGACGTGCATATATTTCATTTCTTGCAATTTCTAATTCATCTGAAGTCAATCCCATTAAATCATCTTCGGTTAAATAGCGAGTACTACTATCAGGAATAACAAAGTAATTATTCTTAACAGAAGTTGTAGTTATTATATTTATTTCCTTATGTTTATTATTAAAATAATCACATTTTGAAATAGATAATACACTACTTACAATCACTACTCCACAAATAGTACCTATTACTTTCTTATTCATTATATCCCCCAATATTAGATTTGTACTTTTCTATATTATGCATGAATTTAATATTAATTTACAAATTAATGATTTTATTTAATATTATAATATAAAAATATAAATAATTTTTAGATGTTAAAATATGATACTAATAGTAAGGGGATGTCGCACTAAAACTTTTATAAACAATATATTGTAGTATTTATTCTTAATGCGACATCCCCTTATATAAAATAAAAACTGTTATATAAAATTTTTACACTTCTATATAACAACTTTAAAATTACTCAACTAATTATAAGGCATACATTATGCTAACCTGCATATATCACCATTTTTATTAAAATCACTTTTAAACTCTAATTCACTTATAGATTTTCCTTCAACATATAATTCATACCATAAGCAAAACATAAATACTGTCCAAACCTTTCTTGAGTTATCCCTTTTTCCTTCTATATGTTCATCTAGTAAATTAATTACATATTCTTTATTTATTAGTTTATCAACATTTGCATTAGAAATAATTTCTCTAACATACTTTCCTAAATAACTTTTTAACCATACTCTTATAGGAGTTGGAAAACCTAATTTTTTCTTTTCTTTCATATAAGGTGGAACTATATCTTTAAAAGCTTCTCTTAATAAAACTTTTGTATTTTTCTTACTTACCTTTTGAGCTAAAGATAATTTTTCAGCACATTTTAAAACTTCTGTATCTAAAAATGGAACTCTTAGCTCTAAAGAATGTGCCATAGACATTTTATCAGCTTTTAATAAAATATCTCCTTCTAACCAAGTATTTATATCTATATATTGCATTGTTGTAACACTATCATAATTATTTTTATCACATTCTTTATATAACTTTCCTAAAATATCACTATATGTATTTTTTTCATCATAATCATATACCATATTTTTCACTTCTTCATTACTAAATATTTTAGCATTTCCTATATATCTATCTTTTAACTTAGTAGTTCCTCTTAATAAATAATTCTTTCCTTTTATATCTGGAAGCTTTTTAGCTACTTTATTAACTTCATATTTTATTACTTCTGGTAAATATGAAAATGGTTTAAGACTATAATATTCTTTATAAATATTATATCCTCCAAATAATTCATCTGAACCCTCACCTGATAAAACTACCTTTACATGTTTTCTGGCTTCTTTTGATAATAAATAAATTCCAACACAAGATGGATCTGCTAATGGATCATCCATATAATAAGCTACACTGGGAAGTGCTTTTATATAATCTTGCTCTGATACATTTATTGATATGTTTTCTACCCCTAAATATTTAGCTGTTTTCTTTGCAACAGTTAATTCATTATATTCCTCTACATCAAATCCAACTGAAAATGTTTTTATTTTAGGATTAATCTTTGCTGCTAAAGCTGTAACAATAGTAGAATCTATGCCTCCAGAAAGAAAACTTCCTACTTCAACATTAGCTATCATATGATGCTTTATTGAATCATTTACACAATCATAAATTTCCTTTTCAGTTACTCCTTCATTACTAAACTTAATATCATGATATTTATAAAATTTTAAACTTCCATCCTTTATCGTAAAATATGTACCATTTGGGACTTCCTTTATTTCATTAATAATAGTGTTATAATTAGGAGTATATTGAAATGATAAATAATTTTGTAATGCTTCATGATCTACACTTATATTTTTAAGTAACTTTATTAATGCCTTATATTCTGATGAAAAAGCTATAAAGTCATCATTATTTATATAATATAACGGCTTTATTCCAAAAGTATCTCTTGCTCCAAATACTATTTTGCTTATTTCATCATATACAATAAATGAGAACATTCCCCTTAGTTTACTTAAACACTTTTCTCCATAATTAATATAAGCTGTTAATAAAACTTCTGTGTCTGAATTTGTAGTAAATTTATTATTTTTAAGCAATTCTTTTCTTAACTCTTTATGATTATATATTTCACCATTAAATATAATAGTTTTATTTTCTTTCTTAAATGGCTGATTCCCACCTTCTAAATCTATTATACTTAATCTATTAAATCCAAATGCAATATTATCTTTTATAAAATATCCTGTATCATCAGGTCCCCTATGAATTATTTTTTTTGTTAATTGTCTTATAATAACTCCATCTGCTTCTTTATTTTTATAGTATATTGATATATGACCACACATATTACTCCTCCTATCATATCAATAATTATATCCATTTTTTTCTATAAATTTCTTTAATTTAAAATTTTTTTAAAATTTTTATATATCAAATAAAAGAAAGCATTAATATAATATATTAAAGTAATTAAAAGGATTTATTGTTTATGAAAAAATTACTAATTGGATTACTTATTTCTTGTTCTTGTTTAGGAGTTTCCTGTAATATACCTAATTCTATTTCCTCCCCTCAAAATGATTCTCACAATTATAATTCAAATGTTGAGGATTTTTATTTAGACCAAAATAAAAAAAATGATATTCAGCCATATATAGATGCTAAAGATTACTTACAAGAAGAGTTAGATAATACTGAATATAACTTTTATATATCATTAAATAAAGATACTAAAACTATAACAATTACTATTAATGAAGGCGATACTTCTGTTTCAACTTTAAGAAATTTAGGAATAGATGATGAAACTATTATAGAAGAAACAAAAATGGAAGAACTTTATTCTGCTGCTCAAAATTTTGGACTTGTAATTACTAATGAATTAACTGAATTATATGATGTTCCTGACTTGAATATAGAAATTTGTGTTAAAATAGGTAATGAACTTGTTTGTACATTTGATGGCTATGGTAATTGTTTATATAGCATATTTAATTAAATAAATATAAAAATTACTTAATTTATGTATTTTTCTCTATTAATATGATAATACTAAATTTAGAAAAAGATTTCAAAAGCTTCTTTTTCTAAAAGATAAGATAGACTATCACATTGCTCTTATGATGATAGTATATCTTATCTAAAAATTTATAAAAATATAACTGGAAATCAAATTTTCAGTTATATTTTTTAACTAATAATACTGATTTTTATATAATATAAAAAATGTGTATTTCCCATTAAGAAAATACACATTAAATAAATTAAGTATTAAAAACAGTTTTCTAAAATTTTTAAAACTTCTTCAGCAGTAAGTTTTTTATAAGCTCCTCCTAAAACTGTAGAATTTGCAATAAGTGGTAACATTTCTCTTGTAGCTCCAAGTTCACTAATTGATGTAACTATACCTAATTCCTTAATAAATGACTCTAAACATGAAATTCCTTCTTGTGCAACTTCATCTTTTGTCTTTCCTTCTTCTGAAACACCCCATACTTGTTTTGCAAATCTAACAAACTTATCTAATCCATAAGAATAAATATATCTATAATATGGAATAGAAATTGCAGCTAATCCCATTCCATGGGCACAATCAGTATATGCTCCTAATTGATGTTCTATCATGTGAACTTCCCAATCTTGTTCTTTTGATAATCCTGCAACAGTATTAAGTGCTAATGTTGCACTCCACATTATATTACTTCTTGCTTCATAATTATTAGGATCCTTAACTGCAACTCTTGAATTATCAATTACAGAACGAAGAAGTCCTTCAATTACATAATCAGATGTATTATTATCTTCACCTGAAAAATATTGTTCCATAAGATGCGACATAATGTCAAATATTCCACTTACCATTTGATACTTTGGAAGTGTAAATGTATATTCAGGATTTAATATTGAAAACTTTGGATAAACTTCTGGACCAAAAACTCTTCCTGATTTAATTTTTAATTCATCATTTGTTATTACTGATCCACCATTCATTTCTGAACCAGTACCAACCATTGTTAAAACTGAAGCAACTGGCACAATCTTATTATTTAAAGGTTCAAAGTCCATCCAATATTTCTTAAATGAATCACCCTCACAATATGCAGAAACAGAAATTGCTTTTGCACAATCTATTACAGAACCTCCACCAACAGCTAAAATAAGATCTACATTGTTCTCACGAACTAATGATGCACCTTCTAATACTTTTTCATAAGTTGGGTTAGGCATAACCCCTGATAATTCAACTACTTTCTTTCCACTTTCATTTAAAATAGATATTAATTCATCATATAATCCTATTTTCTTAATTGCATTTTTTCCGTAAGCTAAAAGCACTGTATTTCCATAGTTAGCAAGCTCACCTTTTAAATTCTTTAAAGAATCTTTTCCAAAGTGTATTTTTGTTGGATTGTAATAAGTAAAATCATATAGCATAATTAACCTCCTTTGCTTTTTAGTGCATATATTTACACTAATTATTTTTTACTACTTTATATACATATTCATTAGTATGTTTTATATTTATAATTTTTATTTATATTTTATTTAATAACTTCTTGATTTATATTCTAATATGGAGCTACTTCTACTTGAATTATGTAACAATTCTACTGATATACTCGAAATTTAAATTCCAATATGGTGCTATTTAAATATCTAATATAATGTACAACATAATTTAAATTCCAATATGGTGTTTATATTTTGCTTTAATTAATTTATTATAAAGTACTACATACGGAATCATTTGTAAATACTTTTGGTGTAATTTTGTATTTTAAAGTATATATGTTGCTTTTTATCTACTAATTTTTATATTTTAAATATTTTCTTTCTATTATTGATATTTATTAATTTAAAAATTGTTTTCTTTTTTACTTACACATCAAACTCTCTCCTTATAAATTTAAATTTATATCTCTACTCATATCTTTATACCTTTTTAATAATAAAAGTCACCTAAAATAAAAATTTTAAGTGACTTTTATTATTACTAAACAAGCTTTTGCTCAAATATATTATCTAAATTAAGCTTCTTAACTCTTTCTGCTATTTCATCCTTATCAATAGTGTAAAGTCCTAATTCCTGCATTCTCTTAAAATAACTAGCTCCAGCAAAGGTATATCTATCCTTTCTTCCTTCTCTAGTTTCAGCTTTTTCATTTTCATAAGCAATCAAATCACCAATAGCTATAGATGAAGGGAAAATCAAAAGATGCATTCCTATCATAAGTCTTACTGCATTATGACCAGCTAAACTTCCTGTACATATAGCTTCACCTCGATATGCCAAACTGCAAACTGTATGCGTTCTCTTTTGTATTCAGATTTATCTGAATCATCATTTAATAATAAATTTAAAAAAGCTAAATTAATATCTGGACTTACTCAACAGAAACTATCTAAGCTAACTGGATTAAGTCGTTCAACTATTAACGACCTAGAGCGTGGAAGTAGAAATAATATTAGTAGAGACACATTATTAAAGTTAATAAAAGTTTTAGATAAAAACATATTATGTGATGATTATTTATTATTTGTATTAAATCAAGAAAAAAATATATCCTCATTAATTGATCAGCATGGAATAACTAAATTATGTAGTATTTTAAAATGCAATCATTCAAGTATATATAGATGGAAAGTTTTTAAAAATCAGATTTCGAAGTCAAAATTTGAAATTATTAAAGAGTTATAATAAAATCTAAGCCTTAGAATTTAACTCTAGGGCTTTTTATATAACTTTTATAAAAAATATAGATCAGATATGAAAACCACTCTAATAAACCATATATATGCAATATTAAATAATTTAGTAGTTAGTTATTATTAACTCCTTATACTTTCCCCTTGCCTTAGTTTCTCTTGATAAAGAATAATTTACCTCAACTTCTTTTATATTAAATTCTTTATATAATTCTCTAGCTAAAGGATGGTCATTTATTGTTAATAAAAATTTCCCATTTATTTCTTTAAGCTTATTAGCTAATAATCTATGCTCTTCTTCTCCAAATTTATTTCCATATCCACAAGTTTCAATATATGGAGGATCACAAAAGAAAAAGCTATGTTCTCTATCATATTTATCAATAACTTTTTCAAATGATAGATTTTCTACATATGTATTTTTTAATCTATTCCTTAACTCTAATAATGTTTCTTTATAAAATATTTGCTGCCCTGGTTTAGTTGTTGTTCCATATCCATAATTATTCCCCTTACCAGCAAAACTTTGAGTAATTAAATATAAAAACCTTATAGCTCTATGAATTTCTGTCATATGTTCTAATGTACAATTTTTATATTCATCAAATATATCTCGTCCACTAAATTCATATTCTAATAATCTCTCTACTTCTGGAGCATGATACTTTATTGTTCTAAATAGATTTATTAACTCCTTATCTATATCATTTATAACTTCTATCTTACTATTCTCTTTTCCAAAGTATACCCATCCTGCTCCAAAGAATAATTCTATATAGCATGTATGCTCTGGAATCATTTCTATTATAGTTTTTCTTAACTTTGATTTTCCTCCTACTCTACAAATAGGTGGTTTTAGCATATTATCACATCCTTTTAAATACTCTTATATATATTTTATAGAACATATGTTCTTTTGTAAATATATATTTTATATTGGTGTATAATATATATTTAATAAATTAAATAATTTTACTTCAACTTTGTAATATTATCTATATAAAAGGTTCAATTTGATACTTTTTTATTTGATTTTAATATTAGCATATGATATATTTAAATAAGATTACGCATAAACCAAATTCTATTTATAAATCAATAAGAAAATAATAAAAGTTAGATATTCTATTTAAAGATATCTAACTTTTATTATTTTTATATAGCTTTAATTGTTTTGTAGCTTGTTCTATTTTTTTATATGATATAATACAATATATTAGTATTTTGGGAGACAAATATGTATAAATGTTATGAATCAGATAATCCTTTCAAAATGAGGAAAGGTGAAAAAATAGTTGATTTAGATAAGTATGTTCAATTTTTAAAGGAAAATAATATTCCTTTTACTCAAGAGCAGTATGAGGAAGAAAAAAAGAACATGGATAAATAAAACAAAATAAAAAAGGCTAGTAAGTAAGATTTCTCCTACCTACTAGCCTTAAATAATTATAAATTTAATAATTTTCTCCAAGTATTTTGACCAACAATTCCATCTGCTGAAAGTCCTCTAGTCTTTTGAAAATCTCTTACAGCAGAATAAGTACCACTACCAAAGATACCATCTACTCCATTAGTGCTATATCCTAGCTTAACTAACTTTTCTTGAAGTAACTTAGTTATATTCCCTTGAGCTCCTTTCCTTAAAACTGGACAACCAGCTAATGTCTCTGGTCCAGCTATTCCATCAATAACTTGTTTTGAGAAACCTTGATTATTACATTCTTGTTGTAATCTTCTTACCCAATCATCACCTATAGCTGTTACAGTAGATTGAGTTTGAGATGTAGATGATATATTTGTATCTACTGCTGGAGCACTAACTATATGATTGTCTAATGCATCTACTATAGCCTTTGCAATTGCCTTATATCCAACTTCAAGATACTTATTTGCATCTTCTGTATCGACAAAGCAAACTTCTATTAACATAGATTTAGCTTTTGTTCTTCTGATTACATAAAGTCCTGTACCAGCTTTAACCCCTCTGTTATTAAATCCTAATGCAGATATATTATTACAAACATCTATTGCATCTTGATATTGTCTACCTTCGTAAGTATACACCTCAACGCCTTGTCCACCGCCTGCATTAAAATGAATTGCAATAAACCAGTCTAAATCTTCTCTATTTGCTTGTTGCACTACTAAAGATAAACTTTCATTTGTAGTTGCCGCATAATCAACAGTACAGTTATAAACAGTATTTCCTCTTTCCTTTAATAATCTTCTTACTTCTTCTCCAACTAATCTAGTATGCTCTCCTTCTTTTATAATTCCTACTGCTCCAGTTCCAGCACCTCTTAAAGTATGTCCATCATTTACTCCAATTTTCATTTTAATTCCTTCTTTCTTAATATATTTTTATAAAATTAAAAGACCATGATTACTCACGATCTTCTTTATCTGAATTAAATATTTCTAATTTATCTTTTATAATGTTTGGTAGTTCAACTCCACACTCTGCTAAATTCTCACATATTGAACCAGCTTCTTTATATATAAATAATCCTAATGTTGCATAGCTTATTAAAAAATTTAATCCTAATAAAATATCTAGCCCCATAACAAATACTAATGCTATAAATTCAGCTATCCATCTTATAATTCCATCTCTCATTATTCTGCTTTTATAACTATTTTTATTTTTCCAAGTTTTTAATAACCCTGTTCCAAAGTCTGTTCCTTTAGATAGTAAATAAAATAAAAATAATCCCAATACTCCAGTTGGTAATAAACTTAATAAACCTTCTTCAAACATTTTTCTTCCTCTTTTCTACAATCACTTGAAATTTTAAATATAAAAAAAGAACCTTTAGGCTCCTAATTTTTTCAATGAATATATTTGATATTTTCTCACAAGATATTATTGTGAACTATTTCACCCTATGTAAGAGAATAAGCTACCCCTTGACAATAGGTTCTACTTAATGACTTATTCTCTTATTAAACTTATTTTATTCTTTCTTTTATCTTTTCTTCTAACCTTGAAACTAAATTATTAGTTTCACTATCTAACACAACAAAACTCTCTTTATTATTACTAGATACTATAGCTCCTAATTCATCTACTTCTCTTGTAGTATAAGCTATTCTATTCCCTACATTATCTTTTATTACTGCAAATCCAGTTAATATCTTTATAGTTTTACTCATCTTCTTCATGCTCCTTTAATAATAAATTTTCTAATTCAAATGTTATTTCTTTCATTAAATCTTCTTCGTCAGTTTCTATTTCATTTTCAAAACTAAATATGTCAATTTCATCACCTTGTGTTTCTATATCTGGCAGATCTAATCTATTAATTTCATATCCTTTCCTTTTTGCTTTTAATTCCCAACTAAAACTTGTTCTTGGTTCTCCTTTAACTATGAAATACGTTCTATATCTTTCTATAGATGTTATTTTCCCATTATATATTTGAGTGAAAACATGATAAGCTAAATTTGTGTTTACACATTCTAAAAATATATCATCTATTTCAAGATAACATTCTCCATCTTCATTTATTCTTCCAAAACCTAAATCTCCAAAGTAATATTCAGCAGTTTCATAAGCATTTATAAGCCTTGAACCATAATTTTTAGTTTCTTGCAAACAGTTCTTACTTCCATTTACACTTAATGATTTAGCAACTATATTAGCATTATGAAAAGTCCATCCATTGAAATTATAATTTCCCCAACTAATTAAATTATCCCCTGTACCTGGGTGGGAAGCTTCTGTAACTAGAAATCTTGCATTAAAACTTTCTCCTGATTTATATCCAAGAACAGCTCCATTGTCCCCATACATACCTAATAAATTAGATACTGTACCAGTTCCATTATTCCAAGATATTGCAGCATCTATATCAGCATAGAAGTTTGTGCCTGAGTATAATTTAAGCCCTTTATTTACATACATAGGTGAGTTTACATTAATACCCTTTTTATATGTTTTACTTCCTAGGGTTGTATCCTTACTCCAAAAATCCATAAAGTTATATCTACCATCACTTGATGACCACCCATTGTTTAGGTTTTCTTTGTTAATGTGGTTAAAACTTATATATTCCCCTTGTTTGGCTAGGTTTAAGTCAACCCCATTTACATTCTTATCGCTGGTGAAAGAGGTAGTTTCCATTCTCAATAACTGTTCATTGTTATGAGCAGATTGGAAGGTTAATCCTCCATAGTCTAATGAAACATACATGTTCCCTCTTTGGCTTTTCACAGTGCCTGTAATATCCAAATTACCATTACTATCCCCACTTAATACAGTCTTTCCTGCGTTGTTTTTAACAGTTAAAGCACCATTATTGATTGTGACTCCTGAAGCATCAATAACAGTTGAACCATTGTAAACTTCATCAGGGTGAGGTGACCAAGGCTGTTTAACATCACCTTCATTTATCATCAATTGTGTAAACCAAACATATCCATCACTACCTGAACAATCCATATATAGACAAAGTGTAATAGTATCTGAATCTGTTGGAGCAGTGAACACACCCTCCATCTTATTCCAGTTGGCTATATTCTTTCCAGCAGATGCTAAATTAGTAGAAACAACATTTAGAATATGCCCACCACCATTTGCATTTCTTACTGTAATTCTTATGGTTTTCCCTCTATGTGATGCAGATAGGGCAGAAACAGTGTATTTTTGACCCCTCTTTATTTTAATAGTTTGAGATACACCATATCTTTCTGTTAAATTTGTACCTCTAATTACAACAGCATTTGTATCAGGTAATATATACTGATTACTATCTGTCCAATAAGTTATACTTTTTGAAGTTCCAGTAGTATCTATATTATCAGTGTACCAGTTACTTAACCCATTCTTGAAGTTAGAGTTTTTAACCAAATTATAGCCCCCACTAGCTTTGAAACTGGCTGTTATATTGTTAGCTGTTTGAGTTAATGAAGATTTTGTTGCATAAGTGCTTTCAACATCAGCTTTTTTTGCATAGGTGCTTGAAACAGTATTTGTGATACTATCCTTTGCAACCTGAATTGCTGAATTCATCTGTGCTGTAGTTGAATAACTCTTTAGCTTTTCAGTTGTTGTTGCATTTGCTGAATTGATTGCTTCAGTTTTCTTTGTATCTGCATAAGATTTTGATGTGTTAACAGCTTCTGTCTTAGCTGTATTAACTTTTGATGTAACATTTGTTTTAGTTTCATAAGTTTGTGAAACTCCTAAGTTAATACTATCTTTAGCAACATTAATTTTAGAATCAGTTTCAGATTTAGTATAAGTTTCAGATTTCTTATATACATCAACTATATTAGCCTTTTTATCTATAGCTAAATCAACATCTTCAGGGGCTGGTGTCCAAGAACTTGCTTTTGTACCCTTTTCAGCTAAAAGTTCTTTTAAATAAATAGTTCCCCCAGTTATATAATCAGTTCTAAAATTTATATTCCATTTAGAATTTTTCAAATGGTCTGCTGTAATAGTAATGGTATAATTTATTTTTATTTCTTGAGTAGGTTTTGAATAATCTAAAGGTATATTATAACTATTAAAAGCTCCTGAATTCCATCCAGTAACATCCCCACTTCCCTGAATTCTTATAACTCTAGCAGTGTTGTTGTTAGTTAGGTTTTCACATTTAAACCTAAATGAAACAGTTAATCTATCTCCAACACTTAATGTTTTTGTATTAATAACATGTCTAAATACACAATAATTTGTTTCTCCACTAAATCCTGAAGCAGACTTCCAAGAATCTGATGTTCCTATGGCTAAATTTCTTCCACCAACTTGCACATTATTAACAGCTGTATTTATTTTACTTTCAACATTTGATTTAGTTTCATATGTTTGTGAAACTCCTAAGTTAATGCTGTCTTTAGCAACATTGATTGCAGAATCAGTTTGTGACTTAGTATATACTTCTGATTTACTGTACACATCTGTTTTTTCAGCTTTTAGGTCAATAGATGCTTGAACATCTTCAGGAGCTGGTGACCAAGAAGTTGCTTTTGTTCCTTCTGTAATAACAAGGTTTCTAAATATATAAGTAACCCCTGTTCCTGAATTCATACCATTTAAATATAATACTTGTGAGGTACTTGAAGGCAATGTTGACAATGTTGTTATAGTAGCACTAAGTTTTGTCCATGTATTTGCAACAGTATTTCCTGTTTTAGTATCTCCAGTTAGTGGATTACTACTATTCCCTTCTTTTAGTCCTACATAAAAGGATGTTACAACAGAAGCTTTAACTTCAAATGAAACAGTATATTTTCTATTAGGAAGATACTTATTTCTCCCTATTCTACTATAATTAATAAAACTCCAACCAGTTGAAGCAACTGAATCTCTAACCATCTTACAACATCTAATGCCATTTTCAGTAACTTCTGTAATGGTTTTTCCACCTGTTTGTAAGCCCCATCCCCAACCTGTTACTCCTTTATTAGTTTCTGTTGCAATATTAGTTCCACCAACCTGAATTCCATCAATCTTATTTGTTAATGTTGTTGTAATATTTGAAAGTTTATTTTCAACATTAGTTTTAGTTTCATAGTTATTTGAAACAGATAGATTGATTTCATCTTTGGCAACTTTGATTTTAGAATCTGTTTCTGTTTTGGTATATGTTTCAGATTTTGTATAAACATCAGTTTTTGAAGCTTTTAAATCAATCTTATTATTAAGTTCAGTTTTTGCTGAATTAACTTTGCTATCAGCATCTTTTCCAGCTTGGACAATTGCTTCAGCCTTTTTATTATCAGCATAATTATTTGCTGAAGTGATTGCTTCTGTCTTTTTAGCATCTGCATAAGATTTTGATGTGTTAACAGCTTCTGTCTTAGCTGTATTAATCTTAGAAGTAACATTAGTTTTAGTTTCATAAGTTTGGGAAACTCCTAAGTTAATACTATCTTTAGCAATATTGATTGCAGAATCAGTTTGAGCCTTTGTATATACTTCTGACTTGACATACACATCAGTTTTATTTGCCTTTGTCCCAATTGCTGAATCAACATCCTCAGGGGCTAATGTAAAGTCTGTAGCTTTACTTCCTTTTTCAAGTTTTAATTTAGATACATATATTAATCCATTAGCACTTATACTTAATAATAATGCTCCTGCTTTATAAGAATCTTTAGTAACTTTTGATGTTACTGAAAATTTAGTCCAAGTATTTTTTTGTATATTAGCATACTTAAACACACATAAGTCTTCAAAGCTAGCAGAACTATTATAATAATTTCTAAATGCAAATTCATTTGAACTCCCTGTTAAATTAATAGAACTATCCACATACACCCAACCAGACAATGTAATATAGTCATTTGCTTTAAGTGATAACCTAGAAAGGTCTATTGTTTGTGATCCTTGATACCTTGCATTACCATTTGCAAAATTATTTCTTGTAATTTTAAAAGAATTACACCCTTCTACTTTTTTATTAGTATCTAATACAACATTTGACCAATGATTTGTATTTCCTAAATTACCTGTTGCATTTAAAAGTGTATTTCTTCCACCTATTTCAATAGAATCAATTTTACCAATTAACTCATTTTTCATAGTAGTTAATTCAGTTGAGTTAACTTTTAATGTTATTTGATTTTTTAACTGCTCAATACTTGATCCTTGTGTAGATACTTTAGAGTTTAATCCATCTATTAAATTAGTATGACTACTAACTGTACTCTTAGTTCCTTCAAGATCTCTTTGAATACTATTAACTTTAGTATCAACACTTGTAATATTACCTGTTAATTCATTTATCTTTGTTGTATGTGTTCCTATTGTACTATTAATAGAATCAACTTTAGAAACAGTTCTATTATAATCATCTTTAAGTAAAATAGTTTTACCATCTTTAACTATTTGAGTATTATTAATAGCTGTATTTATTTGTCCTTGCATTACTCCTATTGTAGTAGAATGATTTTCTATTAATAACTTAGCATTATCAGCCTGATTTTTAAGAGAATTAAAAGCTACTTCTAAGCTTTGTCCTACAAAATCTATTGCCACTTTACTAGCTTTAATTAACTGTGTATTAGTATCTTTGTTAAGACCAGTAATAAGAGAACTATAGTTTATTTGCTTTTCTCCTATAGCATCTGTAGCAACCATATTCCCTTTTATTAGATTATCAGCTATAGCCTTTTCCTTAATTCCAGTATGGTCTATAAGTGTTGTAGTACCATCTTCTCCACGCAAAATAAAGTTAAAATTCCCTTTTGCATCTTGTCCCATCTGAATTCTAACTTTATTATTTTTATCTTTAAATTGTTGAGTAGCTCCTACAATTTCAATTCCACCATTATCACTTACTATTCTAAATTTATTAGTAGAAATATTACCAGCATTAATTTTAGAAACATCTAAATTAGCTATCATGGCATTAGTAATAAATCCATTTGCTATTGTTAACTTATCACTTGTTATTCCTCCAGCTTGAATATTTTCACTTGATAAGTTCCCATTTACAAGTGTTTTTATATTTGCTAGTTCAGAGTTAATTATATTAATATTACCAACAACTGCATTTAATTCTGTTATATCTGCTTTATTTATTAATGCATTATTAATTTTTGCATCAGTTGCTATTAAATTTTGTATATTAGCATTAATTGCGTTTAAATCTGATATATGAGCAACATCAATTATAGCTTCTTCAATCTTCGCGGTTTTAGCTTCTAATATTTGAGTTCTAATAGATACTGCTTCTACATCTTTAATGTTAGCTTTTTCTATTAATGCTTCTTTAATTATTGCTTGTTCTATTACAGCTCTATTAACTTTGTTTGTAGTACTCCCAGAACTTGAAAAATTATTTTTATTTTTACTTTCTCCCTTTGCTCCTATTTCAGAAGTAAGTCCACCAGTATAACTAATCTTTTGACTTAATATAGGTATCTTTCTTATAACATTTTTTATATCTGTTACAGTTACAATATCGTAAGGATCTAAGGATAAATCTCCTTGCCATTTCATAGAATAACCTAAATAAGATAATCCATTTAACTTATTATATACATCATTTAATATAGTTTCAGTTACCCAAGGATTTTCAAATCCCAACTCCATAGAATCAGTTCCAGTTGAGCCTTTATATAAAATATTATTTTCATCTATTTGACAAGAAATTTTACCTATTTTATATTTCACTTCTTCTCTCTTATAATCAAAATAATTATTGCCATCTATAGATTTTTTAATTTCACTTAAACTTTTAATAGTAAACTTACCATCTCTAGTTATAACAGCATTACCACCACAAATACTTGCTACATACGAAAGAACTTCTCTACAAGTAAAGCCTTCCAACTTACTCACTGTGTAATTTGGAAGGCTTCCTATAAATTCTATTCCTGTTATTTTAGATAGCTCATTAACTACTTGTTTTAATGTTGGCTTATCTCCTAAACTAGAGAAATAAGGAGTTTCAAATTTTATCATGTTATCATAGGCTGTAAATTTAGTTGTATAATCAGTTTTTTCAATATCATCTATATTGAATATACCCATTAATATATATTCAATTTTAGCGGCTATTTTTAAACCTATTTCAACTTTAATTTGGCTTGTACTATAAATAATATCTCCTCTATTTAAAAGTGTTAAATCTAAACTTTGAGATATTGTATTTCCTATTGCAAAACCTTCTTGTGGTTGAGTATACTCTAAAGTTAAGTTAACTAAATCCTCATTAGTATAAATATTATTTCCTATTGTAATTTTACATTCAAATGACCTGGAAGGTTTATTTATTTCTAATTTATAATCTGCTGTTGTATTTTGCATTTTAACCCTCCTTATTTTTTATTAATCATTTATCATAAAATCTATTGTCATAAGTTCAAATGGAGAAATATTATAATCAGAATTTAATAAATCATCTAACTGGATCATGTGTATATCTATTTCATTTTCTATAGATAACAACTCTTTTATATCTCTATTATAATCTTCAATGTGTTCTTCTTTTAAAGGTATAATACCATTTTCATTAACATTTAATTTTCCTTTTTCATCTTTTTCCCCATATTTATTAATTAACTTAGCCTTTTCCTTATTGTAAGCTTCAAGCTCTACATTTATTTTATTAATATTCTTTGTAATTGCATAAGCTACTTTAACTGGTAATTTAGCATTACTTAATTCTCCTAATGTATTAATTGTGTTTACTATTCTTTCATTGCTTAAAGTTAATTTCATAATTATTTTCCTGCCTTTCTTATCTTTGTTACTTCTTCTGTAGATTCAGACTTTAATAATTCATCTTCCAATTTATAAACTTGTTCCTCAAATGATGTGATATCAGCTCTAACCTCAACTTTATTAGAATTATACAATTCTTGATTGGTTATAGTTTTATTTACATTTGCACCTACTCCACCATCACTACTTATAGTTGCACTCATCCATGCAACTTGTACTCCATTAACTAAACTTGACCCATTTAAAGTTATATTTTTATCTACTTTTAACATTATTAATCATCCTTTCTATTTCTCTATAAAATTCATTTTTAAGCCACTCCACTTAACTTGTTTAGTTTTTGTATCATAAACATATGCAGGAGCTGTTCTATCTCCTACATACATTGTTTTAGTTACTGTTCCTTGTTGAGGATCTGGAAAAGTAACTGTAAAAAAAACACTACTTACTGCTATAAGTAATGTTGATATTTCTCTTTGTGTTAATGGTGACCATTCTAAAGCTATTTTTCTTTTAACTCCTATTCTATCTCTAATCATTTCACCATTTGCATTACGATTTGATTCTCCATCTAAATCACTAATTGTAACTTCAAATGATTTAGGAGTAGCAATCGCTACTCCATTAATACTAAGCATATTACCACTCCTTATTTATACTGGAATTAATGTAATTCCACCTTGTCTTTGCATTTTTCTTAATTGGTTTAAAGCAACTTTTCCTATAATTGAGCCATCTATTTGTAGAATTAAATCTCCACTCATTGAATTATCATTGCTATTTCCTCCACTCACTGGCATTCTATCTGCTACTTTAGCTGCTAAATCAGTTATCCATCCTGTGTTGTTCTCTAAAGGCATTACTGCTTCCTTACCAGCTTCCCCTACCATAGCTATAGTAGGAGCATCAACTATACCACCTTTTGCAAGTTTAGGTATTGTAGGAATATTAATTCCCATTCCACCAAACCCAGGTATCCAATTTGGCAATTTAATTTTATTTAATCCTCTAATCATTGCATTTATTGCATCTATAATGGCATTTAATGGTTTCTTAGCAATATTAGTTAATCCATCAAATATACCTCTAAATATATTTTGTACTCCCTGCCAAGCTTTTTGCCAATTTCCAGTAAACACTCCTACGATAAAATCTATTAATCCACCAAACATAATTTTTAAACTTTCTAAAATAGGCTTGATATAATTACCTACATTTCTAAATGCCTGTATAAACTCATTTCCTAACCAATTTATAACTGGTTTTAAGCAATTATTCCATATTACAATAAGTATTTCACCTATTTTCTCTATTGTAGGCTTCCATACTTGCCATATTTCATTAAGTCCATCAATTATCTTTTTAAGACATTCACCTAAAAATTTAACTACTGGAGCTATGCAATTAGTCCACAATGACATTGTTACTTTTACTATATTATCTACTACAGTACACCAAGCATCCCATAACAAAAATAATATAGGTTTAAGTACTGTAACTAAAAAGTCACCAACTAATTTTAATGCTCCCATAATTGCCTTAAAATATGGTGTTAATGCACTTACTAAAGCATTCCATCCATTAATTAAGGCATTTCTAAAACTATCACTGGTTTGCCATAGATATAAAAAAGCTGTTGTAACAACTGCTACTGCTCCTGCTATTAATGCTGCTGGAGTTGTTAATGCTAATCCAGCCAACCCTAAAGCTGTTGGTATTAATTCAATCCAGCCAATTACACTTGCTATTGCTCCAGTAATTGCACCCCAATTTCCTGCAATAAAAAATGCTATTATTCCAGAAACTAATCCCCCTATAATGGATAATATAATTTCTTTATGCTTTTTTATGAAATTTGAAATATTTTTAAAAATATTTCTTACTTTATCAGCAAATACTTCAACTTTACTTAGTAATCCATCAGTAGCTTTCTCTTGTTGAGAAAAATCCCAATCATCCATTCCAATATTACCAATTCCAGAACTATCACCAGATCCACTATCACTATCTGAACCAGTTGAGCTAATAGTATTTATTTCATCAATTCCCATTAACCCCTTTATTTCTTTAGCTGCTTTTTTGGCTGCACTTCCAACTCCACTAGTTGAATTGCTTAAATTATCCATTGCATTAGTTGCACTTGATACATCAGAAGCTACAGCTCCTATACCTGAACTTGAATCACTCTTTACACCAAATAATCGTTTCATAAATGCACTAAATACATTAGCCAGTTGAACTAATTTCCCCATAATTGTATTTATCACTTTTATTACTGGAGTTACTGCTGCAATAAATCCTTGTCCTAAACTTGCCCTCAAACTATCAAATTGTAATTTTAATATTCTTACTTGATTGGCCCATGAATCACTTGTTCTAGCAAAATCTCCCTGTGCTAAAGATAATTGTTGTTGAACAAAAGCGTATCTTAATGCAACCTTTTCTTGTTCTGTCATTTTAGCTGTAGTTTTTCCATAACCATTTGCTAATGCATATTGATCTAATGCAGTTTGTGTCATTACTACTCCTAAATCTTTTAATGATTCAGTTTCGCCTGTAAATACTGATTTTAATTTAGTATAAGCTTCTCCTTGTGTAATATTATAAAACGAAGCTACATCTCCAGCTAATCCAGTAAGTGTTGTTGACATTGCATAAGCTTCACTTTCTACAAACCCGAAGGCTTTTGCCATTGCTCCAAATGTTCCAGTGTATTGTTTAGCCATTGTTTCACTTAAACCAAATTGAAAAACTGCATTTTGAGCAAAATTATTTACTTGCTCATTCATTTTACTAAAAGTAACATCTACTACATTTTGTACTTCTGCTAAATCACTTCCTAAATCAAGGCATGCTGATGTAAATTCAGTTATTTTTTTTATTGCAAATGCTCCAGCTAATATCTTCCCAGCTTTACTTGCTATATTAGTTATTCCTCTCATTTGCCTATCAAATTGATTTTGATTAACAACTAAATCTAAACCAATTTGTCCTACACTTTCTGTTGACATATCTCACCCCCTTAATGAAAAACTAAAACACCTAGAATAAACTAGGTGCTTACTTACTATTGGCCATTGAGATGAACATATTTTTAAATGCATTCATTGCATCTTCATAACTTTCTTTGTCAACATTCTTAGATTGTCTTCTTTTCCAATCACTTTGTATTCTTTTTTGATCTTTAGTAAATCTTTTTATTACTTCTTTATCCTTTTCGGCTCTAATTGAAATAATTTGCCCTAATGGTGTATCTGGCATAAGTCCACTAAGTAAAGTTGCAAATTCACTCCATGTCATATCCTGTTCATTTCTCAACCTTATTCCATATTGCTTTGCAAAACTTGCTTCTATTAAATCATAATCCTCTAATAAATCATACCAAGATTCTTGCTTATCTTTAGCTGGGTGTATTAAAATTCTTTTCTACTTCTTCATAACTTTGGTCAGAAACTCCAGCCATAATACCTATAAATAAAACTTTATAATCTGCAAATGACAATTCCATACTTTCAATTTCTTGAAAAGCATTTTGTCCTAATGCTAATTTAACAACCTTATCCATCGCTGCTAATTCATTTTTATTATTTTGCATTTCTTGATTAATTAATAACATAGTATTTTTGCTATTATTAATTTTATATTCCTTTCCTTCTGCAATTTTTATTACTGGTTTATCATTACTTAATTTCTTTGAAATATCTATCATACTCATTTTTTATTCCTCCGTACTAATTGTTGGCTTACCATTTGAAAGCACTTCAAACTCTAATACTCCGACATTTGTTGCGTCCCCAGAACCTACATTTGTAACATTAACTATACAATCAAATGATACTTTTGTTCCATCTGGAAATATCCATTCAAATTTACTCTCTAAATCTTGTGCATTTTTAAATAATAATCCTGCTACATAATCATTCCCATCATCTCCAACACACCTTTTACCACTTAATGAAATAGAAAATCCTTTTCCAGTTGACATTCTTCTAGTCCAACCTTCTTGGTCTAAAGCCGACCATTCTTCGATATTGTTATCCATAGATAATGAAAATGTTTCTAAATCTTTAATAGTTTTCATATCTGTTGGTTGAGTACTAGTAGCACCCTTTATACCTATTTTAAATTTATTTTGGTGTACTGGATAAACTCCACTTTCTACTTTAGACATTATCCCTCATTCCTTTCATAATAAAATTCTATATCTATAACTCTTTCATATATTCCTTTTTCATCTGTTCCTACATCTATAGGCTCATTTGTATTTAACTTAATCATTTTTATTCTATGATTATTAATAACTACACTATTTTGCTTTAATATCTCTTCAAATAATCTATATGAGAACTCTTCTGTTTCCCTTGCATTTAAATTCCAATGTATAAGTACAGTAATTGCTTTTACTTCATAAGAAGAGTTTTCACTACCTCCTAGAGTTATTCTAGGAGGTATAATATTTTTACCTTGATATACTCCAATTGATTTATTATTCTTATTATCAAGCTTTCCTATATAATAGTTATCTGCTTTATTTTCAAGAGTTTTTAACCAATTTCTTATATCTGCTAAACCTAACATCAAACCCCTCCTAATCTTTTATAAAACTCTTTAAAAGTCTTTTTGCAGAAGTCTTTTTTATTTCCATCAATCCACTCTTCATACCATTTACCTTTTGCATTTTTATTTTCACTAGTATTGAAATTGTATTCTGGATGATAATAAAGCCTTCTTGCATAAGGAGTTGATGATACTAACGTACAAATCCCTTTAGAACTATTACTATAATCAACAAAGGTACTTTCATTTTGTAAAGTACCTCCTTGATAAATAACTCTAGTTTTTGTTTTGCCTTTATACTCTCTGCCATTCTTAGCAAATTGCCCTCTAACACCATACTCTTTATATTTTTCTTTCTTTATTTCTCCAAATGGAATTACCTGTGCTTGTACTACTTCTGTATGTAAAGCTTCTGCAGTCATTTCTAAAGCTTGTATTTGTGCTCGTGTTAACTGTTTAATTCTTTGTTGATTAATTATTACAGTACTTGTCGCTCTTGCCATAACTTAAACCAACTCCAACTTAGTATAATTAACTGTTCCATCTGGATTACGTGCTTTTTCACCTTTGTATATATTTCTTTTACCCTCAAAGACTTTTACTTCTCCATCAGATATAACAGAAATACCAGGAGCAATATCTCCTGGTATCAAGACAGTTCCTTCTATTTTAATAAGTTTCTGTTCTGCTGTTAAAACCATTTTAGCCTTATCTTGATAATTACATTTAGTATCAATTTCAATAGCTTTTAAAGGCTCACCATCTTCACTTATTCCTTCTTGAAAAATAATAACTTTAATTGGAGTTTTACAAAACTTTTTAGGTACTAAACATGGATATTTCATAATTAAAACCTCCTAAAACTTAATGAACATAATCCTGTTTGTTTTAATGTTTCATGTAACTCTGTTGGTATTGCAACACCTTTTATTAATTGAACATTCCAACTACCACCAAAGTTCATTGATACTCCATTAATGCTATAACTAGATAATACATTTTCAATAAGTTCTGCATTTTCATACTCAAACTCTGCTAATTCACAAGTTACTTCTTTAATAATATCCTTTTGAAAATCTGTTAATTTTTCAAACCCTAAACCCTTAATCCTATTAAAAGTTAATGTATCAATATGCCTACTTGCTTTTCTTAATGATTTATCTATGTCACTATCATCTATTTCATTACCTTTAAAGATACCTGTATAATATGCTTTGTCTACATATGACATATACTCACATCCTTAAATTAAAAGAAGGATACTATTGAGCACCCTTCTTTAATTCCTTATTTTCTTCTTTTAATTTTTTATTTTCCTTTTCTAACTTTAAAGCCTTTTCCTCTAAAGTTTTATACTTTTCATATGAAACTGATTTACCAGCTCCATACTCTATTATGTTTCCTACATCATCTGTTATGTCATAACCTTGTGCTTGATACATGGCTTTTTGAGTTTCATCTATTGTATAAACCTTATTTCCTTTTGTTGCCTTCATATATTATTCCTCCTATTTATTCAGCTTCTGCATTAATAGCAATACCACAAGCTTTATTTTTTATTAAGAATGTATCACCATACTCTCTAGTTTGATATACATACTTATCTGCTGTTCTTGAATCTGTACCTGGAGTAAATAACTTCATATATGCATATTTACTTCTAGTTACTTGGCATGATGGATGAATAAGTATCATGTATATTTGTTTTGCATCTCCTGCCGGAACACATCCATTTGTAAAATCATACTTAGTTTTCATTCTTCCAGATGGAACTTTAGTTATTTCTACATCATCTAAAGAGTAAACTCTTCTATCAATTTTCCCATTATTTGAATTAACATCAATATTTCTTGTTAATCCCTCCGCTTTCTTAAGCATCTTATGAATTGACGGAATAACATAAAGTATTCTTCCTTCACTTGGAACTCCTGCATCATCCATTTTCTCCATTTGATCATCAAACCAATCTAAAATATTAGCTGTAGTTAATGTTGTTGTAGTGTCTACTACTGCTCCATTCGCTTCATAAGTCTTAGCTTCTGAATATAACTTAGAGTATCTATAAGAATCTCTTTCCGGAATAGCTTGCTCTGTTTCAAATGTATTTTGAACATTTGCTACTTCTATAACCAAGTTAGTTTCATCTATATCCATTGGATCTAAAGGGAATTCTATATCTCTATCATGCGCTAATTTCTTTGGTTCCCATTCATTAGATATACTCCCTGTATTAAATCCCATATTACTTCTGTTGTGGTCTTTATATCCACTAACTGTGATATTAGGTAATTTAATAGTTTGAGCA
The DNA here is from genome assembly GCA_900540255.1 of uncultured Clostridium sp. Lineage (GTDB taxonomy): Bacteria > Bacillota > Clostridia > Clostridiales > Clostridiaceae > Clostridium. The sequence goes on from UQFE01000014.1 coordinate 40,121, forward strand.
TTAATAAATTTAACTTGTGGATTAGATTGTTCTAATGCATAAGATGTTAACTCCTTTGCATATTTTTGTTGTAATGCTTGTTCAAATTGTTCAGCGTAACTGTATACTGCCATAATTTCATCTCCATTTCTTATTTTTAATTAATTATTTAATTCCAAATGCTCTTGCTATTGCATCATTTGGATTTACTTTTTGTTTTGTATTATTAGCACCAATTATAAAACCATTTTTGTTTTGCTCTTGCTTTTGTTGTTCCCCTTTAAAAGAAGGGTATTTTTCTAATACCTTATCAATAGCCTGTTCCATGGTTAAATCATCATTAAGCATAGACTTAGCTAATATAACTACATCATCTACAGAAGTTGATGCAACTCCTTTAGATAAACAAGTTACTTTTGTTTCAGCTAATAAAGCTCTTTCTTCAGCTGCAACTCTTGCCTTTTCAGCATTAGTTAAAGCTTCATTTTTCTTTTCTTCTTCTGTTTTTTGACTTTCTTGCCATTGCTTAAAAGCCTCTAACTCCTCTTTAGATGGTTGGTCTTTCTTTGCTCTAGCAACTCTTTCCTTTACTATTTTGTCTAACTCCTCTTGAGTAAAAGTTTTAGCTTCTTCTCCTTTTCCTTCTCCAGCTTCTGGATCACCTTCATTGCCTGCTGAATTTCCTTCTCCACCAGTACCAGTTCCTCCATCTACTTGAAGTAACCTTCTCATTCCTATTCTTTTTCTTAAATTACAACTTGTTATAAACATAACTTCCCTCCATTTATAGTCTGTAGACTGTTATTTCCTTACGCAGTTTTAAGCCTTAAGCAAGTTTTGGGCATAATAAAAAGCCTTAGTTTCCTAAGACTTAATTATTTTTTTCAACTTTATAATTTTCCCACTTCTTATAAGCATCTACATACATTTCTTTTTTATCTCCATTGTATGTGCACTCATAATACATTCCATCAAATAAAGTAGTACTAAGTAGTGCTTTATTATTTTGCAGTGTTTTACAACTCCATACCATAAATACATTGTCTGTTGTAATTTGCTTTTTATCTGTTTTATCTAAATGTCTATTGGTATAATCACATACCTCTTGTTTGCACCATTCTAAAAATTCTTTTTCATTCATTACTTATTTACCTCCAATTCTATATTTTCTATTTCAGCTCTTTCTTTTAAATATTGAGCATACATTTCCATTGCTTTTAATTGACCATTCAATAAATAATAACTACAAAATGGTTTAAATGTTAAAGTACCCGCCTTATATTTCTTAAGCATATTTCTTAATCCATTTATTCTTATTTTTAATTGTAAATACTCTGCTCTAAACCTTTCTTTATAATCTGCACTCCCCATCATCTCAATGGTATCTTTTAATTCCATATTTTCAATCCCTCCTTAATTTTAAGCATAATAAAAGCACCTACTTATGTAAGTGCTAATTATCTTTTCTTTTTCCAAATTTCTTTTTTATTCTTATACTTCATCTTGTTTTCATTATCAAAACTTCTATTTTCAAGATTAGTGTATTTTTTAACTTGTCTTTCTATATAATTTTTCCATTGTTGCTCATTGTATAGTCTTATATTTTCTTCTTGTTGCTCTTTAGTAGTTCTTTTAGGTTTAGAAGTTATTTCCTCAAAATATGTTGTATGACTATCTCTACAATTAGGGTGATATAATCCTTTTTCTATAGCCGAACTAAGTAATGGATATGGTCCATCTTTAGAACTTCCACCACTCCATACATCATCAATATATATTTTACCTTGATGTGGTGTACATTTAGGGCAACCTCCACCTCTACTTATCACTATAACTGTACTTATTCCCCACTCTTTTCTCTTATCTCCTTCCCCTTGAAGGTAAGCTCTTTTATTTGCTGTTCTAATAGCCATATCAACATAACTTACAACATTAACTCTAGCACCATTTTTATATTCTATACAATTAATACCGTTGGCCATAAAATCTCTACTTGCCATATCAATAGCTTTTTCTATGGTTCCAGCACCAGTATTAGCATATACTTGAGCATTAAATATTATTTTTCTATATTGATCATTGGCCATTCTTAACATTGCTAATTGTGCATTCTTAAAATCTTTCTTAGTAGCTTTAATTAATGCATTAAGTTTTCTATCATTTATTCTGAAAAACTTAGCATTTAAAGTAATATTCTTTTTCTTTCTTTTTTTGAATATATAACCTTCTCTTAATGCTGATAATATTTCAATTTCTTGTTGCATATTGCCCTGTTTATAGGCTTTTTCTAATACTTCCTCTATCTGTTCATTAATAGTTGAAAAATATCCTTTGAATTTCTTTATATTATTACTTCTATACTTTTCTAAGGCCTTAAGTTGTTCTGCTTGCCACATGCTCCATTCAAAACCTTCTGTTTTTTCCCAGTCAGTATGTCTTTTAATATTTCCAAGCATAGAGTTTATTAATTCTTCTTCTATCTTTTGAAACGCTACAACTATATCATAATCTTTATCCATTGCTATATACCTTATAGCCTTGCTCTTTATATTTCCTTATTTCTTCTTTTAATTTAGTTTTTGAAGGTAATATATCTCTTTTCATTTCAATGATATTATGTTTCTCTACTGCATATATACCTAACTTTACAAGTTCCTTTGCAATATCAAATAATCCTTTAAGCTTCTTCTTGTCCATCTGGTATACTCTGTTGTTTATTATTACTTTCTTCATTTAAATCTCCCCCTACAAAAGGTTCCTCCATAGTAATAATTCCATTTTGCTCTTTTATTCTTTTAACTTCTTCTTCTTTCCATTTATCATCTTTACTATCACCCCACATTTCCTCAACCTTTGCTTCTATAGACATTGGTGTATTTGGATTAGATAGTGTTTCAACAACTGCTTCAAATGAAGGTGATGCATATTCTCCAAAACTTATTTCTACTTCTAAATCATTAATACTTTGGTTTAAAGAAGAATCATAAGCCTTAAATATTACATCAACTAATCTAGGTAACATTTCAGTTAATGCATCTATAATAGCTTGTCTTGAATAAAGGGTTGTCTTTTCTTTTTCTCTTTGAGCTTCTGCATTATCTAACTTTTTATTATCAATTCCTAATGTTGATGGAGAAATTAATCCTTGTAAACATAGATCTAAAGCTGTAACGTAAGTTTGAAGATAAGATTCTGTTGGTATACCTGGTTGTTCAGTAATGATTTTACTATCTGCATTTTCCTTCATACTCTTATCTGTTTGAATAAACCTATTATCAAAGTAGTTAGGCTTCATTATTTCTCCAGTCTTAATATCTCTAGGCAATAAATCATCTGGTATATATGTTTTTGCTCTTCCTGCTCTTAATGCATCTATCCATTGACTCCAAGTTTCATCTAAACTATCAAAGTTATCTGTTTTACCATCAAATATACTTTGTCCTCTACCTTCCCACTTTTCTGATTCATATATCATAAATGGAACTGCCATATTAAAACTCTTATCAAAAGTTACATCTGCTAAATCACTTGTTTGTGGAATAGTATTCAATGATACTTCGTTATTATTTATGAATAGTTTATATGTTATATATCCATAACCGTAAGTTTCTTTTAAGTTATACACTCTTGTTTTATGTTTATAAGCAGTATTAAATATAATTTCTTTCATACGCCCTCTTTCATATACCATTTCAATATCATCACCATCATAAAACTCTATAATAGGATATTTAGATATATTGGAATCAAATGATATCTTAAAAACACCATCACCAGCTACTAAAACTTTCTTTGTTGATTTATCTAATAATTTATAAAATTTATTTTCCTTAACTATAGCTTCCCATGTTTCATTTAAACTTCTATCTTCAAAAGATATATCATTTAAATCTGTTAATGTAATATCAGCTAATTTATTAACTATTATTTTAGGTAGTCCAGTATGTATTTTTCTTATTTCCATACCTACTGTTGGAACACTCCCCCAAAATGAGAAATTATTATTTTGCAACTGCTTATATAATTGCTCTAATTCATAACTATCGCCCCTGTACCAAATCTTATTTTTAAATACATTTGTTTCATAGTTCATACTTTCTTGTATATTAAAATTAGTTGTTTGCGCTTCTTGTATTCTTAAAAAGCTTCTCATAAAATTCCTCACTTTCTCTGTTATCTTCATTTTTCACCTCTATTCACTCCATATAACGTTTTTTTATTATTCAATAACATTTTATACCTTTTAATCAAAACTAGCCTTAATTTTGATTGTAAAGCCATATATCATATATAATTTTATTTCTACTCATAAATTTATTTTTAAGCTTTTTCTTTAATTTTAAAAAATGCGTAGAATAATGAAAAAACGCAGTTTTATTTTAATGTCGCTATTTTACTTGCTTTTATAAAAGTATAAATATTACTTTCCACATTTTACGCAGTTTTATTATGATAAAACACGCATTTTTATGGAAAATAAGCTATTTTTCTTTTTTAAATATCATAAATTATTTGAAATTCCTATGCGATTTTTATAAGGCAACCAACTATATTGAGTACTGTTAACCATATGGTCATTTGCATCTTCTGGAGTATTATCTTTACCCTCCATCCAGCTATATGTTTCTAATTCAGATATATAATTTACACAATGGTTTATAATCTTATATTGATTATGAGCAAACCAACCTAATTGAAGATTTATCCTATCTATAATAGTTGTTTTCTTCCATGCGTTGTTAAAATTATATACTGTGCCATTTAACCTTTTATATTTTGCAAACTCTGTTATAGTAGCCTGGTCTGCTGAATCTATAAATACATCTTTAGCAAATCCCCATTCTTTTCTATTTCTCTCTAAGAAATCTATAAAGTTCTTTACTGTATCACTTGGAGCTATAGGTATATCTAAATTAGCATTATTATATACCCTTTCATCTAGTACAAAGCAATTACCTTTATTAGTAATACCAATAAAACTCATTGAGATTGTATCAGGGCTATTAGTTGAATAAGCTGTATCTAATCCAGAACTAAATATTTCAAACCATTCTGTTTGTTGTCTATTACTTCTATCTCTAATAAACTTTTTAGCATACTCTTTACTAACAACATGATTCTTTCTTTCAAAGTTGCTAAATATAATTCCTGTTGCTCTTCCTCTTAGACCTAATATCTTATTTTTATAAAGCTTAGTACCTTTTGGAGCACTTAACTTTTTCTTTTCAATATCTTCTTCACTTAATGATGCATTATCATAAAAAGAAAAGAACCAGTATGTCCAGTTTGTTTTTTCCTCACTGTTCAACTGCTCCATTATTTCTCTTGGTACATCATCTTTGTATTTAATTAATGGTCTACTACAATTTATAAACTCTTTATATATTGGTAAGTTTGGATCATCTGGATTAAGTGTCATCATTAAGTAATCATTTCTAGTACTTATTTCCCTAACAAACTCAACATTAGCTGTGTTAACCTCGTCTATAAGAACACATCCGAACTGTGAACCAAGTGCCATCTTCCATTTTTCTTTATTATCATAACCTAGAATATAAATTACTTTTTCACCATTTGGAGTGTTATATCTGATATGTGGTATCTTATCATCTTTATCACCATTACCGTTATACTTTACATACTCTCCAAATACATCAGTAATTCCATATTCTTTTTGTATGATATTCTTTTCAGCTACTCCAGTAGTCTTAGCTGCTATAACATGCTGTTTCTTTTTAGACTTAGCAACTTGCAACATAAACTTTAGTATTCCTACTGTAGTTTTTCCTGCTGCAGTTGTTCCTTCTAAACACTCTACTGGTGCATTATGTTTTATAAAATCTTTATATTTCTTAGATAACTTGTATTCATTACTCATTATCATCTTCCTCTAACTGTTGTAATATTGAATCTAACTTAGTTGCAGCATTTACATCTACTTTTTGTTCTACCTTATCAACAAACAACCTATATCTCTTGCCTAAAAGCTCTGCTGCTTTAATTCTATCTTTAGCTGATAGTTCTTTCTTAACTATCCTAGCTGATGAACATCCATCTCCTTCACCTTCTACAACAACAACTTCTTCTGTAATTTCATTTCTCATTACTGCGGTAAGGTATTTCATAACTTCTGTTGCATCTGCTATACTTTCATCTTCTATTTTTTTGAGTTGTTCATCTATATACTTTTTAACGTTAGCTTTTGTTAGTAACTTACTTGCATTTGCTCTTGCCGCACTATCCTTTTTAACATTAGGATAAGCCTTTTTATAAGCTCTAGTAGCATTAAGGTCTACTAGATACTCATTTGCAAATATTATTTGTTTATCTGTTAGTTTCTCCATTAATGCCACCTACTTTCTAAAAAATAAAAACACCTAGCTTCTATACTAGATGTTCTTATTTAACAATGATCATAATGCTAATTATAATATTATTTTAATATAAATAATTTAAATTTTTATTAATTTTTTTTAAATAAATCATATTTTGGCTTTTTCATCATATCATTGGCTCCATTCTTTATCATTAAGCCTTCAATATAATCCTCTAAACTATCAAATGGTAATTCTAATGATATAAGTTTACTAAAATCACCAATTTCCCCATTAATAACTTTCTCATATTCCCTTCTTGAAAATGGAGTCCATTTATCCCATAATCGTGGACTCAATACTATATTTTCACTATATGTAGGAATTAAATTATTAAGGAAAATTTTTAACTGATCATCTGTAAATGCTTTTATTTTTTCTAAATACTCTTTAAAATGTTCGAAATCTTCCTTTAAATAGCTAATTATAAAAAAAGAGTTTGTTTGTGTAGGTAAAATACTAATAAAAACACTCTTTAATCTTTCCTCATCTTTTGAATATATGTCATTTAACATTTTACCATTAATATCAAATGTAGGATTAAACATTGTAGTTACTGCAAAATCATACATTTGATCAAATTTATAAACATAACTTTCTAATATATTAAAATCATTATTTTTAAATGCTTCATTAAATATGTTCATATATTTTTCAACATCTTTAAAAGATAGCTCCATATTCTCATAGCTTTCTATAAAGCCAGGAATATTAACTACTATTGGATTGTCTTTAAAGCAATTTTGTATAGCTTTTAACATCCTATTTTTTTTATGATACTCTTGTGCACAAGTCCTATATGCATGAAGAAAATTTTGCTTTTCACTAGCAGTATATGGTAAAAGTTCTATTTCTTTAAATACTACAGAATCATGATATTCACAAAAGCCATAAAAAGTTGTTGCACTATTTTTACTTACTTCTTTAGTTGAAGTACCTTTCCTAACTTTATTTAATAAATCATATATTCTTACATGTCCATTTTCAGAAATTAATGATAAAATTCCATTATTCTGCAAAGTATGTGCATTCTTTATTGGTTTTTTGCATTTTTCTTTCTCTGGATAAAAGCATGTCTTGTAATCAGTTGATTTTAATCTTTCAAATAAAAGCTGATTTAATCTATTAGGATTGCTCAGCACCTCATCTGAAACTATTTTTTTCTGTGAATTTATTTTAGACATACAGCAAGATTTAAACTTTTTCCCACTTCCACAAAAACATTCCCTATTCTTAATTTTATTCATAATATCCCTCCTCTCTACAATTTTACAATCTTATGTAAAAAATGTAAAGCAACTAGCTTTTTACACTAGCTGCTTTACTAATATCACTATAGAGGACAGTATTGGAAAACCTTACTCACATTTTCCACACTTAAATACTATCACAATTTAGTGGTAGCATGTTGGGTATAAAGTGGGTATAAAAAGGGGGTTACTTTTTTTATAACTCAAACCTTTCTTGCTTATATGGATTATAGAAAATAGTATCTGCTAATTTTCTTATAATTCTATTTCTCAAATCTTTTCTGCAATAATCTACACTATACTTAAGTGCTCTTGCAATTTGATTCCAACTTAAAGTTCTCTTGTTAGTATACCTTAATTCTACTAACTGCTTTTCTTCTTCTTTTAAACTTTCTATTGCTATATCTAATCTTCTCTTTAATGTTTGCTTTTTATTTAAATCTTTATAATAACATATAAGCTTCTGCTCTCTACTCATAACCTCATTTTCTACACTACTATTAAATTTATTAGTGCTACCTGTTTTTTCTTCATATTGTATGGCTGAACATCCTTGATATTGTTCTTCCATTTCTTTTATCTCAGCTTTTAATAATTCTATTTTATTTGTTAGATCATTATAATCATATAATATTCCCTCTGTTTTTCTAAATAACTCTTTATCCATTCTATCTCTCCTATTTATTACATTAAATTAAACACTAACTGTCCATTATTTAACTGCATATATCCATTTATTATTTCTACATTACTCTTATATACTCCACACCAAATGCCATTATTAAAAATAATGTCATGTTCATCTTTTTCAAAATTAACCTTATAAATTTTCTCTTTTTCTAATGGTATTCCTTGCATAATCTCTAATATTTTTACTTTCATACTCTCCTCATAATATTTTTGTATTGTGAATTAATCCAACTTGTAGCTACTATAAGTTACTTCTATATTTCTTACATATAAAAATTCTTTACCGCAATTATCACAATACATTTCATCATCTTCATCTGGGCATTCCCAGCTATCTGAAACTTCATATCCACAGTAAGGGCATACTATTTCATCAGTAAATAAAGCATATATTTTATTATTCATTCCTTCATCTCCTTATTGTTTTATTCAAATTGTTATTTTATATCTTCAAACAATTCACACCATGCTTCTCTGTCAATTCCATCAAATACATAAAATTCAATTCCACATCTATTTTTATATTCATCTACAACCTCATACTCTTTGCCAATTTTAAACTCATTGAAAAGATTAGCTTGCCATCTATGTTTAGGCTTAAATATTACTCTTTTTATGACTTTCTTAACTTCTTCCTTAGGTGTTATTACTGGAAGGTCAAATATTGATACTTGACCTTCTATTACATCTAACATTGACTTTTCCTCCTAGAATGGCATGTCTCCATCATCAATTGGTTCTTCTACACCAAATCCATTATCTGTTGACATATTCCAATAATCGTTGTTTTGATTATTTGTATTTACATTTCCATTATTACTATTACCAATAAACTCAAAGCTTTCTACAATTACATCTGTTGTATACCTCTTAACCCCGTCTTGTCCATCATAACTACCTGTTCTTATGCTCCCTGTGACTGCTAATTGCCTCCCTTTAGTAACATATTGCGCAATTGCTTCTCCTTGTTTATTAAATGCTATACAATTTATAAAATCTGTTTCGTCCTTTTTAAACTGTCTTGATACTGCTAAAGTAAATCTACAAACTGCTGTTCCACTTCCTGCTGCATATCTTAGCTCTGGATCCTTAGTTAATCTTCCAATAAGTATAACCTTATTCACTTATATTACCTCCATTTAAATACATATCATAATAAGTTACTGCAACTGCATAAGCTTGCCATATATCTTTTTTAAATCCGTAAAACCACCCTGGTTCTTTCTTAGTGCCTTTCCCTTTATTAGGTGTATTAGGAGCAAATCTATCTATTAAGGCTTGTACTATATTACTGTCTTTAGCTTTCATACTGCCACATAAATTCATCTTTTCATCTTTTCTATAAATGAATTTTAATGAATCATTATAATAATTATCCTCTAATGCTTGAATGAATCTTCCTATCCACACACAAGTTTCAAAAACACTTTGGCCTACTGCCATTCCATAACTTGCTATCATTTCTATAGCAACATGATTTATACATTCACTTTCCTCTAATCTTTCATACCTATCCATAAGTAGATTATCTAAAAGTTCTTCATTTGTTATTTTTTCAGCAACTATTGGCTTTAAATCTCTTTCTCTAATAAGAACTACTCCACTTTGTTCATTCCCTGGGTCAATTGCTAATATCATATTTTATATTTATCCTTCCAAACTATATAATTATTAAATGAATCTTTTATTTTTTGTTTTTTACAAAACTCTTTAAACTCTTGTAATTCTCTTTCAGTTATCCAATTCATGATATTTCTCCTTCTTTCTCTTATTATTAATTGATTATTAATTAAAAATATATAGTTATAGCTATTGCTAAAATTAACTTTTTCTACTCTTCTCTATTATTCCTTAAATCTTCTCTACCAAGCTTATATATTACCCTTGTATCTCTATGTACTTCATCTAGATACTTAACTATATTCTCTAGTAAATCTTTAATCTCTGCTCTTTCTCCACGCTTTAAATTGCTTCTTATTTCACATCTTATAACTGACCATCTAAAATAAGCTTGTAAGCTATCTTGCATTAAACTAAATGCTCCTGCTATATCATCTTCTTTTAGATTATTTTTTCTTTTAATTATGTTTCCTAAGATAATACAATCATCCAGATATTGATTCTTTAACTCTTCCAAAACACACCTCTACATAATCAATTTACCGCCCATACAAGCCCTTATTATATCTTCTTTGATATATTATAGTCTTGTATAGAAAACCTCTTTAAAAGCCTATTAAGCGCCTTATCGTCAATCTGTAAAATATTATTTATTTCTTCTCTAGTTAAATACTGCTTGTCCAATAACTCTTCCAGCTTGTTTTGGAACTCTAATTTAAGTTTTCTATTAAGTCTTGCTCCTTTACTTCCATGTACTCCATATGTTCCTCTATGGTGCTCCTGGCATAAATACACAAAGTTTAATTTACAGTTCTCTAAATTCTTATTTTCCGACCTGTACACTACATGGTGTAATTCTACATAAGGACTTCCACATACTTCACAAAAATGTATTTCCCTTATCTGCATGACCTACACCCTCTATTCTTAGCTCCTCTTGTTCTTGCTATTGCTTTTAATGAACTTTCTACTGTAAAGGAATTAGCTTCATATTCTGCACGTTTCCTTATCTCTAATCTTCTCTCCTGCCTTAACTTTATATCCCTAAATGTCTGCGCTGCTCTTTCAGCATTAGTCATGCTTTCCCACGCTTTCATATTTCGCTCCTTATTCTGCATATTTTTTTAATCTATAATTACAATCACTCTTAAATACAGTTCCAAATCTCTTACCACAACACTCCAATATCCTACCGCCTAAAGCATCATCTAAATCTAAAAGCATTATTGGAGTACATTCTGTAGAAATTAAAGTAGGTAAATAGTTGTAATATCTATAATTAATTATTGGATATATATGCTTAATATCCGGTTCTTTAATTTCACCTATTAACTTACCTTTCTTAACCTTGTCCTTAAATAAGTCATCTATAATCAATACTTTAGCCCTCTTATATTTCTCTATTGTCTTGTTATAATATTCCTCATCCATAGCACAAGCCTTTAATTTCCTCATAACCTCTATATAAGGCATATACACTACTGGTATTTTTTTATCTAATAAAGCCTTACCTATTGCAGTAACTATATGTGTTTTTCCTGCTCCTGGTTGTCCCATTAAACAAAAGCCATTTTCTCTATCATCTTTTATTTCATCAAAGCTTTTTATATACTCTACTGCCTTTTCTCTAGCTTTGTTAGTTATATCGTTATAAGGCTTGTATTCTCTTAATGGTTTTATATCCTTTGGTGATACCCCAAAATTTTCCCACATTCTATTTATAAGATCTAACTCATAACATTCACATCTAGCTTTTATCTTCCCCTCATCATTAAATAACCAAGTTGTATCTTTACACTTATTACACTTGTAATTATTCGAAGCAGCCGAAGTTATATTGCGGTTTATCTTCACTTGATTTAATATTCTGTTCAATACCTCCATTATTGCTATCTCCTTTATCTCTATAATTCCCTTCTAATACTTTTGTAAAATTATTAGGTTTAATCAGCCAATCAAATGTAATGGTCCAATTTTTATTATTCTGTCCTTTTAGGAAACTTGAATATCTTATATTTTCTATTGCTTCTAATACTTTATCTAATCCATATTCTTTAATTCTTGCATTTAATAATCTATATCTATTTGTGTTAGGATTTATTGCTACTAACTTTTGTAATCCTAATGAGTTCCAAGAATCAATAATAGGTTGTACTTTAGTACTACTAACTATATCTTTAGATATAGTATTATTATCCTTACCTAACCTATCCTTACCTAACCTATCCTTACCTAACCTAACCTGGGTTTCACATTGGTAACCATTTTGTACACCGTCTGGTATACCGCTTGGTATACCAATGGTAGTCATCTCATTTGATAAAGTATAGGAGTTATTGTCTTTTAATATTAATTGACTCTTTTCTTCTTGATATGGAGTCTCTTTATATCTATCAGTTCTTATATAATTATGTATTCTCCAATGTTTTATTACACATACACCACTTTCAAAAGGAATCACAAATCTTTTAGCTATAAGTAACGTAATATCATCTTGGTTACACCCAACCATTCTTTGTATTTTTTTAGGGTTATTTATGAATCCATCATCATCAGCTCTCATACTTAAATGAAAGTATAAAGCCTGTGTACTAAGTGGCATATCTAAAAAAGCATCACTATCTATAATTGTTTTTGAAAACATTCTTCTCTCTGCCATATTAATTACCTCTAGTAAGAAGGACTATAGTACTTTTCTAATCTTATATCCTCTAGTCTTTCTTTCTCCTCTATAATTTCATGTGCATTCTCTAATGCAACCTCTAATTCTAAGATTTTATCTTCTAACTCACTAACTGTCTTTTCTCCAGCGCTTTCTCTATATTGGTCAAACAAACATTCAAACTGTTCATTGGTTAATTTAATCTTTTCCGTTCTGTCCTCTATCATAAATTCAACATCTGTAGCAGGTACATAAAATATCTCTTGATTTCTCCAATCTAATTTAATAGAATTAGCCATTCTTCTTACCCTCCAATCCATTACAAACATGGTCATATTCTGCTTTGGTTAACTGCTCTACTACCTTGTTATATCTAGTAGTTACCATTTGTTTAATTGTTTTTTGGTCATATCCTGCTGCATTAGCAATTGCATATAATCTCTTCACTTGTGCTTCACTTAATCCTTTTTTAGCTCCAGTTCCTCTATTAGATGTATCTCTATTATCTGGATCAGCATCATCAGTAGGTGCTTGGAAAAACTTTAATATAAAGTATCTTTCTGAATATGTTAAACCACTACCAAATGCTTTTGATATATCATCTTGTGCTCCATATAACTTCCATGGAACTGTTAATGTTTCACTCGGTTCTTCTGCATTAATCCATGTATAAGACATATCTCCAGATACTATATGGTCTGTACACTCTTTACCTTTAGAATTTATATAATCGTAAGTAGATGTAATTGTATCTCCTACTCCTGGAACTAATATTATTCCTAACTCATCCATCTTATCTCTTATCTTTGCTATAGCTTGACTACCACTTACATATTTATATCCATATCCTTCTGTATCTTTAGAAAAGTTTATAACTTCTTTTCTAATCTCAACTAACTTTTCATATAAATTCATCTAAAGTCCTCCTATTCAGCTTTAATACTTATACTTTCTACAACTTCAACCCTTACTCCAGGAACAACTTCCCCTGTTTCTTGATTTACACCATCTTTACAAAGCTTCTTAAATACAGTCTTATCCAACTCTTCTTTAACTCTAATTACATCAATTTCATTCGTATTGCAGTAATCCATTATTGCTTGTTCATCTTCATAGATATATTTAGTTGTTTTTCTAGATGTTACTTTTCCATATGGAGTTGATAATTTAAACTTTTTATCTTTTGCTCTCTCCTCTACATAGTAAGCACTTAATAATCGCTCAAAATATTCTTTATCATAATTTAATGACTTAACTTCTTTTTCTGCCCACTCATTAATTCTTGATATTTCTTCAACTGCTATAGCATTAATTTCATCTATTTTCTCATTTAATGCTCTTAATTTTCTTAATGCCCATGTAGCTTCTTGTAAGTCGGTTACTTTAAATTCCTCTTTTACTTCTTGTAAATCATTTTGTAATAACATATTCATTATTTAATTCCTCCTGTTTAAATTCTTTTAATTTTCTGTTATACTATCATTGATTTCTTTTGAATTGATTGAATCTGAATCTACATGAGCGCCAACTCTTTCAGATCCTATCAATTCTTTTGCTTTTTCTACAGCTTCTATATAGTCTAATCCTTCTTTTGCAATTAACTTCTGTGCTTGGCAAACTACCTTGTCCAACTCTTGGCTAATAGCAACAGTTCTTTCATCGGTCAGTCTATACTCATCAATAGCTTGATGAAGTTTCTCTCTTAATTCTTTCATGATTATCTCCTAATTCTCTTTATTAGCTTGTCTACTCCATCTAAAATAGATGCAATTATAAACATTAACCCAATAATTATTATTAACACTAGGGGCATTACAAATGTGCATATGCCCCATATATTTAAACATTTCATAGATTCACCTATTAAATTTCCTTAAGCAATCTTTCTATAATATAAGCTTGCCCCTTCCCAGTAACTCTTGTAGTTCTATAAGTAAACACCTTGCCTTTAGCTTCTTTGGTACCTTCATTAACTTCAAAATATCCCCTATCAACTCCACATTGTTTTGGTTCTGTTGAGTTCTTAAAAATCAATCCCCACTCTCTAAGCTTGTCCCATAATCTTTTTTCACCAATTACTACATCTGCTTTAGATGCAACCTTGGCAACTTCTCTAACTAATAAAGTATTTTCACTTGCTGCTAACTGATTAATAAATCTATTCTTTTGAGTTAAATCTTGTGATAAATCCTTTATCTCTTTATCCTTAGCTTTTAAAAGCTCGTCCTTCTTCTCTATAGTCTTTTGGGATATAATCAATGCCTTTGCCATTATTTCCGCTTCTGACATTTCTTCACTTATTGGTATATATCCTCCTGTTTTTCTTATCTGTGGTAATACTTCTGATGTAACCCATCTTCTAAATTTTTTAGCTCCTGGTAACTTACTTCTAAGAACTAGGGAATATAGACCACTTTCATTTATCACTATCATTTCTTGACTTCCACCAAGGGTATCGCATTTCGCTACCCCCTTATCTTCAATATCAACATGTTTCTTTAATGCATCTGATGTATTTGAATATCCTAAAACTTCTGCAACATCTTTACCAACTAACCAACCTTCTCCATTAATTTCAACTGCTCTTACCTCAAGTTCTAATTCTTTATTAACAAATAATTGAACCTCTTCTCTATGTTTATGTTTTATATTTTTCATTTATATATTCTCCTATCATTATGTTGTTAGTACGTTGTAATACTTTTGACAAATAAATATAAAATCTTTTTGAGTAGTTAACTTTCTTAGGTTTACTCTATTAAATTTAATATCTTTTTCAGCCATACTTATTATTTCTTTAAATAAGTTTTGGCCAACCTTTTCCTTCAATTCTCTCATGAATTTTATAATCATTTTTAACCTCCTATATATTTTATTCTTACTATTTCTCACGTTACTCTCTACCAATGCTATTTTTTATTTTTAAAATTTAACTAATTATTTATTATGTTAATTATAATTTTAAGTTTTTCACTTTATAGTCATTTGTTACAATCTGTTTTATTATTATTTTTCTTTCTTTAATAACTGTTGTTCCTTATAGACTTTCATCATTACCTCTAGACCATATTTATCTATTAATATTTGAGCTGCACATATATTACATCTATTTATGGTATCTTTGGTAGGTCTAACGCCAACTCTAAACCTATACTCCTTCATACAATTCCTCAAAAAAATTATTTCTATATAATATTCAAGTAATTATTTATTTGATACTAAATTTTAAATTAAATAGAATCTAATTCTTCTTTCCAAAAATATCTTCTTCTTTTACACCGAATGCTGACGCTATAGCTCGTCTACTATTTTTGCGTGGATATACTCGCCCACTCTCCCAAGACCAAAATGCTTTTTGTCCTGTATAACATTCTTTAGCAGCTTCTGACTGTGACCATCCATTTGATACCCTTAAAATTTCTATTTTCTTATTCCATGGTAAATTATTTATTACTTCATTCATCAATTTTAATTCCTTTCTGTTAATTGCCGTTTAATTAGCTTACAAATATATTTTACGTATTTTTACGTAATGTCGCAATTTTGGTTTTTACGTATTTTTACGTAAATCCTTAGATATTTTTGCATATTTTTAAATTAAATTGCTAATACTTAAATTATCTAAATTTTACGTAATATTATTGACAAAACTACGTAAATTACGTACAATTACAAAATAAGGAGATGATTTTTTTATGAATACTATTGATATCGGTTCAAAAATAAAGAAACTTAGAAGCAAAAAGTCTATTGAAATTGGCAAAAAATATACAGGTGCAATGCTCGCTAATGAATTAGGTATATCTAGAAGTTATTTAGGTGATATCGAAAGTGGTAGGACTGTTCCCAACGAAATCATATTAGGGAAAATAGCAGATATATTCGACGTAGATATCTATGAACTTATTGGTGATGATAAAGATATAAGTATTGATAATTCAAATGTTATTGAGTTAAAATACTCTAAAAAAGTTACAGATACTATAAGAAAAATAGATGATAATTCAGCAATAAAAAGATATATTAAAGATACTGATTTTAACGAGTTAATTATTAGAATATTAGATGAAAATTCTACTCCTATTGTAACTATGTTAAAAGATAATATAGAAAAACTTTCCGAAATTGAAGAAGAAGAGTTTAAGGAAATAAACAATATAAATAAAAATGACTATTCTCTAGAATCAAGCACTATAAAACATAAATTTATTTCAAATTCTAATAAAAATATACTTAATAAAATTAATAGTATTTTAACTTTAGAAATTTCTAAAACTGCTACTATAATTGATTTAAAAAATAAATACTCAAATGAAACTATAGCTGCTCATGCAAAACCAGGAGCAAGCATAGAAGATATTAAACATGATGATGATATTATGAATGATGATAATTTCTGGAATGAATAGTAGGTGGTTTTATGGCTTATGAGAATTTATTAAATGAATGTAGTGATTTAGGAATAAAAGTAAAAGAAGTAATTTTAAAAAGTGCAGATGGACGTTGTAAAGGAAATAGAATTGCAATTAATAAAAACCTATCTACCCAAACTGAAAAAAAATGTGTTCTTGCTGAAGAACTTGGTCATTATCATACTACTTATGGAAATATAATAGATCAAACAAAAATTGAAAATGTAAAACAAGAGATAATTGCCCGCAGATGGGGTTATAAAAAACTCGTTGGTATGGTAGATATAATAAATGCATATAGATATGGTGTAAGAAATAAACATGAATTAGCTGAATATTTAGATGTTACAGAAGATTTTTTATGCGAAGCAATTGAGTATTATAAGTGCAAATATGGAATTTGTTACAAAATAGATACTTACATTATTTATTTTGAACCATTAGGTGTAATGAAAATATTTTAAATAGGAGAATTTAAAAATGAATAAAATTGCAATTTACACAAGAAAATCAAAATTTACTGGAAAAGGTGAATCTATTGAAAATCAAATAGAAAAATGTAAAAAATTTATCGAGTTCAAATTTAATATTGATAGTAAAAGTGTTAATATTTTTATTGATGAAGGGTTTAGCGGTAAAAATGAGGATAGACCTGAATATCAACGAATGATGAATCAAATAAAGTCAAAACAAATAAATTCTATAGTTATATATCAACTTAATAGATTGGGTAGAAATGCTAGAGATATTCACAATACTATGCAATTATGTGATGATCTAGGAACTATAATTTATAGTGCTACTGAAGGTTTCGATAGTTCTACTATCTTTGGTAGGGCTGTTATAGGTATACTTGCTTCACTAGCTCAATTAGAACGTGAACAACTTGCAGAACGTGTCAAAGATAATATGTATACTCTTGCTAAAATGGGTAGATGGCTAGGTGGTCAATCCCCATTAGGATTTGATGGGACTAGAGAATACTATATTGATGAAAATGGTAAGGAACGTTCCGTAACTGAATTAAAACCAAATAAAGAAGAGCTAAATATTGTTAAATTAATATACCAAAAATATATAGAAGAAAAATCTTTATCTCAAGTTGCTAAATGGTCACTAACAAATCATTTAAAAGGTAAAAATGGTGGTAACATTACTAAATCTGCAATAAATGTTATATTAAAAAATCCTGTATATGTAAAATCAACAGATAAAGTTTTAGAATATTTAGAGAAAGAAAATTATGAGGTTTGTGGATCTGCTAATGGCAATGGACTTTTGCGCTATGGTAAAGATAATGAACAAATAATTGCTGTATCAAAACACAAAGGTATAATTAATGCTGATGACTGGATGAAAGTTCAAAATATCCTTAAAGAAAATACAGATAAAGCTCCAAGACGAGGAAAAACAAATACAGCTCTATTAACTGGTATATTAAAATGTAATTGTGGTTCATCTATGAATATTGCTCATGGTAAATTAAAAAATGGTACAAAGACATTTTATTATCAATGTGCTATGAAGGTTGCTTCTGGAGGTACTAGATGTAAATCTAAAAATTTAAATGGTCCTCTTTTAGAAGAAAAGTTAATTGATTACTTAAAAAACTACTCTGAAATTCAAATAATAGCTGATTTAGAAAATATATTAAATAAATCTAATGAGTTAAATTTAAAATTAACAGCTGAATCAATTGATAACGCTATAGAACAATGCGATAAATCTATTAAAGTTTTAGTGAATAAACTAAAAGTTATAGAAGATTTAGAAGTTAGTAAAATAATAATTGATGAGTTAACAAAAGAAAAAGATAAAAAGAAGGATCTTGAAAAACAAAAAGAGAATTTACTTGAAGATGAAGCTTCAAAATCATTATCTGAAGCTGAAATATTAGAAGTTTTAAATTTAGTTGAACACTTTAAAAATAACATAGATTCTTTAGACTTCGAATCAAAGAAAAAACTATTAAATGAAATGATAGAATCAATTGTAATAGATACTGATGAATTTATTATTAATTTTAACATAAAAAAAAACTAGATAATGCTTTAAACACATTGTCTAGTTTGTATCTTAAGCATATCCGTTCGCAGTTTAGCATATCACACTTCAGTATGACCAACAAAAAGGCCTGACTTTTCTCCTGCACAGAAAAGGTTATCAACTCCAACAACCTTCATATCATTAGTTCTTGGAGCAACAGATAAATACCTTATAGAATTTCCTTTACTTCCTGCATAAGGATCAACATACTTAGCATGTTCAAGTCCAGGTATCTTTCTTAACTTTTCTAAAGGATAATAAGTTGTCATAAGCTTAGCATGTGCAGTGTGTACAAAAGTGCAACTTTTGCAACATTGTTTTCAGTAATAAAGTTTAATATTAATACTATTATACTACAAGATATGGAATTAGATACATTTGCTCAAAAATTAAGATATCTTAGACTTGAGAGAAATCTAAATCAACATGAATTTGCTAATTTATTGATTGGAAGTGGTTTTTGCTCCATTTTGCCTTACCTCCACTTTCTTTCTTACCTTTTATTATATCCTAACTTTTATGTTGATTAAACAATAAGTTGAAATTATTTAGTGCTATTAACTTATCTACGTAGTATTGAACTTTTTACTAAAATATATTGACAAACTATTAAAGTTCTTCTCTAACTAATCTAACTTTATCTTTACTCACTTCCCCCTATACATTGATTAGAAAATGCTTCAATAAATTCTAGCTTATCAATAATATTTAATTTTTTATCATTAAATAAATACTCCATTTTAAATACATTGTTCAAACCAACTCCTCCATTTGTATTCTTTATACCTACAGCATACTGATACTCTTCACTACAATATATATAACCTTCTTTTTTATATTTGAGATTAACTTTTAAAAATATTTCTAAAGTGGGTTTTATTACTTCTTGTAATGGTTTATTGTGCCAACCACCTATTATTACTTCTTTGTAATGGTCCAAATTTACAATATTAATATCCTTTAAAATTTCTTCAACATTATATTCTACATCAATTATTTTTCTATATAATACAGGTTTTTTAATCTTCATTGCTATTAAAATTGCATATAAATAACTTATAGTAGCTATGTATACAGAATTATCTTTACTATCTTTATTAAACTCCGTAACTAATGGTAATAGTAGTTTAATATAGTAATGTGCTTTATCAATATCTCTTAATGAGAATTGTTCATTAATAAATATCTCTTTTAGTAGCATTTTAAATAATTCTACGTTGTAGTAACCTTTTAATACAACTTCATTTCTATTATCCATATACATATGCACATCAAGTTTTGGTAATCTATAATCTAAGTCAAAAAATCTTCTTAAATACCCTATTGTGTCCATATTCTGACCATATATTGTTGATACTGAATGTGATAATTGCTCCTTATCTATTGAAATAATAAATATACAGTTATCTATATTAAATAAGTGCTTTATAACTTCTAATAGTTCTATAGCAAATGTTGGTCTACATCTATCTAATTCATCTATAAAGAATATTATTTTTTTACAATTTTCTTTTTGATACTCACTCATTACTTCCTTGAATTTAGTTCTTATACTTTTACTTGCTACTATCTCCTTTATAGAGAATTCACCTAATTTACTTGCTAAATCCATTATTGTATCTTCTGTATAGTCCCCTAAATTAACCTTGTCTAAATCCAACACTCCTGCAGTTCCGACTTTAACGCCAACCTTTGTTACTAATTTGGCCATTGGTAGAATTACTTCTTTTACTTTATTAAAATTCTTCTTAAACTTACTATCCTCTCTTTTTATCTCTGCTTCTATTTCTGAAACTAAAGCAAGTAGAGGATCTGTTATATAATCATTCTCCCAAGCATTAAAATATAAAGTATTAAATTTAGAGCTATATTCTTCATCATTGTCTAATAAATCTTTCCACATAGTAACAAAAGTAGTTTTTCCTGTCCCCCATTCAGAATCCAATGAAATTACTATAGGTTCTTCTTGTACTTCTATTATTTTAGTCAAATTTTCTGCTATTACTTTTCTATTGTATATATCATCATCAAAAGATTTTAATTTATCTTCTCTCAATTTGAATTCTCCTTATACTATTTAGTATTAAAAATAAAGGGTACCCCAACTCAAATGGATTAACCCATACTTTTAGTAGCTTCGTCTTGATGTTCTTTTAACTTTCAGTAATAAATTAACATGCCAATTTACTATTTATAAACTGGTATGAGGTCTCTAGTTCTCAAATAGTGTATGAAATCTAGAGGCCTTTTTCATATAACACCAACTGTTTCTTTTATTTCATATTTTATATCTCTATATCTCCAATTCCTTCTACTAAAAGCATTGCCTTTAATATTGAAATTAATAAATCATAAAAAATATCCTTACCATTATTATCATCAAATAACTTCTTTAATGATATCTTTGATATAACTATCCACTCTTTACCTTCATATTTTAATATTTCACTATTAAACTCTTCTACAAATCTTTCTCTTCTCTTTTCCTTTTTAGCTCTATCCTTACCTAAACCTCTATATAATCTAACCAAGGCCCCTTTACCAGATAAATTAGTTATATTTTTTACAATATAAATATTTTCTTTATCTTTAATTGCTTGAGATAATTCTAATTGAAAACTATAGTCATGAAATTTAGATGAACCTACTGTAATGTGACTATTTTTCAATTCTGTTTTATATGCCCACTCTCCCAAATTTATAAACACTTCATACAATTTATTTTTATACTCTAGAACATCATACTTATTGGTTTTGTCCATTAAATAAAATTCATCCATATCATATTCATAACGTTCTGTCTTAAAGCTCTCTGTAATATTAAAAGCATTAATTTTATATTTACCATTTAATACTTCTATATTAATATCTTCTTTTAATCCAGTTTCATTTAATATCTGCTTAATTCTATTTGCTTCATTTTGTGTTATTAATTCATACATATCTCTCATTCCTTAATGTAAATCTAATATATTCTTCTATTTATTTTTTATTTATATAATATTTAATTTATTGACTCTAACTTATTTTTTCTCCACTCCCAGTTAGGCATATGAACACTCATATAATCCCAGAACTGTTTATTATGATTAGGATACTTTAAGTGTGCCAATTCATGAAGTATTACATATTCAATACAATAACGTGGCTTTTTAATTAATTCTAAATTAAGGTTAATATTTCTACTTTCAACATTACAGCTACCCCATCTTGTTTGCATTGTTATAACTCTAATATTATTTACATCTTCTTTTACTATCTGTTCATATTCATGTACTAATTCTGCAAACTTCTTTTTTACTTTCTCTTGATACCACTTTTTAAGTAGCTCTTGCTTTTTAGCAGTATTATTTTTATCCTTAACATGGATTTCAATATAGCCTCTATATAGCCTTACGTACTCTTCATTAGATTCAATTATCCTTTATATCACAACTGTATATTTTTAACTGATTGATAAAGGCTACCTCACTAGTCTTTATCTTATGCTTAAATTCATCGTAGTCTTTTGCATCAGTTGGTATTTTCAATCCACATTTAATTATTTGAATGTCAGTTCTTGGTTCTACATTATCTTCATATGTCAATCCACGATTCATTTTTAATAATTGATTTTCTACTTTACCATTTTCGGGATACAAGTATAAACCTTTCTTAGCATCAAACCTAAACATGTAGGCTAATACTTGAAGATAATCCTTATTTCCAATGTTACCCAATGGTTTATACTTAGCATCAGCAATTATCCGATTGGTAGCATTTCTACTAATAAAGTCAGGATAAATAAGTCCAATATTACCATCAAATAATCTCTGTGCTCCTTTTCTCCCTTTGTTCATTGGATGATAAAAGTTATTCCCAATCAATGTATTGATATATTCTTCCCATAGCCATGAACCATCAAAGAGAATACCATGAATTTTAGTCATCCCTGAACCAATTTGATGCTTCTCTTGTTGTAAAATCATTATACATAAACGTTGTAAATTCCTATACTCATGATAATACGCATGACTAATAGGTTTCTTCTTGTTTTTAATTATGATTTTCCTTCTATCATAATACTCATAATTATTTGTTGCTTGAATTACCACTGAAACTTCATCTTTAGCTTTTCGTAACACATTATTTCCATATGGCCTCTTCTTAATGAACTCAATAGTATGTCTGATTAATTCCATTATAGAGTTATCGTAAGAAAATTCTCGTTGGTTATATGCAATTTTGCCAGTAAAAGGGGTATTATCTCTAATATGACGAGCAATATCAACTGTTCCTTTAACGTTCCCATCATTATATTGACTCCGTATATATGTTTTAAATAAGCCTTTCCTCATCGCTATTTTTAAGTAATATGGAAATAGAAATAACAACAAATTAAACAATCGGTTATCTTGGTTAGCATCCGTATTTAAATCTAAAACATTAGGTATCTCCAATACATTTTCAATTAGATATTGAAAGAAATAATCGTTTTCCACAGTTGAAAAGCGTGATTTAATTATAAGACGTTCCTTGCCATATCCTAAAAACCCCATAACATTACTTGAACGATAACAATCATTAACACTTTGTAAAATTATCTGTTCTTTAGTGATATCCTCAGCATCTTTTAAAAGTTCAGGAAAAACAAATACTCCTTCTTTTTCAAGCTGGCCAAGTGTCTTATCTAAAACTTTTTTTGTTATGAGCCTTACTTCATCAAAATCATATTTACTAATAGTTGTATTGTCTTTAATCTTGAATTCCGTCATTTCCATCACCTACTCTAGGTAGTACATTCTCATAAGCCTTTTCAAATTTTTTCATAATGATATCTTCGTCATGCATACATCTTACATAATCTTGAAGTAAAGGTTGAAGGTAATCAGTCCACAGCTGGTCAAAACTTAAAGTTTTTAATTTTAAGAAATATGCTCCTCCAATATGGTAGTTTTCATTGAGATCTTCAACTTTTGATATTTCACTATTTAGAGCAGTCATACGACGAATTGCTTCTTCTTTTTTTTCTCCTAAAGCATCTAACATTTCCAAACGTTCGTCAGCTTTAATTTCAATAAATCTAAAACGACGACGCATAGCAAAGTCAAAACTATCAACAGATCGGTCAATATCATTCATTGTGCCGATGATATAAACATTATCTGGAATAAAGAATTTTTCATCAGGATCTTCATGTAAGTTTGCATATTGAGTGGATACTTCACCAGCTAGTCCACGATATCCAGGATCTATAGAGAAAAATAACTCACCAAATATTTTAGAAATTTCACCACGATTAATTTCATCAATTATAAAAATGTACTTTTTTAATTGTTCTTGCTTAGTTACTGTCTTTGATATTGTTGTTTTCTTTGCTTTGATTGCATTAAAAATGGCTAAATTATACGAGTATCCTTGAGTAGCATTATTCTTTCCAAAGAATTTGGTAACATCTTTTACTTGTGTAAATTCTTGTCCTGACTCTAACATTTCTCTTAATTCTTTAATATTTAAACTCAGCTTATTTGATACATTATTTTCAGGAATTGAAATGTTGATGTGTTTATCATCAACACTAGTAATATAAAATTTAGTGCCACGGGCAATTTTTAGTTCATCCACTCCAAATTCAAGTTCTGAAAAATAATCTGTCATTATTGCTTGAACTGATGCTTCTTTCTCAATAACCTCTTCAGATTTTTGAGAATCATAAAAGTTTTTCTTTGCCCTTGCTACAAATTTTTTAAATATGCCATCTCTAAGTTCGAACCCCATAGAGCCATCATCATTTGCTTTAGGCCTTAAACCTTCTACAAAATCAGAGTAATCGTAACTCGGATGGAACTGAACAAATTCAATTTGCTTTTTTTGTTCATCGGTAAGTAACGTATAATTATCAAAGTAGCCATTACTAATGATATCAGCAGCAATCTCTTTTGCTAAATATGATTTACCCGTCCCTGGTGCTCCACGTAAAATAATATTCTTAGGTTCTATTAATTGATTAGAATATGGATTCATATAACCATTAGACTCTATTACATCATCTTTATCTGTCAATTTTTCATTTACAAGTTGATCAACTTCTTTTTTGTCTTTTTCACGATACGTAAGAACAAATTGATCGCCTTCTTTCCCAAAACGCTTTAAGCATTCTTTAACAAATATAATAGTTGAAAAGATATTCCAACAATAACTAACAAGTAGTTTTTCATCCCCATACTTATATCTGAAATATTCAATTGAATTTCTATATTTCTTGAATTCTTCAACGCTAGAAAAAATCCCTCGAATCAATTCCAACTCTGGAGTATATTGACAAATAGGAAAGTTTACTTTTTCCTCTTCAGATAAAGCTACTAGAGACTCTTCAAAAATCTGACAAGCCAATCGTGGCATTGTTTGATTAGAGCTCTTTTTTTCACCTTTAGTGTACTTTCGCCTAATTATCTCACCTGAAGAATTCTTAAAATATGTATCTAGTGGTTTATAGTTATCTCCAAGTCCAAGATTGTCCATTGTAAAACGTTCATCACTTGATATAACTTCATTAGCAGTAATTATTAATGTAAACTTTTCTTGTCTTGTTTCTATCACAAAATCCAATCCCATTAATATATTCCTAGCTTCTATATCATTAAATTCTTCATTTGAAATATCTACGTTATTAACCAGATGATTTACCACAGAAATTACATATTTAGCTGGGTACTTTTTGCCTGAATCAAAAGCAAATTCATATTTTGCACTTTTATTTTTATCTGGAATACCATTCTTATCAATATATTTAACTGCATCAAGTATATTCTGTTTCGTAAAATTATTTGAATTAGCCATGTTTATACCGCCCTTAATTTGTTTTATCTAAAAATTAGTAAATATATTATATCACATATTAAGGTTACTTAAATAATTTAATAACACTATTTTTCTTTTATTCTCTTAAATAACAAAAGGCTTATGTACCTTAATACATAAACCTTTTCTCCACTTTAGTTTTACTTTACCCTTAATTTCTGTCCAACATGAATTAAATTTCTATCCGCTATATTATTTAGTGCTACCAACCTTTCTACAGTAGTGTTGAATCTTCTACTTATTGCCCATAATGTATCTCCATATTTAACAATATAATACTCTTCATCATTAGTACTAGGTTGTTGATCTTCTGATATAGCAAGAGCTGTACATATTCCTTTGTATATTGCAGCTGCAGTATTTTCTGGATTATAGTTTTTCATATCTGAACTACTATCAACAAAGGCACATTCAACAAGTAATGCAGGCATTGAAGTATTATTAATGACATATAAGTCCCTTCTATCCTTTACTCCTCTATTTTTAAGTCCAATTGAAGCTAATTCATTTAATATAGCTTCTCCTACCTTTGTTGATAATCCATCTTGGTGATTATCTTTAATACATAAAACCTCTGCTCCATATCCACCATGGCATGCATTATGATGTATTGATACAAACAATGTTACACCGCAGTTATTTGCTGTAATTACTCTTTGGTACAATGAATCATTAAGGCTTTTAGCAGTATTAGGCGTACAATTCACAACCGTAATCCCTCTTTCCCTAAGCTTACTTATTAAAGAATTTCCAACCAACCTATTTAGATCATCCTCCCTACGTATTCCCACTGCTCCTGTGTCATAAGGAACATTATGTCCAATGTCTATTGCTAATATAATTTCTTTCATGAAATTTCACCTCCAATTAAAATATATGGCTTAAAACCATATATACTAAGAAAGGGGGTAATTTTTTATGAATTTTAATTATATAGAATCTTTAGTTGCTAAAGCTAAAAATGGAGATGTATCATCTAAGGAAATTATTTTCAAAGAATTTAGACCTATGATATTAAATATCTCAAAAAGAACCTTTGTCCATGGATATGACTTTTCTGATATAGAGCATGAATGTTATGCTACATTACTAAAATGCATCAAGATTTATGACTTAGATAAAAAGAGATTTGTTGCTTATGCTACCATGGCAATTAAAAATAACATTAATTATCTAATAAAAAAGACTTGTAATAGAAGCTCATGTGAAGGCTCTGGGGCATTAATATTAAATGGAACCTTAGAGCATGTCCTACCATCAAACAATGAACCAGTAGATGTACAAGTTACTGACAGTATACTAGCAAAAAACCTTTATAAATATATAGACAAACTACCACAGCAGCATAAGGATATACTTAATTTTACACTTATAAATAATGGCTCTCTTAAGGAATACTCAAAAAAATAATAACATTAATTATCCTACAACAGTAAACATTAAAAATAGAGCAATAAATCAATTAAGAAAAGAAATTCTAACATGAGAAAAGTTATAGTAGAACCCACCTACTATAACTTTTCTTTTTATATATTAAGTTAATTAATATAGCTTTTTATAGATTACAAAATAATTTTAATGCTGCAATATTATGAGCTGATATATTTTCCTGATGATCTACTAGCATAGCTCTTAAATCATAAGTACAAATCCACTTTAAATGACCTTTGTTGCAATAATTTGCACTATCTACTTCACATAAAATAGTATTAGAAATAATTAAATTGTTATCATTATAGTTTTGGCTGACACAAAAGGGCTTAAATACCGTAAATATTTGTTCTTCATAGCTTAATTCATTACATTTATTTTCACCAAATATCTTTGTTACTTCAAATCCATTAGCTTTTAATTTACGTCTTAAGTATTCATATACATTTTCACTTTCTTTAATAACTCCACCAGGTAATTCAAATATACTCTCATTAGTATGTTTATTTTTATTCTCTTGCAGCAATATGTACTCTTTATCCTCTGTACACATTAAAGCTATAGCATTTACAACAACTTTAACATTCTTTTCTCTCTTTGTAAGAGCAATACTTCTAGGCATATCTACTCCACTTGTAATATGACCTTCAGCCTTTAATTTTTTAATATGAGCATGTACTGATGCTGTTGATTTAATATTAGCTATCCTACATATTTCCCTAATTGTTGGTGAATACCCATTTTCCTTAATAAAAGTTTTTATAATCTCTAAAATTTCCTTTTGCTTTTTACTCACACTATATGCCCCCCCTTTTTTATCCCATAATATAATTATACAGAACATATGTTCGATTTGTAAATTAAAAAGAAACTAAAACTATTAATATTTCACCACTATACCTGTAATAATAGATAATGATTAAGTTCAATATTGCAAGATCGTTTCATCCATATATTCATTACAACTAATTACCTTTATTCATGATTTTGATCAAATGAAACCTTAATAATTAATTCACTTATCTATAATTTCTAACCACTCTTTCTTCTTTAAATTTTTAAATAATACAACTAATATTATTCTATAAATAGATAAAAGAATTAATTGTTAAGCTTGAATTTAAAATGGAATTCCATTCCCTTAAACCTATGGGCTCAAATCATGTTAATTCTATCTAGTCACAAATAAGAGCCCTCAATTTATCATGACACTATTACAATTCTTATACTTAATTTATGTTCTTTAAATATTACGTAAACTGTGCTCCTATTTGCTTTTCTAAAGTGGAAACTTTACTTCGTAAAGTAATAAATAAAAATATATATTACTTATAATTAATTCTGCTATTTTAATTGTTATAACTCCTCATGGCTTTAATATAGTAAATACATTTCTTTATTGCACAGTATATCTACTACCAATATTACCTTATTTACTATAACTGCTATATCCATATTAGATAATATTATTTTATATTTTTTTGGGCCCTTAATCCAACACCTAAAAGAAGTACATGTTATTACCTAGTATTTCTAAGTCAAAAAAGGTTTCTTAAAATGAACCGAATCATTTTTAACCTAAGAAATTCTACAGATTAAACATTTCTCTTTCAGGTAACCGTTTGGGGCCAATGATCTTTTCCAGTAAAACTTTCATATCATGACCTACTAACTAATTCTTTTCTTTTAAGACTTTTTGCTCATAATTTATTTTATTATCTTTTAACTATTTTTAATCTAAAACTTGCAACGCACCTTATCCTTGCTACAAAAAGTAGACAGGTAGCCTTACTAGTACCTTTTTGTCAATTGCTAGAAAGCTAGTCCCCCTTCGCAATTACTTTTCACGTTGCAGTCCCACTGCTCATGGAACAGAGTGGAAATTTTTTTAAAAAATTAAAATATGAAAATTAATAATAATGTAAAATATCCTAATTACCTATTTTATCTCTAACAAAGTTTTCTATTTTTTCTGCACAATTTATGGCACTTATCATATCATTATCTGTAACATCTAATTGATATTGATACCTAACTTGTACTCCATATGGTGCTAATTCAATACATTCATCTTCTATTATCTCGAAACTTTTATCTATAGCTTTACACTTATTGTTAAGTAATACTAAATCATGAGTTCTTTCAATCTTATTCCCAGATTTAATAAGATAACCTTTCAAGTATTTTTCTGCACTTTGTTCACAATGATAATAACATATTATTTCTATAGGTCTTGGATGCATATTCATTAAGAATTTAGCTGATTCTAAATCTCTTTTAGCAAATTCAAACCATTCAGTATATATTTTATTATTATCCATAAAGCTTTACTCCTTGATGAAATATTTTACTTTCTAATGTACAATTAGACTTAACTCTTTCATTGAATTCATCACTATAATAAATTAATAAATCTACTGGCATATTTTGAACTTTAGCTATAGCTTTTCTAATAAGCTTCATTATTTCAACTTTTCTTTTACTTTTATCATCAGTTACTATACATATATCAAGATCACTATCTTCAGTAGGCTCTCCATACGCATAAGAACCAAATAAATATATAGAACTTGCCCTGACCACTTGATTTATTTCTTTTAATAAACTTTCCAATTCAATCTTTACATTATATGGCATTACTTTCACCTACCTTAGTTTAACTCAATCTCTTTGTCGATATTATACACTATAATCCATCTATGTAGTCACTTTTTATTAACTACTAGTACTTTAAACTAAGAAATAAATTGAAATTTAACGTTCTCTATGAATATACATTCTTGTCATATTAGGTTCTCCATCTCGTCAATATTTTAATTGACTATATATTCCTCCTTGAACCATACATAAAAATTTCCATCCGTATCTCTCATAAAAATTATTGTGGTCTGTGATTAAATACAACGTGTCAACTCCCTTTAATTTCATAACTGCAAAAAGTATACAGGCAATCAGCATAAACAAAAAAAGTACAAGTAGCCTTAGAGGGCACTGAAAAACTTAATGTTTTTCAAGTGCGGTTATCCACAAAGTAAAAAATAGTTAATGAAGCTGAAGCTTTTAGTTTCATTAACTATTTTTATTTAGTTATTTATATAATAACTAGGATATT
>UQFE01000015.1 GCA_900540255.1 uncultured Clostridium sp.
TCTATTATATATATTCCGTTTCTTTCTGTGAATATATATGGAGCCATCTTAGGGTTCCATCTTCTTGTTTGGTGTCCAAAGTGAACGCCTGCTTCTAATAATTGTTTCATTGATATTACTGACATTTTGTTACCTCCTGGTTTTTCCTCCACAACCTTCATTTTTATAAAGCTTCCTAAATAATTAGGCACCAACCTTATACATTGGGTTGTGTGTGTATTTTATTACCTAGGTTAGTATATCATAAGCTTTATATACTAGCAACATATTTTTTGCATATTTTATCTTTCACGCCATAAAAGAATAAAATTATTGTAAAACTATTATAATTAACTCATGATATAAACTTATAAATAATAATTCATCTTTTTTATTATTGCCTAAAATTTATTTTTTAAAACAAAAAAGGGGCTGTCGCACTAAAACTTTTATACACAATATATTGTTTTAAAAAATAAAAATCAACACAATATTAACACAATATTATTGTAGTATTTATTCTTAATGCAACATCCACATTTTTATTTATCTTATCTTTTTTAACTCATCAACTAATTTTTCATTTAAAATTTTAATATGAGTACCTTTCATGCCTAATGATCTAGATTCAATTACACCAGCACTTTCAAATTTTCTTAAAGCATTAACTATAACACTTCTTGTAATTCCAACCTTATCTGCAATTTTAGAAGCTACTAATAAACCTTCATTACCATCTAATTCATTAAATATATGGTCAACAGCTTCCAATTCTGAATAAGATAAAGTACCAATTGCTAATTGAACAACAGCTTTCTTTCTAGCATCATCTTCTAATTCATCTTGTTTAGCTCTTAACATTTCCATTCCTACTATAGTAGTGCTATGCTCAGCTAAAACTAAATCATCATCTGTAAATTCTTCTCCAAATCTAGCTAAAAGTAATGTACCCATTCTTTCTCTATTCCCTATTATAGGCACAATTGTAGATATTTTATTAGATATTTCGCAGTTACCCTCACCCTTAAAAACACAAATTCCATTGCTTTTTACATTTGCTAAAGTTTCTGTAATTTTTAATAAGCTTTCATTATACCCTTTTGGAAATCTACATTCTTCTAAAACATATTTTTTCATTATTCCACATTCAAAATCTTTAGAAAATGTATGCCCTAAAACTTTTCCTTTTCTACTAATAATATATACATTACAAGATAATACCTCACTTAAAAGTTTGCATATATCATCAAATACTACTGGGTCTGCACCACCTGTTTGTAGAATTTTATTTAATCTTCTTGTTTTATTTAATAATGATGACAATTAAATACTCCCCCCATCATAATCCTTATCTAATAAATGCTAATTTTCTAAATAATCAAAATTTTATGATATCTCTATTATTTTTATAGTATCATATTAATATTTCTTTTACAACATTTTTTACATTCTTTCGACAAGTACTTATTGGGGTGATTTCATTATTCTTCTTTTTTATCTTCTTCTAATTGTATTACATTTCCACATTCAGTATTTGAACATACTGCCTGCTTACCTTTTGTTTTAGAGTACTTAATAGTCATATAGCTTCCACACTTAGAACAAGCTTCTTTAATTGGTTCATTCCAGCTAACGAAATCACATTCAGGATAATTAGAACATCCAAAAAACTTTTTACCTTTCTTACTTCTTTTAACTAAAATCTTTCCTCCACATTTTGGACATGGTACATCCAATTCTTCAACAATCGGCTTAGCATTTTTACATTCTGGATATCCTGGACATGCTAAAAATGTTCCATATCTTCCCTTTTTAATAACCATCATTCTTCCACATTTATCACAAGGTACATCACTTACTTTATCTTCAATTACAACTTTAGATATTTCCTTTTCCGCTTTTTCTATAGCTTGTTGTAATGGTGCAAAGAATTCTCCTACAACAGATTTCCACTCCTCACTACCTTCTTCTATATAATCAAGTTTTCTTTCCATACCTGCTGTAAAATCTACATCTACTATTTGTTTAAAATAATCACACATAATGTTATTTACAATAAACCCAAGTTCTGTAGGAATTAAATTTTTCTTTTCTCTAACTACATATTCTCTACTTAACAATGTTGATATTGTTGGTACATATGTAGATGGTCTTCCTATTCCCTTTTCTTCTAAAAGTTTAACAAAAGAAGCTTCTGTATATCTAGCTGGTGGTTGTGTGAAGTGTTGTTTGCCTTCAATTGATGCTGGCTCTAAAACTTCTCCCTCTTCTAATTCTGGTAATAATACATCATTATCTTCTTCTTCTGTTTTATAATCATATACTTTCATAAAACCATCAAATTTAATAGTTGATCCTGATGCTTTAAAAGTATAGTTTCCATTAACTATATCAATGCTATTTGTACTTAATTCACAAGATGACATTTGACTTGCAATAAATCTCTTCCAAATTAAAGTATATAGCTTATATTGTTCTGGTGTTAAACTTGCTTTTGCAACTTCAGGAGTTATTTCTATATGAGAAGGTCTAATTGCTTCATGAGCATCTTGTATATTTTTCTTACCTTTATATACTCTTAATTCTTTTGGTATATATTCTTCTCCATAGCTTTGCTTAATAAAATCTATAGCTTTTCCTTGCGCTTCTTCAGAAATTCTAACAGAATCAGTTCTCATATAAGTTATAAGACCTACTGTCCCAAATCCTTTTACATCAACACCTTCATAAAGAGCTTGTGCTATAGACATAGTTCTTTTAGTTATAAAATTTAATTTTTTAGATGCTTCTTGTTGAAGTGTACTTGTTGTAAATGGAGGAAGTGGATTTTTAGCTCTGCTTCCTTTTTTAACTTTTTCAACTCTATAATCATTTTGTGAAAGATCATTTATTATTTTATTAGCTTCTTCTTCATTATTAATTTCTATTTTCTTATTGTCATGCTTTGTTAATTTGATAGGAAATTTTTTTCTTCCTTTTTTTAAAACACAATCTACCGTCCAATATTCTTTTGGTTCAAAAGCCTTAATTTCTTCTTCTTTATCACATATTAACTTTAACGCAGCTGATTGAACTCTACCTGCACTTAATCCCCATTTAACATTTTTCCAAAGAATAGGACTTATTTCATATCCAACTAATCTATCTAATACTCTTCTTGCTTGTTGAGCATCAACTAAATTTAAATTAATTTTTCTAGCTTCCTTAATAGATTCTTTTACAGCTCCCTTAGTAATTTCATTAAAAACTATTCTGCAAGTTTCATCTTCCGAAATTTTTAGAATATTAGCTAAATGCCAAGATATTGCTTCCCCTTCTCTATCGGGGTCTGTTGCAAGATATACTTTATCAGCCTTTTTTGCTGCTTTTTTTAATTTATTAATTAATTCACCTTTTCCTCTTATAGTTATATACTTTGGAGTAAAATTTTCTTCTATATCAACACCTAATTTACTTTTAGGTAAGTCTCTAACATGACCCATTGATGCCTCAACAGTATAATTTTTCCCTAAGTATTTACTTATTGTTTTTGCTTTTGCAGGTGATTCTACTATAACAAGATTCTGACCCATACCATCAACTCCTATATATTCCTTAGGAGCTTTTACCCCCCTAATCCATCTCTATCTAATCTTTACATAATAATTGCCTGGTAGGCAAATAATTTCATTTTCATTTTGCATTTCAAATAATAACTCAAATAAAGCTGTTCTGTCAATATTTACACTTCCAATTATTTTATCTATATGTATAGGCTCTTTTCCTATCTTTTTTAACAAATCCATTTTTATGTCATTTTTGTTATTATTTTCTCCACCTTTTTTAATTATATTAAGAAAATCATACAAATCTTGTTTTCCCAAAAATGGATCACAACCATCATATATCAAAGAATTACATCCTGCACTAGTTTCATTAAATATAGAGCCTGGAACTGCTAATATTTTCTTATGTTGTTCTTGTGCATAATCAACTGTAATTAAAGAACCACTTTTCTTTGATGCTTCAACTACTATAACTCCTTCATTACTTAATCCACTTATTATTCTATTTCTTTGAGGAAAATTATAAGCTAAAGGTTTTGTTCCAGGTAAAAATTCTGAAATAAGCAATCCATTTTTAGATATTTGTTCATATAACTTCTTATTGAATTTTGGATATACAACATCTATTCCACAGCCTAAAACTCCAATTGTCTTTCCACCTCTACTAAGTATTTGACGATGAGCAATTGAATCTATTCCTGCTGCAACTCCACTTACTACTCCATATGATACTTCAAATAACTCATTTGCAATCATCTTAGCAACTTGCTCTCCATAAAGAGTATTTTTTCTTGCACCTATAACTGCTATCATTTTTTCATTAACTAAAGATAAATCTCCTTTATAAAATAACATATATGGAGGATTACTTATATTTTTTAATTTTTCAGGATATAAATTTGATGATAAAGTTACATATTGTATATCATTTTTATATAAAAACTTTTTAAAATCCTCTTCTTTATATATATCCCTATGTTTAAATCTTTTTATAAATATTTTATTTATTTCATTTTTATTAATTATATTATCAATATTATTATAAATATTTTCTTCATTATTATACTTTTCTATTAATTTTACTTTTTCA
This sequence comes from uncultured Clostridium sp., assembly GCA_900540255.1. GTDB lineage: Bacteria > Bacillota > Clostridia > Clostridiales > Clostridiaceae > Clostridium. The sequence continues at coordinate 4,615 of UQFE01000015.1, forward strand.
TAATTACTTATATCCATTAAAATTAACCACAATTCATACTCTTTCATTTTTCAACACCAACCTTAAATAATTTCTCCAAATACATTTTTTCTAAAGCCTATTGATTCAATTATATGATAATCCATTATTTCATCACAGCATTCTAAATCAGCTATTGTTCGTGCAACCTTTATTATTTTTGTATATCCTCTAAGAGTAATATCATAATTTTTATAATAACTTTCTAACACTTTTTTAGCTCCTTTACTTAACTTAAATAATCTTAAAACATCTTTACCAACAACTTCTGAATTATATCTATAATTTGTGTTTTTAAAGCGTTCCTTTTGTATTTCTATTGCAACTATTACTCTATGTCGCATATTATCAGAATTTATTTCATCTTTTCCTATACAAATTTCTGCTGTTTTTATTCTTGGAACAAAATTTAAAATATCAATTCTATCAAGTAATGATCTTGACATTCTATTTATATATCTCCTTTTTTCTAACTCTGTACAAGTACATACAGATGTAGAATCATAATCTAACATTTTTCCGCAAGGACATGGATTAAAAGTTCCTACAAGTATAAAGTTGCTTGGCAATGTATAACTATCTTTTAATCTTGATATATTTATTATTCTATCTTCAAGTGGCTGTCTTAATAACTCTAGTACTTCCTTTTTAAATTCCAAAATTTCGTCTAAAAATAGTACTCCATTATGTGCTAAAGTTATTTCACCTGCTTTAATATCTTTTCCTCCTCCAATTAAAGCAGTTTTCGTTATTGTATGATGTGGTGATCTAAAAGGCCTTGATATATCATACCCATCATTCCACATACCTGATACACTATAAATTTTTGCAACTTCCATTTGCTCTTCTAATGTCATAGGTGGTAATATTGAAGGTAATGCCTTTGCAAGCATTGTTTTCCCACAACCTGGTGAACCAAATAACATAATATTATGTCTTCCTGCTGCTACAATTTCCATTGCATGCTTGGATGTATATTGCCCCATTATGTCTTCATATTTATTGTTATATATTACTTTCTTTTTCTTTTGAGATTCACCTTTATAAGGGAGCAAATCATTATTTTCTAAAAATGAAATAACCTGATTTAATGTTTTAAATGGATAAAAATTTCCTAATATAAAATTTCTCATTTCCCTTAAGTTTTCTAATGGAAATATAAAATTTTGCTTCTTGCTTATATCTCCTTCAAATATAATAGGAATAGCACCTTTAACACCCTTTAATTCTCCATTTAATGAAAGTTCTCCAAAAATTATATAGTCATTTAATGATTTTTCTTCAATTTGTCCTGATGCCATTAAAATTCCTAATGCTATTGGCAAGTCTAGTAAACTCCCTATCTTCTTTACATCTGCTGGTGCTAAATTTATAGTAATCCTTCCTAAAGGAAATTCATACCCACTATTTATAATTGCCATCCTTACTCTCTCTTTTGATTCTTTAATTGATGTATCTGGTAATCCAACTATATTAAATATTGGAATTCCTCTTGTAATATCTACTTCTACATTAATTAATACCCCATCTAATCCCCTATGAGTTGCACTTATTATTTGTATAGCCATATTCTAAAATCACAATCCCTTCATATTTCAATACTATTTCTTCATTATTGACATTGTTTTACTTCTTTAACCTTATTTTGAATAAAAATACATTCTTAGTCTATGATTAAAATAAGAGGTGATTAAAATGCATAGTTATAATAAGGACATTGGTAGCTTTGGTGAAGCTTTAGCTAGAGATTATCTAATCTCTAAAGGTTATAAAATTTTAAATATGAATTTTAGAAATAAATTTGGTGAAATAGATATTATATGTAAAAAGAATAATTTATTAATTTTTTGTGAAATAAAAAGCAGGTATTCAAATTCATTTGGTTCCCCAATAGAATCTATTACCTGCTATAAACAAAAACAAATAATTAAATTATCTGAATTATATTTAATTTCTAAGAAATATTATAACTTTAATGTTAGATATGACATAATAGAAGTAATATTTAATACTATAACATCTTCTCATATTATAAATCATGTACAAGATGCATTTAGAGCATATTAGTATGATAATATATTGTTTAAAAATGACATTCTATGAATTTCTGTAGGACCATATTCTTTAAGTCCTGCTATATGCTTAGATGTACCATAACCTGCATTTTCCTCAAAAGCATAATGTGGATATTTTTTAGAATACTCCTTCATCAAACTATCTCTATATACTTTTGCAACAATTGATGCAGCTGCTATACAAGCTGATTTTGTATCACCTTTAATTACAGCTTTATTTGGTATTTGTATTCCCTTTACTGTATATCCATCAGATAAAACTAAATCAGGCTTTACTTTTAAACTATTACATGCTTCAAGGAACACTTCATTATTGCAAACTCCAATTCCTCTTGTATCAATTTCCTTTGAATCTCTAGAAGCAATATAATATGCAACTGCTTTTTCTTTTATTATTTCTGCTAATTCTTCTCTTTTCTTCTCGTTTATTTTTTTTGAATCATTAATCCATAATATTAACTCATCATCAAGAACATTTAAATCTAATACTACTGCACATGAAACAATAGGTCCTGCTAAAGGTCCTCTTCCAACTTCATCTACACCTGCTACAACTTGAAAATCTCCAAAAGATTTATCAAAATTATACATTTCTCTTACTCTTTTGATTTCACTTTCAATCTTATCTTTAGCTCTTTGAAGTTTATTGCCTAAACTATTTATATTTTTACGCTTATCAGCTTTTAATATATCTATAATTTTTATTAAATCTTCAGAATTATGTACTTCATTTACATCTATTTTATCTACTTTTTCTTTAACAGCTTTATAACCTAAGCTACTAATATCTGTAGTTAACATATCCATTATCTTCTTTCCTTTTTCTTTTCATTTCTCTTTTCTTTTCTTATTCTACGCTTTCTTTCTTTTTCAGTTTCTTCTTTCTTTTCAACTTCAACTTCTTCGAAAACATCATCTGGACGCTCTAGAGAAATATTCCCTAATTTGCCTCCTCTAAATTCATCTATAAGCATAACAGCAATTCTATTATAATTAATTTCATTACGTGCCATTATACATCCTCTTTTTCTGGCAATAGCATCAAGATTATCTAATGGATTTTCATGTATTTCAGTAATTCCAAATCTTTCTATAAGTCTTTGTGGATAATACTCTTGAAGTCTTTCAACTAGCTTATATGCTAATTCTTCTATATCCATGATTTCATCTTTAATAGCTCCTGTAAATGCTAAATTTAAAGCTGTTCTTTCATCTTCAAATTTAGGCCATAATACACCTGGTGTATCTAACATTTCCATATCTAAAGAAGTCTTTATCCATTGTTTACTCTTTGTAACCCCAGCTCTATCTCCAGTTTTAGCAATATTATTTCTTGCCATTTTATTTATAAATGTAGATTTACCGCAGTTTGGAATGCCAACCACCATTACTCTCATCATAAATTTAACTAAACCTTTAGCTTTAGCTCTCTCATGTTTTTCCTTTAATAAGTCTAAAAGTGCTGGCTTTATTTGTTGTAGACCTTGCCCTCTTAAACAATTAACTTCTAAAACTCTTACATTTTCATTAGATAATTCTTTTACCCATGCTTTAGTTACACTTGATTCTGATAAATCACTTTTATTTAATAAAATTACTCTTGGCTTTCCTGCACAAATTTTATCTATGTCTGGATTTGCTGAACTTCTAGGAATTCTGGCATCTCTTATTTCTATAACAGCATCAACAAGCTTTAAATTTTCGACTATTTCCCTCTTTGTCTTTTTCATATGCCCAGGGAACCAATTAATTGTAGCCATAATTCAAACCTCCAAATCTATTTTTAGTTTGTAGTTTTTAGTTATGGATGGGGATGCCCCATTAAGAATAAATACTACAATATATTGTGTTGATTTTTATTTTTTAAAACAATATATTGTGTATAAAATTTTTAGTGCGACAGACCCTTAAATATTTTCTAAAATTCAGCCTAAGCTGAATTTTTTCATTAACTACTAACTCCTAACTACTAACTATTCAATAATTGTTGTAAACAAAAAGAGACTTAATACTAAGTCTCTTCATATCTTTATTAACTTAAATTATTTAGTTAATAATTCTTTAACTTTAGCAGCCTTACCTACTCTATCTCTTAAGTAGAATAACTTAGCTCTTCTAACTTTACCTCTTCTAGTTACTTCCATCTTTTCGATGATTGGTGAGTTAACTGGGAAAGTTCTTTCAACTCCAACTCCATAAGCAAGTCTTCTAACAGTGAAAGTTTCTCTTAAACCACCATTTTGTCTCTTAATAACAGTACCTTCGAACATTTGGATTCTTTCTCTGTTACCTTCTTTAACTTTAACGTGTAATTTAACAGTATCTCCAACGTGGAATTCTGGTAAATCATTTCTCATTTGTTCTGCTTCTATAGCTCTTAATATTTCGTTCATTGTGCATTCCCTCCTAAACTGATAATTGACGCTCTTAACAAAATTTTTGACAGCGGAACGCCCGTACTAACACAAAAGTTATTTTAACATAACTATTTTTATATTTCAAGAAATTATTTTTTATTATTTAATAATTTTTTATCTTCTTTTGTCAAAACTACACTTTTATATAAGTCAGGTCTTCTTTTCTTTGTTATTTCTAAAGATTTTAATCTTCTCCACTTCCTAATATTTTCATGATGTCCAGAAATTAATACAGATGGTACACTTTCCCCTTCAAAAATTTCTGGTCTTGTATATTGTGGATATTCTAATAATCCATCTGAAAAAGATTCATCTTCATGACTTTCAGATTTATTTAATACTCCTGGCACTAATCTTAATACAGAATCAATAACTGGAATTGCAGCCATTTCTCCTCCTGTTAATATAAAGTCACCAAGTGATATTTCTAAATCTACTTCTTTAAACGCTCTTTCATCTATTCCTTCATAATGGCCACAAAGAAAAATTAAACTTTCCTCTTTTGCTAATTCTTCTGCCATTTCTTGATTAAATGTTTTTCCCTTTGGTCCTAAAAATACAACTTTACCATTATTTTTCTTCTTACAAGCTCTTATAGAATCAACTACTGGTTGAGCTGCCATTACCATTCCTGCTCCTCCGCCATATGGATAATCATCAACCTTTTTATGCTTATTTAAAGTGTAATCCCTAATATTTTCAGTATTAATAGAAATTAATCCTTTTTCCTGAGCTTTTCCTATTATACTATGATTAAATATATCAAACATTTCAGGGAAAAGAGTTAGAATACTAATCTTCATCCATCCATTCTCCTACTGGTCTTATAATTATTTTTCTTTCATCTATATTAATATCTAAAACTATATCTTTTAATACAGGTATTAATAATTCTTTAGGTTTTCTAATCCAATAAACATCATTATTTTTTGTTTGGATAACATCATATATTCTACCTAATTCTTTTCCTGTTGTATCAAATACAGTACATTCTCTTAAATCAGCTAAGAAATAACAATCTTCTTCAAGTTCAACTGCATTTTCTCTTGTTACTTCCATAAACTTTTCTTTAAGTCTTTCTGCATCTTCAATTTTATTTACACCTTCAAGCTTAATTATAACCCTATCTTTTTGATATTTGCAGCTTTCTATTTTAACTTCTTTACCATTTATTAAAACAAAATCTAAATCATCAAATCTTCTCATATCATCAGTTAATGGAATAACCTTAACTTCACCTTTTAACCCATGAGTATTTACTATTTTTCCAACTTTTAAATTTTTACTCACAAACTTTCACCTCTTACGTTACTTTAATTTTTTCCTATATTATTTATATCAAACTTTTTGTATTTTAGCAAAATAATTATTACTTACCTTAATGACTTTCCTATGTACGTATCTCTGCTAGAGGCACACTAGTTTTTGTAGAATCGAGTAGGAGGAAAATAAATTATTTTATTTTCCGCCCTCTCACACCACCGTGCATACTGGCCTGGTACACGGCGGTTCTTTAAGTTTAATGAATTTTAATATACTGATGTGTTAGGCTTTTGAAGCCTAAGTCCGTAACCTTCATCTCATATATCTGCTACATTTACTCCTAAAGTTTTGGGTAGTGTTGGACTTTGTTTTGTATTGCAAACTCATCCGACTTTAATAAGCCTTGTATGTAGTTCGTGTTCCTCATACCGAGACTTTGCCTCCGACTTCCTTCAGATTCCACCTCACGATGGACACCCTTGTCCTTGGCTAGTGGTTCTCACTACCAAGCCCACAACAGACTTTTACCATCAAGTTGTTGCCCATGTTTGGCACACAATAAAAAAGAGTTAGGAAAAATCCTAACTCTTTACATCGATAATTTCAACTACTATTTTTTGATCTTTGTTTAGTGCTGCGGCTTTTACTACAGTTCTGATAGCTTTTGCTATCCTTCCTTGTTTACCGATTACCTTACCCATATCTTCAGGAGCAACCCTTAATTCAAGAATTAAGTCTTGCTCTCCTTGAATTTCATTTACATGAACTTCACTAGGATTATCCACTAAGGATTTAGCAATTACTTCAACTAAATCTTTCATAAGAGCCTGCAAATACTATGTACTAATGTAAATGTATTTTGCAGAGTTCACCTCCCAAAAATTACTTGTTAAGACCTACTGTGTTGAATAATCTCTTAACTACATCTGTAGGTTGTGCACCATTGTTGATCCATTTTGTAGCTTTTTCTTCGTCGATTTTGATTTCTGCAGGTTCTGTTATTGGATTGTAGTACCCAATTTCTTCGATGAATCTACCATCTCTTGGGCTTCTTGAATCAGCAACAACAACTCTGTAGAAAGGAGCTTTTTTAGCACCCATTCTTCTTAATCTGATCTTTACTGCCATTAATTTCACCTCCTTTAAAGGGTTATATATAAACTCTTAAAAAGGTAATTTACCAAATAAACCTTTTTTGGACTTTTTAGTTAATGATTTCATTTGCCTCATTTGCTTTCTCATCATTTCATGTCCTTTTATGAGTTTGTTAACTTCTTGTAATGATGTACCAGATCCCATAGCAATTCTCTTCTTTCTTGATGAAGATCCTGCTATAAGCTTTGGATTTTTTCTTTCCTTTGCAGTCATTGAATAAATTATTGCTTTAACTCTAGATAATTGTTTTTCACCAGCATCAAAGTCAATTTCCTTCATTTCCTTAGGAACTCCTGGTATCATATCTATAATTTTACTTAGTGATCCTAACTTTTTCATTTGCTCCATAGCTGTTAAGTAATCATCATAAGTAAAGTCATTTTCCATCATTTTTTGACCTAACTCTTTAGCTTCTTTTTCATCAATAGCTTCTTGAGCTTTTTCGATTAATGAAAGTACATCCCCCATACCTAATATTCTATTAGCCATTCTATCTGGATGGAATATTTCAAAATCATTCATCTTTTCCCCAACACCAATAAACTTAATTGGTTTTTGAGTCATATGTCTAATTGATAAAGCAGCTCCACCTCTTGTATCACCATCAAGCTTTGTTAATATAACACCTGAGATATCAAGAGCTTCATTAAAGGTTTCTGCAACATTTACAGCATCTTGTCCTGTCATTGAGTCAACAACAAGTAAGATTTCTGAAGGATTAACTTCAGCCTTTACATCTTTAAGTTCAGTCATTAGTTCTTCATCTATGTGAAGTCTACCAGCTGTATCTATAATTACAACATTATTTCCGTTTTCCCTAGCATGCTTAATACCTTCTTTAGCAATTTGCACTGGGCTTATTTTATCTCCCATTTGGAAAACAGGAATGTCAATTTGCTTTCCTACAACCTCTAATTGTTTAATAGCTGCTGGTCTATATATATCACATGCAACTAAAAGAGGTTTCTTATTTTTATCTTTTCTTAATTGTAATGCAAGTTTACCAGCCATTGTGGTTTTACCTGCACCTTGTAATCCAACTAACATTATAATAGTTGGTCCTACGCTTGAGAAGTTGATTTTACTTTCGCTTCCTCCCATTAACTCAGTAAGTTCATCATTAACTATCTTGATTACTTGTTGAGCTGGAGTTAAGCTTTCTAAAACTTCACTACCTACACATTTTTCACTAACATTTTTAACAAAAGTTTTTACAACTTTGAAGTTAACATCAGCTTCTAATAATGCAAGCTTTACTTCTCTCATAGCTTCTTTTATATCTTTTTCGTTTAATTTACCTTTGCCTCTAAGTTTTTTAAACGTTTCTTGCAACTTATCAGCTAAACCTTCAAAAGCCATGGTAACCCTCCTATGCCTATAAATTTTCTAGTATTTCTTTATAACTTTCATAGTCCTCATGAGATAAAGAATATTTTTTATTGATATTTTCTAAAAAATCAATAATTTTCTTTTCCTTGTTAAAAGACCTTTCAAGCAAATTTAATTTACTTTCATAAGTTAGAAATTGTTTATAGCATCTTTTTATGAGGTCATGAATCGCTTGGCGACTTGTATTGTTTAATTCAGCAATCTCAGCTAAAGATAAATCTTCGTTGTAATATAGCTCCATGATATTTCTTTGTTTTTCCGTAAGCAATGAACCGTAAAAATCCATTAGCAACGAAATCTCAACTCTATCTTCCATGCCTATCACCTTACCCACATCTGTGATTTTAACAGAATGAATTTTAGGTGTCAAGTATTTTTACTTAACACTTAAATATTTTTTTCTTTCTCATTATAAAGTGCTAATTTTACTAACTTATGAACAAGTTTAGTACTTTCTTTTGTACCTATAGTTATTTTAATTACTAATATAACTTTTAGCAACAAGTTTTTTCAGTTTCAAGTTTCAAGTGACAAGTTACAAATTATTGTATAAATTCAGCTAATGCTGAATTTGAAAATATATTTTCAAAAACTCCTAGCTAGTTTGTAATTTGTAGTTAATTTTAAGATTCCTCAAGAAATTTCTTAAATCTATATTTTTCCAACCCCCCCTAGGAGTTTTCACCTTAACTTGCCACTTATCACTTGTCACTTGTTACTCACCATTAAAACAGTGCTTCTACAAAGCTTTCTGGATCAAATGCTTGTAAATCCTCTATTCCTTCACCAACACCTATATATTTAACAGGTATGTTTAACGTGTTTTTAATTGAAATTACAACTCCACCTTTTGCTGTTCCATCAAGTTTAGTTAATATTATTCCGTCTATAGGGCAAACTTCCATAAATTGCTTTGCTTGAATAACTGCATTTTGTCCTGTTGTTCCATCTAAAACTAATAAAGTTTCCTTATGAGCATTTGAAAGTTCTCTATCTATTATTCTATTTATTTTACCTAATTCATCCATTAAATTTTTCTTATTGTGTAATCTTCCTGCTGTATCACAAATAAGTAAATCAACCCCTCTTGATTTAGATGCATTAATAGCATCAAATACTACTGCTGCTGGATCTGATCCTTCACCATGCTTAACTATATCAACTTTTGCTCTTTCACTCCAAACAACAAGTTGATCAATAGCACCTGCTCTAAATGTATCTGCTGCTGCAAGTAAAACTTTCTTACCTTCAGCTTTATTCATAGCTGCAAGCTTACCTATACTTGTAGTTTTACCAACACCATTTACACCAATTACTAAAATTACTTCCTTTTCAGCATTAGTATCATTTTCATTTTCACTACCAGCTTTCATCATTTCAGCAATTACGCTTTTTAATGCAGGTCTAACAAGTTCCACATCATTTATTTTTTCTTTTCTTATTTTATCTTTTAATTTTTCTATGATTTCCATAGTAGTATCCATACCTATATCAGCCATTATAAGTATTTCCTCTAATTCTTCATATAAATCATCATCAATAGATACAGCTAAATTTAAAGCTTCATTTATTTTATCTGTTAATGCATTTCTTGTTTTAGTTAATCCACTTTTAAGATTATTAAATAACTTTCCAAACATCTTAATTCCTCCTAATTATTAGACAAGTCTACTGATACTACTTTCGATATACCTTTTTCTTCCATAGTTATACCATACATTACATCACTAGCTTCCATAGTTCCTTTTCTATGTGTTATTACTATAAATTGAATATTTTCAGAAAACTGTTTTAAAAACTCTGCATATCTATAAACATTAGCATCATCTAAAGCTGCTTCAATTTCATCTAATATACAAAATGGTGTTGGCTTCATTTTTAAAATTGCAAATAATAATGCAATTGCAGAAAGAACTTTTTCTCCCCCAGACATAAGATTAATATTTTGAAGCTTTTTACCTGGTGGTTCAACATTAATAATAATATTAGAATTTAATATATCATCTCCACCTAAAATCAATTCTGCTTTTCCACCTTTAAATAATTCTCTAAAGGTTTCTCCAAAGTTTTCATTTAAAATTTTAAAGTTTTCTTTAAATACTTCTTGCATTTGAATTGTCATTTCTTCAATAACTCCAATAAGTTCTTCTTTTGCTTTTTGTAAGTCTAACTCTTGAGATGACATAAATTCATACTTTTCACAAACTTCATCATATTCAACTATTGCAGATAAATTTACTGTTCCTAAAGCTGCTATTTTTCCTTTTAAATTTGATATTTCATCTTTTAGTTCATTTACATCATAAACATCTAATGCTATTTCCTTAGCTTCTGCAAGTGTTAAATTTAATTCGCTATTTAATCTATTATATAATGATTCTTGTTCACTTTCTATTTTAGCATATTGTATTGCTCTTTTATTAAGTTCCCCTTCATCAATTCTTATAGCCTCAATAATTTCATTAGCATGAGTTTCTTTAACCCTATATTCATCTTTTATTTTTACTTTTAATACTTCATCTTCTTTAAAGATATTCTCAAGTTCAATTACTCTTTCTTCAATTGTTTTTAAACCATTGCTCTTTTTATTAATTTCTTGAGTTAAAGTTTTTATATTTTCTTTATTAGTAATTATTCCTGATTGTAATTCATTTATCTTTAAATTCTTTTCCTTAATTTCAAACTCTTTAGATGATAATTGAGCTTTTTGACCTTGAAGATTTCCTTCTAATGTAGCACTATTTACTTTTAAACTAACTAATAATTCTTTATGCTTTTCTCTTTCATTAATATTATTAGCTAATTGCTCTTCTATTGATTTTAATCTTTCTTTTCTTTCTTCCCTCTTAAGGTCTAGTTTATTTAACTCTTCTTTTTTCACTTCTAGCTTTTCAGTTAAATATTTAATATTGCGTTTATTTTCTTCTATATCTCTTTTAGATTTTTCTATACTCTTATTTAACTTTTCACCATCATTAATAAGACCTTTTACTTCTCCATCTAAAACTGTTAATTCAATATTTTTACTATGAATTTCTTCTCTTTTATTTAATATTTCATCATCTAAATCTTTTATTTTAACTTTTATTTCATTAAATACTGTTGCTTCACTATTATACTGCTCCTTAAGTTTTAAAATATTAGAAGCAAGTTCTTCAATTTCTCTTTTTCTTCCTAAAAGATTAGCATTTTTACCTTGAATACTTCCTCCAGTTAATGCTCCTCCAGGATTAATTACTTCACCTGTTAAAGTTACTATCTTATAATTATGTCTTCCTAATTTTGAAATATTAATAGCAGAATCCATATCTTCAGCTATAATGGTTCTTCCTAAGTTATATTCAATTACTCCCTTATATTTTATATCATATTTTAAAATATCAGATGCAACTCCAATATAACCTTTACTTTTTTGAATTTCTACTGGTATATCAATCCTTTTACCTTTAATTATATTCATTGGTAAAAATGTAGCTCTTCCAAGCCCTCTAGCTTTTAAATAAGATATTAAGTTTTTAGCATCATTTTCACTTAATGTAATAACATTTGATATTGCTCCACCTAAAGCTATTTCTATTGCAGTTTCAAATTTCTTTTCCACTTCAAATATTTCTCCAAATACCTTAATATCATTTACTCCTTGTACTCTGCCTTTTTCAATATGCTCCATTAAGTTTTTAACAGTTCTATTATATCCTTCATAATGCTTTTCTAAATTAGATAAAGTTGTATTAGTTGCTTCTGCTTCATTTATCCTTTTAGATAACATTTTAAGCTTATTATCTTGATTATTTAAATTAGAATGAGTTTTTGATAATTCTTTTTTTACTAAAATTACTTCCTCTTCTAATTTACTAATATCTTCCCTTGTATTTTTTAATTTCCACTTAAATTCTTCTATAGTTCCAACATTAATAGCTAAATTACCTTCTAAACTAACAAGTGATAGTTCTAAAGTTTCTTCAATTTCATTTTTATTTTTAATGTCCTTTTGTAGTAATTGAATATTATTGTTTATATCAGAATTCTTAGAAATTATTTCATATTCACTATTTTTAATAGCTGATAATTCTCTTTCAGTTTTTTCTATTTTAGTTGTAATTTCATTTATTAAAGACTCTAATTGCTTTATTTCATCATTTTTATCTTTACTTTCTTGAAGTTTAAAATTTAAGCTTTCTTCTAAATCTTTCTTTTCACTATTTAACTTAATTAAAGAATCATTTAATCCTTGTATTTCTTTTTCTTCTTTTTCAATTAATAAATTAAAATTATTAATTCTTTCATTAAAAAGTTCTATATCTCTAGTATGATTAGAATACTCTTCTTTTTTACTATAATATTCTTCTTTTTCAAGCTTGTTTTTCTTTTCTAAGGATTCAATTTTTTTTTGAAGATTATTAAGTTCCTCTTTAAACTCTTTAAGCTTTTCCCTTTTTTTATCAACTATTTCTTGTTTCTTTTCTATTTCTCCTGATAATCCTTCAATATCAACAGATACCTTATTAATATAATTTACTAAAACTGAAACTTCTTTAACATTTAGTTCTTCTGCTAGTTTTTTATATTTTAATGCCTTTTCTTTTTCAACCTTTAATGGCTCTAATCTCTCTTCATATGTAGATATAATATCTCTAATTCTAACAAGATTATTATCAGTATTATCTAACCTTTTTTCTGCTTCTTCTTTTCTAGACTTATATTTTACAATACCAGCAGCTTCTTCAAGTAAAGCTCTTCTTTCCTCTGGCTTACCACTTAATATAGCATCTATTTTACCTTGTCCAATTATAGAATATCCTTCCTTACCTATACCTGTATCCATAAATAATTCAGTAATATCTTTTAATCTACATTTTTGATTATTAATTAAGTATTCTGTTTCACCAGATCTAAAAATTCTTCTAGTAACAGTTACTTCATTATATTCCGTTGCTAATTCACCATCTGAATTATCTAGAGTAAGAGATACTTGTGCAAGACCTAAAGGCTTTCTAAATTGAGTTCCAGCAAAAATAACGTCTTCCATCTTTCCACCTCTAAGATTTTTAACGCTTTGTTCACCTAAAACCCATCTTACTGAATCAGATACATTGCTCTTACCACTACCATTAGGACCAACTACTGCAGTTACTCCCTTTTTAAATCTTAATTCAGTTTTATCTGCAAAAGATTTAAATCCACGTATCTCAAGCGATCTTAAAAACATAAATCCACTCCCTATCTAATAAAAATAGCTGGTAATAACCCAATTACAAATGCAACAAGCATAAATATTGTAACTATATAAATCATTTTTTGCCTTGTTTTTGCCTTCATAAAAACACACTCCATTCTATCTTTAGTTTATATTAAAGCTACATAAATATCAATAAAGCAATGACAAGATTCAAAAGGTATTATAAAAGTTTATTTATCACTTTCCTATACTCATTTGCCCCTTGTCATATAAGTTTTATAAATTTAAATTTTAAACTCGTCTCTTTTTTCGATAATAGTTAATTTAAGCTTACCTCTTTTAACTTTCTTATTAATATGTACATAAGTTTTACCACTTCTATTACTTAAAAACTTATTAAAATAATACTTTTTATTTGCATATAATTTACTAATATCTTTTTCATTAACTTCAATAATAACATCTTTTTCATTTGGACACTTTATTTGAAGATTTTCACATATTAAATGACCTTCAACTAATTCCCTAAATGATGGATGAAATGGACCTGATACTATATCCTTACCTGTAGTTATAGTATCTGTTGGCTGTAACCCTATTCTTATAACCTTTATTTTTGCTTCATTATATAATTTTAACATTTCTCCTGAAATATATACTGCATCATCTAATGAATAAGGCTTATAATCACCTCTATTATACATATCTTCCATAGGAGTATCTTTAATAACTAATGATGGATATATTCTACAAATATCCGGTTTCATTGCTATAGATTTTTTAGCACTTTCAATATCTATTTCAAAGTTATCTCCAGGTAATCCTGGCATGATTTGATGTCCTAAAACAAAACCAGCTTCCTTTATTAATTTTGATGCTTTTTCAACATGCTCTACAGAGTGTCCCCTACCTGATTTTCTTAATACTTCATCATTTAAAGATTGTACTCCAAGTTCTATAATATCTACACCATATTCTTTTAAATAACTTAAGATATATGGAGATATAGCATCTGGTCTTGTTGATAATCTTATTTTATTTATTAAACCCTTTTGTTTATATTCTCTTGCAACTTCTAATAACTCCTTTTGTTTAGCAACATTAATTGCAGTAAAAGTTCCTCCAAAAAATGATACTTCAACTGTTGCCCCTTTATTAAATGTAGGCAAATATTCCTCAATAGTATTTCTTACATCACTTGCAAACACTTCTTCATATTTTCCTGCAATCCTATCTTGATTACAAAATACACATTGATGTGGACATCCCTGATGAGAAATAAATATAGGAATAATATAGTAATTTTTACTCATTTTCACCCTCCAAAATTTCTAATGCTGCTTTTGCTGCATTTTGTTCAGATTCCTTTTTGCTATATCCTTCACCGTATGTTAACTCTTTACTATCAATAATAAGCTTTGTATAGAACTTTCTTCTATGAGGAGGTCCCTCAAATTTAATAAGTTCATAAACTATTGATACTTCTCCATTCTTTTGAAGATATTCTTGTAATCTAGTCTTATAATCTAAAATAATATCATTATTTATAGCTTTCTTAATTATATCTTCAAATCTTCCAATTATGTAATCCTTAGTGAATTCTAATCCCTTATCTAAATATATAGCTGCTATTAATGCTTCAACAGCATCAGCAATTAATGAAACTCTTTCTCTTCCTCCAGTTAACTCTTCACCTTTACTCATTCTTAAAAGATATCCTAAATTAAGAGATTTTCCTATTTCATGTAATGAATTTTCACAAACTATTAAACTACGAATCTTTGTTAATTCACCTTCACTTTTATCTTTATAATTTAAAAATAAATATTCAGTTATACATACTTGAAGAATTGCATCTCCTAAAAACTCAAATCTTTCATTATACTCTTCATCTCTATGTTGATTAGCATATGATGAATGAGTTAAAGCTGTAAGTAATAATTTAGGTTCATTAAATTTAATACCTATTATTTCTTCTGCTTCTTTCATATAGAAATTATTCATTTTGTACACTCCTTCAAGTTTATTCTTCAACTTGCTTACAAAAAACAAATTCAAGAATAAACTATTTGTTAATTTTGTTTAAAGTAAATTATAACATAAAATCCCGCAAATTCCGCGGGATTTTATTTATTCTTCAACATGCTCTTTTACATATTTAACTACATCACCAACAGTTACAAAGCTCTCAGCATCTTCGTCTGGAATTTCCATATCTAATTCGTCTTCTAATGCCATGATTAATTCAACGATATCTAAAGAGTCTGCATTTAAGTCTTCTAAAAATGATGAATCCATAGTAATTTCGTCTTCATTAATGCTTAATTTATCTGCAATGATTTCTTTAACTTTCTCAAACATTCTTTCACCTCCTAAACACACCCATTTAGATAATATTATATATTTTTATTACAGTCAATATACATTGTTTATATTTATTATGAAAATAAATTAAACATTAATTTTTTTCACTAATATATCGTTAAATAAATATTTTTTAAGCTCTTAATTCTAATTGTTCTTTTATTTTATCTAAAACTTTATTATCATAAAATTGTTTACTTTGTCTTATAGCATTTTTAAATGCTTTTCCATCAGAACTTCCATGAGCTTTAATACAAATACCATCTACACCTAAGAAAGGTGCTCCACCATATTCTTTATAATCAAATTTTTTCTTTATATCTTTAAATACAGGTTTTAATAAAAGCGCACCAATTTTTGCAGTAAATCCTGAAGATAACATTCCATCTTTAATTATATTTAATACAGTTGATGCTGTACCTTCATACATTTTTAATACTGTATTTCCTGTAAATCCATCACAAACAAGAACGTTTGTATCTCCAGATGTAATATCTCTTGGTTCTACATTACCTATAAAATTAAAACTTTTTTCATTTTTTAATAATTGATATGTATTTTTCGTTAAATCATTACCTTTTTCTTCTTCAGCGCCTATATTAACTAGTCCAATGCTAGGATTCTCTGAATTTAACACACCTTTGTAATATTCTTTACCCATATGTGCAAATTGCAGTAAATATTCTGGTTTACAATCTACATTTGCTCCAGCATCTACAACTATGAACGGACCATTTTTTCCTGGCATAATAGGAGTTAAAGCTGGTCTTTTAACACCTTTAATTCTCCCTACTATAAAATTACATCCTGCTAAAAATGCTCCTGTACTTCCTGCAGATAATACTGCATCACACGTTTTATCCTTAACAAGGTTTAAAGCTTTACACAAACTTGAGTCCTTTTTCTTTCTTATAGCCATAACTGGATGCTCATTAGTGCTTATAACTTCCTTAGCATCTACTACTATTATTTTATTTCCAGTATATCCTTCTTTAGTTAACTGTTCTTTTATAATGTCTTCTGGGCCAGTAATATAAAATTCTAAGTCATTATATTCATTTAATGCTTGAATTACACCATTAATAACAGCTTGTGGTGCATTATCTCCACCCATTCCATCTATAGCAATTCTCACTTATTTTCACCCCTTTATTTCTTTATATATAAAGAAAAGAAAGTCATATGACTTTCTTTTATTCTTCAGTTGAAGCAACTACTTCTTTACCTTTGTAGAATCCACAGTTCTTACAAACTCTGTGAGCCATCTTCATTTCGTGGCATTGTGGACATTCAACTATTCCTGGTAAGCTTAACTTAAAAGTTTGAGCTCTTCTAGAATCTCTTTTTGCTCTATATGTCTTTCTAGCTGGATTTCCCATTATTACACCTCCTTATTCCCCAAACAACTCTCTAAGCTTTGCAAGTCTAATGTCAACATCATAATCTATACAATTACAATTTTCAACATTTTTGTTTACACCGCATTCAGGACATAATCCCTTACAGTCTTCCTTGCAAAGTCTTTTGATAGGTAAGGTTGAAATAATACAATTTTCAATAACTTCGGTAATATTTATCGTATCACCATCCACAAACATTATTCCTTCATCTTCAAGATCAGGATTGTTTGTAAACCTTTCTTCTATATCAATATCTATTGGATAGATAAAGGTATCTAAGCATCTCGAACAATTTAACTTTAGCTTTGTTTTTACAGAAGCCTCTATTAATATAACATCTTTTTCAGATATTCCAAGCCCTTCAACATTAACATTTTCAATTGCTCTTATTTCTTCTCCTTCGAATTCAAAAGGTTCTAACTCAAATGACAAAGATATTTCTTTTTTTCTATTTTTTTTAGATAATAAATCTGAAAAATTAATAACCATATCTTATGCTCTGGAAATTCTCCTCATACCTTAAAAGGTACATTATACAATATGTATAGCTCGAGCAAAGCTTATTTTCACTCCTCGCCAAAATTTACTGAATTCAAACACAATTTATTATATAAAGCTAACGAACAAAAGTCAAGCCTATTTATATAATTACTTTTGTATTAATTCTAAAGTGTCTCTCGCAATCATTAATTCTTCATTTGTAGGAATAACGAAAGCCTTAACTTTGCATCCTGGTTTAGATATTTCTCTTATCTTACCTCTAACATTGTTAGCTTCTTTATCTACTTCTACTCCTAAGAATTCTAATCCCTTTAAGCATTCTTCTCTTGTTTCTGGTCCATTTTCACCTACACCAGCAGTAAATACGATAGCATCTACTCCACCCATTATAGCTGCATATGACCCAATTGTAGCTCTTACTTTGTATTCAAATACTTTAAGTGCTAATATTGCTCTAGGGTCTTTATCTTTAAATGCTCCATCTTCAATATCTCTAAAGTCTGAGCTAATTCCAGAAACCCCAAGAACACCTGATTTTTTATTCATTAAGTCATTTACTTCATCAGCTGATAACCCTTCTTCTTTCATTAAGAAAGTAACTATTGCTGGGTCTATGTTACCACATCTTGTTCCCATAGCAACACCTTCAAGTGGTGTGAATCCCATTGATGTATCTACAGAAACACCATTTTTAACAGCACATAAGCTTGCACCATTACCTAAGTGACAAGTGATTATCTTTAAATCCTTTATATCTTTACCCATAACTTCTGCAACTTTTTGAGAAACATACTTATGAGAAGTTCCGTGGAATCCATATTTTCTAATTCCATGTTTTTGATATAATTCATATGGTAAAGCATAAATGTATGCTTCTTCTGGCATAGTTCCATGGAAAGCAGTATCAAATACAGCTACCATTGGTGTATTTGGCATTAATTCTTCACAAGCATTAATACCTATCATATTAGCTGGGTTGTGAAGTGGGGCTAATTTAAAACATTCTTCTATATATGCTTTAACTTCTGAATCTATTACAACTGAAGCGTTGTATTTTTCACCACCATGAACAACTCTGTGTCCTACTGCTGAAATTTCATCCATAGATGAAATAACTCCATTTTCTGAATCAACTAAAGCATCTAAAACTAATTTTATTGCATCTTTATGATCTGCCATTGGTTGTTTTACGATATATTTATCTCTTCCTTCAACCTTTTGAGTTAAAACAGAGCCTTCAATCCCTATTCTTTCAACTAACCCTTGAGCTAATGATTCTTCTGTAGACATATCGATTAATTGATATTTAAGTGAAGAACTTCCACAGTTTATAACTAATACTTTCATTTTTGAACACCTCTTAAAACTATTTGATCTTTTTATTTGATCTTATTTATTTGAATTTTTTGCTTGAGCTTGAACTGCTGTTAACATAACAACACTAACGATATCATCTGAAGTACATCCTCTTGATAAATCGTTAATTGGCTTTGCAAAACCTTGACACATTGGTCCTATAGCTTCAGCTCCTGCAAATCTTTGAACTAACTTATATCCAATATTTCCTGATTGTAAATCTGGGAATATTAATACGTTAGCTTTACCAGCTACTTTACTATTTGGAGCTTTTTGTGCTGCAACACTTTCAACTATAGCTGCATCTAATTGAAGCTCACCATCTATTAATAAATCTGGTCTTAATTCTTTTGCAAGTTCAGTTGCTTTTCTTACCTTTTCAACTAATTCGTGATCTGCACTTCCCATTGTTGAGAATGATAACATTGCTACTCTTGGTTCAACCTTACAAAGATTACGTGCAGTATCAGCTGTTGCAATTGCAATTGCTGCTAATTGTTCATAATTTGGATTAGGATTAACTGCACAGTCAGAGAATAATAACATTCCGTTTTCACCGTACTTAGATCCTGGCACCATCATTATAAAGAAACTTGAAACTACAGAAACACCTGGAGCTGTCTTTATAATTTGTAAACCTGGTCTTAATAAATCACCAGTTGTATGAACAGCACCTGAAACCATTCCATCTGCATCATCTAATTTAACCATCATTGTTCCAAAATATAATGGATCTCTAACGATTTTATCAGCTTTTTCTAAAGTCATTCCTTTATTTTTTCTTGATTCATAAAATGCATTTATATAATCTTGAAGTCTATCTGATTTATCAGGATTTATAATTTCTACACCTGTTAAATCAACATCAAGCTCTTTAGCTTTGTTTAGTATTTTTTCTTCATCTCCGATTAAAATTGGAAATGCTAAGCCTTCTTTTTGAATTTTTTCAGTAGCAACAATTGTTCTTTCTTCATCACCTTCTGGTAAAACAATTCTTTGCTTATTTTCCTTAGCAGCATTCCATAACTTATCCATAAGTTCCATATTTAATTTCTCCTTTCGAATTTATACGGTCTCATCAACAATACTAATATACTCCTACGTAAGCATATTTTTCAATACCTAAATTATCTAAAAAATTAATTCTTTATATTACAAATTTTCTGAATTTTATTTTTAAAATATTTTTATATAATATATATATTATATAAATCTATCCAATTTTTAATATTATATAACCTCTTTTACTTTTTCTCCTCTATGCTATAATAACTTTATATTTCCCAAAAAGGAGTTAAAATATGAACATAACAGGAATAATAACTGAATATAATCCATTTCATAATGGACATAAATTCCACTTAGAAGAATCTAAGAAACAAACAAAATCTGATGGAACAATTTGCATAATGAGTGGAAACTTCGTTCAAAGAGGCGGTCCAGCAATAATTGATAAATGGAAAAGAACAGAAATGGCATTAAATAATGGAGTGGATTTAATAATTGAATTACCTACTTTTTATGCTGTTTCTTCTGCTGAATTTTTTGCTAAAGGAGCAGTTTCAATTCTAAATTCTTTAAACATAGTAAACAATTTATTTTTCGGCTCAGAAATTGGAGATGCAAAAGCTCTTTCAGAAATTGCAAAAGTCCTTGTATCTGAAGATGAAAGATTTCAAAATATCTTAAAAGAAAATTTATCATTAGGTCTTACCTTTGCAAAAGCTCGTGAAAAAAGCTTAATTGAATATTTAAATAGAAGTGAAATAAATAATATAATAACTTCTTCAAATAACATTTTAGGAATCGAATACATAAAAGCTATTTTAAAATTAAATAGTTCAATTAATCCAGTTGCATTAAAAAGAGAAGGCTCTAATTATAATGATAAATCTTTATCACAAACATTTTCTTCTGCAACATCAATAAGAGAAGTTTTAAAAAATACAAGTAATATAGAAGATTTAAAAAATATAATCCCATTAGAATCTTATGAAGTTTTTAGTAAATTGCAAGAACAAGATTATAGATTTACTTTTGAAGAAGAAATGTTTAAATATATTAAGTATAAAATACAAACTAACTGTGTAAATTTTAACAATCTTTATGAAGTAACAGAAGGATTAGATAATAAGATAATTAAAGAAATTTCTTCATCAAATTCACTTCATGAGTTTATATTAAAAATAAAAAGCAAAAGATATACTTATAGTAAAATCTCAAGAATTCTTACTCATATATATTTAGGTCTTGATAATGATGATTTTAAAGATATTGCTAATGAAAATAACCTTTATGTACGTGTTTTAGGATTTAACAAAACAGGAAGAGAAATTCTTTCATTAATTAAAGCTAATTCATCTATCCCTTTAATAACGAAGGTTCCACGTTTTACAAATAATCCACTTTTAAAATTTGACTTACAAGCTACAGCTTGTTATTCATTATTAAATGATAAAGTAAATCCTTTTAATGATTATCTTCAAAGTCCTATTATAAAATATTAATATTACAATAATTAACGCATATAAATACTATAGATGGGAGGTGTACCATGTATAGTATTATTTTTTTACTTATAATAATTTTCTTATTGCTATTATTATTATTTAAACTTTTTAATGGTAACAGAAATTATTTTATGTGTATTTTAATTACATCTTTTATTTTTTTATTTGTATCTAATTTAAGAGATTGTATTGATGCTGCTTTAGTTGGTGTGAGCTTAGTTATAAAAACTATTGTCCCAACAATTTTTCCCTTTTCTGTTATATGTAATTTATTAATTTCTTATGATGGAGTTTGGTTATACTCAAAAATATTAGGACCTATATTTTGTAAACCTCTAAAACTTTCAAAACAATCTTCTTTTCCTATAGTTGCAAGCATATTAAGCGGTTATCCTCTTGGCTGTAAATATTGCTGTGATTTATATTCTTTAGGTTACATAAATAGAGATGAGTTCGAAAGATTATTAAATATAGCAAGTAATGCAAGTCCAATGTTTTTAATTGGTTCTATAGGAGCAACTATGTTAGGAGATATAAAATTAGGATTTATTTTACTTATTAGCAATTATTTATCACCAATAATTGTAGGTATTTTAACAATAAAAAACAGTAAAACTCTTTCTAATATGAAGGAGATTAAATCTAATTCTATCAATATTAATTTTGGAACATCATTAAAATATGCACTTGATAATGGTGTAAATACAACTTTACAAGTAGGTTCTTTTGTAGTTTTATTTTCAATAATTATAAGCATAATAAAAAACAATGCTTATGTAAGCATTATTTTTAGTAATATAGAAGCTTTTTTTAATCTTCCTCAATATTCACTTTATGGAATCTTTTTAGGTAGTATTGAATTTACTAATGGATGTAAGCTTATAACAACACTACCTTTAACAATGCCATTTAAATTAGCTATAATTAGCTTTATTTGTTCTTTTTCTGGTTTATCAGTAATAGCACAAATAAGTTCTTTTATTTCTAAATATAATGTATCAATAATTAAATATAGTCTTTATAAATTATTACAAGGAATAATAAGCTTTATTATAACATTTATAATAAGTAGTATATTTATATTTAAATATACTACTTATACATCAACATTTGTTTCTATTAACAACAATATTTCTTTAGTTATTTACTTATTAATTTTACTAGTACTAATATGTACATTAACTATTGCGGTTTATAAGAAATTACATACTTCTTAATTCTGCTATATTTTCTTTAATTATTGTGCCTCTTTTAGTTAAATTTTCATCTATATCTTTTGCTACTTTTTCAAATGATTCTTGCATAGATTTAATTAACTCTATTTTTTGTTTTTCTATTTCTTGATCTAATTGAACTAATATTTCATTAGAATATTCTCTTGAACCAAGTCTAATAGCTTTAGCATCTCTTTCTGCTAGAGCTATTATTTCACTTGCTTTTAACCTTGCTTCTCTAACAATATCATGATTTTCAACATGTTGCTTAAAAAATTCAACACTTTCCCTTTTTGCACTGTCATATTCCTTTTGTGCGTCCCCAAGGATTCTATCTTTTTCATTCAAAATCCACTCAGCTTTTTTTATTTGATCAGGTAAACACTGTGCTATTTTATCAATTACTTCTATAAATTCCTTTTTATCTATCATTGATTTTCCTGTAATAGGCATTTTGGCTGAACTTTCTATCATATCCTGCAAATAATCTAATAATTCATATACACTTGAATCTCCATTATCCAAAAAATGCTCCCCCTATCTCTTATTCCTTAATTTTTCTAATAACATCTTCAACTATTTCATCTGGAACTAATCCATTTATTTTACCACCAAACTTAGCAACTTGTTTAACCGATGATGAACTTAAAAAAGAATTTGCAGCTGATGTAGTCATAAATAATGTTTCTACCTCATTATCAAGTTGTGAATTCATAAGTGCCATTTGGAACTCATACTCGAAATCAGTTACTGCTCTTAACCCCTTTAGTATAACCTTTGCTTCATATTCTTTTGCTAAATCTACTAAAAGACCATTAAAACTAACAACTTCAACATTAGGCAAATGTTGTGTTACTCTTTTTATAAGTTCAACTCTTTCTTTAATAGAAAATAATCCAACTTTATCAATATTAACAAGTACTCCAACTATTAATTTATCAAAAACCTTGGCTCCTCTTGTAATAATATCTAAGTGACCATTAGTTATTGGGTCAAAACTTCCCGGATAAATTGCTACTCTCATATTCCTCTCCCCAAGTTAATTTTTTTTATAATAACATACAGTTGTATTGCCATACTTTTTAGATTTATATAACTTTATACTACCATATCCTTCATAAATTTCTTCTATAGAATCTATTTTTGTAACTATAATACCGTCTTCACTTAACATTTTATTTTCTTCTATGATTTTCATTGCCTCAGGAATCATTTCTTTACAATAAGGTGGATCAATAAATATAACATCCATAACCTTTCCCTTTTTGGCTAAATCTCTTAACACATCATATGAATCCTTATTTAAAGGAAAACAAAAATCATCAAACTTTAAATTTTTAACATTTTCCTTTAATAAAGGAAACGTTACAGCACTTTTGTCTACTAAATAAATTTCCTTTGCACCTCTACTTGCTGCTTCTAATCCTAAACTTCCTGTTCCAGCAAATACATCAATTACTACTGCATCTAATAAATAATTTTGTATAGTGCTAAACATTGCTTCTTTAACTCTATCTAAAGTAGGTCTAGTTTCCATAGTCGCTGGAGGTATTAATTTACGTCCTCTTGCTTTTCCTGCTATAATTCTCATTTAATTTCCTCCTTTGTCATTAACATTATAATTCTAACATATAATTAATTTATTAACAATTTTTTTATTATCTTTATAATAAGACTCACAATATTTTAACTTACCCCTTATCCATTTTGTCGAATGAGTAAGTTCACCTTGCCAAATTAAAATTTGGAGGTTATATTATGAAACTCCTCCTCTCTTCGGTCGGATGAGTAAGTTCACCTTGCCAAATTAAAATTTGGAGGTTCACTTAATTAAAGCAAATATACTTGCTCCATCTTTCTAAAGAATTTTTAATTTCTTTGCAGAACTCAACTTTTTCTGGCTCATTTGAGTCAAGCAAAAGCTTTGCTTCACTTTTAGCACATCTTAATATATTCATATCATCATATATGTTAGCTAAAATAAACTCTTCATCTCCACTTTGCCTTCTTCCAAACATTTCTCCTGAGCCTCTTAATTTCAAATCTTCTTCTGAAATATAAAATCCATCAGTAGATGATGTCATTATTTCCATTCTTTTTTTAGTATTTTCACTTTTTGCTTTTGCAATTAAGAAACAATAAGATTCATAGCTACCTCTGCCAACTCTTCCTCTTAACTGATGTAATTGAGCAAGACCAAATCTTTCAGCATTTTCAATTATCATAACTGAAGCATTAGGCACATTAACACCAACTTCAATAACTGTAGTTGAAATTATTGCTTTAGTTTCATTTTTCTTAAATCTTTCTATTATTTCATCCTTTTCCTTTGGCTTCATCTTACCATGAAGAATTTCAATTGGAATTCCTCTAAACATTCCATGACTTAATTCATTATAAAGTTTTTCAACAGAATTTAACTTATTATCTTCATCTTCCTCAATTAAAGGGCATACTATATAAACCTGTCTTCCTTTATCTATTTCATCTAAAGCTAAATCATATGCAGAATTTCTTTCATTTTCATTAAAAAATCTTGTATCAATAGGTTTTCTTCCTGGTGGAAGCTGATCTATTGCTGATATATCTAAATCTGAATAAACATATAAAGCAAGTGTTCTTGGAATAGGTGTAGCTGTCATTACCATTACATCTGGTCTTCTTCCTTTATTAATAAGCCTACTTCTTTGTTCAACTCCAAATCTATGCTGCTCATCAGTAATTACTAATCCTAAGTTTTTAAAATCTACATCTTCTTGAATTAAAGCATGAGTTCCAATAACAATAAGCGGTTCATCAGTGCTAATAAGCTCCTTAATACGTCTTTTTTCCTTCATTGGAGTACTTCCTGTCAATAATTCTATATGTATATTAAAAGGCTCTAATAATTTTTTTGCTTCTAAATAATGCTGATTAGCTAATATTTCTGTTGGTACCATTAATGTAGCTTGATACCTATTTTTAACTACATTAAACATTGCAATTAATGCAACTACTGTTTTGCCACTTCCAACATCACCTTGTACAAGCCTATTCATTGGCCAAGGACTTTTTTGATCTCTTAATATTTCTCTTACAACCCTTGTTTGTGCCTCTGTTAACCTATAAGGAAGTGCCATCTTTAAATCCCTTAATTCATCTACTAATTTAAATTCAATACCATTTTTAGTTCTTAAATTCTTTTTTAACATTAAAAGCTTCATTGAATAAGTAAAAAGCTCTTGAAATTTTAATCTGTTAATTGCAAGCTCAAGTTCCCTTTTCCCACTAGGAAAATGTATACTTTTAATTGCAAAATCTAAGCTAGTCATTTTATATTTTTCTAATAAATATTTAGGTAAATTATCATTAATAGTAATTTGTTCTAAACAATTTCCTATAAGCTTTATTAAAATTTTATCGCTTAACTCACCTTTTAAACTATACTTAGGAACTATTTCATTTTCTTTTGCAAGTTTAACTCCTATAATTGGATTAATAACTTCTAATCTATTAGCTACCCTTTTAAACTTTCCCATTAAATCATAGCTTTGCCCTATTTTAAATGTATTTTTGATAAATCCTTGATTAAACCATTTTGCTAAAACCAAATTTCCTAAATAATTAAGCCTAATTGTAGTTAATACTTTTCCTGTTTTAGTTCTTACATCCCTATCTATTCCAACACAAATACAAGATAAAACCTGTTTATCTTCTTTATCAATTTCATTAAATGGAATATTGCTTCTTAAAAATTCATAATCTCTTGGAAAATATAAAAGTAAATCTAAAATTGAAAATATGCCACATTTATTTAATTTTTCTAAAAGCTTAGGACCAACTCCCTTTAAGCATTTTACATCTTGTGATATATCCATAACACTTCTCCAATCTGTTAAATTACAACTATAATTCTTTTAATTATAAACAATTATAATAAAATCATAAATACAATTTTATTATAATTTTACATAAAAATAAAGTACAAGAAGACTTTGTATCTCCTTGCACTTTAAAAATTATTCTACAGCCATTATGAAGTAGTATAAAGGTTGATCTCCCTTGTACATTTGGATATCACAATCTTCATACTTTTCTTCTAATTTTTCTGTAAATTCTTCTATTTTATTTTCATCTACATCTTTGCCATAAAAAATAGTTATAAGCTCACTATCTTCATCAACCATAGATTCTAATATTCCTTCTGCTACAGTAAAATAATCATCTCCAACCTTATTGATTTTACCTTCAATAAGACCTAACATGTTACCTTCTTTAATTTCAATTCCATCCATTTCAGTATCTCTAACTGCATAAGTTACAGAACCTGTCTTAACAAGTTCTAATGCTTCCATTAAAGCTGCTTCATTTTCATCTACTTCATGTTCTGAGTTAAACATTGTTATACAAGTTATTCCTTGTGGAATGCTCTTAGTTGGTATAACTCTAACATCTTTATCTGATATTTCAGCTGCTTGAGTTGCTGCCATAATAATATTTTTATTATTAGGTAAAATAAATATATGATCTGCATTTAACTTAGAAATACATTCCATCATGTCTTGGGTAGATGGATTCATTGTTTGACCACCTTCAATAACATAATCAACACCTAAATCTTTAAGAACATGAGTTATTCCTTCACCCATTGCAACAGAAATAAATGCATATTTTTTCTTTTCAACTGCTACTTCTGCTTTTGCTTGTTCTTCTGCAATTTTTTGTTGCTCTTCTTTAGAAGTTAAAAGTTCTCTATGCTCTTCTCTCATATTATCTATTTTAATTTTAGATAATTCTCCTACAGCTACTGCCTTAGATAAAACTAATCCAGGATCATTTGTATGGATATGTACTTTAATAACATCATCATATCCAACCACTATCATAGAATCTCCAAATGGTTCTATTTCATTTTGGAAAGCCTTTGCCTTAGAAGCATCTCCTAATATTATAAATTCTGTACAGTATCCAAATTTAATATCAATTTCTTCTGTACCTTGTGCATTTGTTCCTGTTGAATTTCCAGCTGCAATATCTTTTATTTCAGCTTTTATTCCATCTTTTAATGCATCATGCATTCCTTGTAATATGATATATAATCCCATACCACCAGAATCTACAACTTTTGCTTTTTTAAGTGCAGGTAAAAGTTCTGGAGTTTTATCAAGCATTATTTTTGCTTCTAAAACAACTTCATTTAAAAGTTCAACTATATCAGTCTTATTACTTTTTATAGCTCCTTCTGAAGCAGCTCTTATTACAGAAAGAATTGTACCTTCTGTTGGTTTCATAACAGCTTTATAAGCTGCTTTACTTCCCTCAGCAAAAGCATTTGCTAACTCAACGCTATCTACACTAGTTTTTCCTTCTAATCCTTTAGAAATCCCTCTAAGTATTTGAGATAATATAACACCTGAGTTACCTCTTGCTCCCATTAAAGCACCTTTAGCTAACTTCTTAGAAGTTTCACCTATAGATTCTGAATTTAAGTTTTCTATTTCTTTAACTGCCGCTTTAAATGTCATAGACATATTTGTCCCTGTATCACCATCTGGTACAGGAAATACATTTAAAGCATTAACAAAATCACTTTCTTCCAGTAATCTATTACTAGCATTAACAACCATATTATAAAAATCATGGCCGTTTATTCTATCATATTTCATTTTGTTCCCTCCTAGACTCTAACCGCTTGAACATTAACCGTAACTGAAGCAACCTTTAGTCCAGTATAATTTTCAACACTATAACGTACCTTTTGAATAATATTATTAGCTATTACAGAAATTTTAGTCCCATATTCAACCATTATAGATAATTCAATTATTAATTTATCATCATCATTAAAATTTAATTTAACACCCTTACTTAAATTTTCAATTCTCATTAACTCCCATAAACCTTCTGTAGCATTTTTAGACACCATACCAACAACACCATAACATTCCATTGTTGATAATCCTACTATTTTTGCTAATACCTCTTCAGAATAGTGTATACTTCCTAGGTCATTTGAATATCCTACCATACAAATTCCTCCTTTATATCTTTCCATATAAAACATTGTATATTAGTTACCATATTAATTCAAGTTAATTTATCCTTTTCGCGCTTCATTTACCATGATATTATAATTTTTTTAAATATTTTTTTCAAATAATCTTGCATTTTTAATATAAGTTATGTTAAAATCTATTTTGTCCTATTGAAGAGAAATTATCTTCATACAATAAGGAGGTGTTTTCAAGTGGCAAGAAGATGCGAAGTTTGTAACAAAGGTGTAGTATCTGGAACTCAATACTCACACTCACATCGTCAATCTAAGAGAACTTGGGCTCCTAACATAAAGAGAGTAAAGGCTTTAGTTAACGGAACACCAAAAACTGTTCACGTTTGTACAAGATGTCTTAGATCTGGTAAAGTTGAAAGAGCAATATAAGTTCAAATAGAAAATGCAATTGATTAAATCAATTGCATTTTTTATTTTACTAAATTTTAATAATCCATACTTTTAATAATAACAAGTTATTTATTTTTCATATGTACTATTTCTTTCTAGTAAAAAATTTTATAATTGATGATAAAAATTTAGGTAACTTAATTGCTACTATCTTCATATATTTTCCCTCCATTCACTAGCTTTATATTAAAAACTAAGAATGTAATTTTATTTTAAAATAAAATACACCACTCCTTACTACTCATTCTATGCAGTAAAATATAAAGTGGTGCATAATTTTAAAAAATTTTTTTATTTTAATCTTTTGAAAACATAACTAATAAATTGCCATTAGAAACTTCTATGTTTATTTCATTTGAATTAAATTCATTTGAAACAGTTCTTGAGTCTCCAACTTTTAATTTATACTTATCTAATGTATATTTTGCATCTTTAATTGTAAATTCCTTAATTTCTTCATTATATGCTAAAAATGATATATATTTATATTCATCATCACTATAAATTTTAAAATTTGAATTCACTAAAAAAACCTTATTTCTATCATCTATTATTTGCGCTCTAACACCCTTATTTAAAGCATTTAATAATAATCCTAAATTACCTAATGTATGATCTAATCTTTTCCCTGTAGACCCTAAAAAATAAATTTCACTTGCTTTTTTTGATATTGCTAATTCAAAAGCTTCTTCTGAATCAGTAAAATCTTTTTCGCAATTATACTTATATTTTACTGCTCCAAGATTCTCTAATTTTTTTATTACTTCAGCCTTAGAGGAATCAAAATCACCAACTATGTATTGAGGAGTTATATTTAAATCATAAAGATAATTGCAACCTTTATCTACTCCTATTATTAGTTCACAAGAACTTGCATACTTTCTTATAACTTCATCTTTTGGCTTTTCTCCTCCAGACATTATTAAACATTTCATTTATTACCCTCTTAATGATTTAATATTTTCTTCAATATCTCCGCCATTAAATATAGCAGAACCTGCTACAATTACATTTGCTCCAGCTTCAATAACATCTTTTACATTATCCTTGCCTACACCACCGTCTACTTGAATTAATATATTTTCATTTCCTGCTTTAATCGCCATTTCTTTAACTTCTTTAATTTTATCTAAAGAATATGGTATAAAACTTTGTCCTCCAAAGCCTGGATTTACAGACATTATTAAAACCATATCTAAATTAGCTATTATATTTTTTAATACACAAACTGGAGTTGCAGGATTCAATGCTACTGCAGCCTTTACTCCCTTTGATTTAATATATTGTATAGCCCTGTCTAAATGCTTTTCTGCTTCATAATGTAAAGTAATTATATCTGCTCCTGCATCAATAAATCCATCTATATATCTTTGTGGATTATTAATCATTAAATGAACATCAAAAACCTTGTTTGTTTTATTTCTAATTGCTTTTATTACAGGCATCCCAAATGTTATATTTGGTACAAATTCTCCATCCATTACATCTATATGAATAAAATCTGCTCCTGCATCATTAAGCTTTATTACTTCTTCGCCTAATTTTGAAAAATCTGCTGATAATATTGATGGTGCTATTTTAATCATTAGTATTTCCTCCCATTCATTATTTCTTGTAATGTTCTTATATAAAAGTCATATCTAACTTTATTAATCTTACCCTCTTCTACTGCCATTTTAACTGCACAACTAGGTTCCTTATAATGTGAGCATCCCCTAAACTTACATTGATTATTGTATTCTTCAAATTCTGGGAAGCAATATTTTAAATCATCCTTATCTATAAAAGTAACTTCCAATGTTGAGAAACCTGGTGTATCAACTATGTATCCATCTTGTACATCAATAAGTTCACTATGTCTTGTTGTATGTTTTCCTCTTCCTAATTTATCTGAAACTTCCCCTGTTTCCATGTAATATTTTTCAGTTAAGGTGTTTATAAGTGTTGATTTTCCAGCTCCTGATGGCCCACAAAGCACAGTTACATTCCCTTCTAACTTTTCATTTAATGCTTCAACACCAAGACCTTGTTTTGCATTAATAAACAACACTTCATAACCAATTGAATTAATTTTTTCCTTAACAATTTTTCTTTCTTCATCTGATACTAAATCAACTTTATTTAAACATACAATTGCTTTTATATTATTATGTTCACATAATACTAAAAATCTGTTTAATAAATCATAATTAATATCAGGAGTTTTAATTGCAAAAACAACAAATGCTTGTGTTACATTAGCAACTGTAGGTCTGATAAGTTCACTTTTTCTTTCATGAATGTCACAAATAACACCTTTGCCATGCTCTACTACTATTTCTACGTCATCTCCAACAAGAGGCTTCATATCTCTATGTCTAAACTTTCCTCTTGCTTTGCACTCTATTAGTCCATCAGTAGTTTTTACATAATAAAAACCACCAATTCCTTTGATTATTTTTCCTTTCATAGTACCTCCAAACATTTTACTCTTCTTAATAATAATAAACACTATTATTAAATAAATGCAATATTTTATTTTATAAAATGAAAAAAAAGTGAAATTACATTATTGCAATCTCACTTTTTCATCATATTATCTATTAACACTAGTTGTTTATACTTACATCATTATTTTTATTTGTATCAATTCCTATTCTATCTGCTGTACTTTCATCTTTATTATTATCATTACCTGAGCCACTATCTCCGCTATCTGGTTTATTAGTGTCATCATCTTTGCCATCATTGCCATTATTACCATTATTACCAGTATTACCAGTATTACCAGTATTACCAGTATTACTGTTGTTGCCACCATTATTATCAACTGAAGATATTTTTTCAACTTGAATTTTAACAGTTTCACCTTTTTTAATCTTATTGTTAAATCCTTTTACAACATAAGAACTCATATCAACATCTTGTGATGCGCCTGAAATAGAATATGATATTCCAGCACTTTCTAATGAACTTACTGCATCAGATAATGTCATACCAACACTAATATACTTACTAACATCTATTGAAGTTTCTGTATATCTTCCATAAATAAGAGTAATTCTTGAACCACTTGATACCTTAGTTCCACCTTCAATAGTTTGTTTTAATACCATTCCATCTTGTGATTTATCTTCTGTTTTTTGCTCTTCTAACAATACCACTAAACCTTGGCTTTCTAATTCACCCTTAGCCTTATCAACATTAGTTCCTATATAATTTGAAACAGAAACATAAGTTTCTTTAGGCCCCTTACTTATAGTTAATTGTATTGTTGAACCTATTGCTACATCTGTTCCTTTTTCAGGATATTGTCTTATTAAATATCCTGATTCAACATTGTCACTATATTCTTCAGTAATTTCATAATTTAATCCTTTTTGAGTTAAGAAATCTTTTATATAATTTATTTCTCTATCTCTTAAATCAGGTACTGTTACCTTTTTACTTGCTCCAGCTATCTTAACATTAATTACATCACCCTTTTTAGCAGTTTTATTAGCTTCTGGTGACATTTCTAATATTGTTCCTTCAGCTTTATCACTTTCAACAGTTTCATAAATCTTTAATTTTAATCCTAACTTTTCTAATTCCTTAGTTGCATCATCAACTAACATGCCTTTAATATCTGGAATTGTAACCTTCTTTTCGCTATTACTAGTACTACTACCACTAAATGATCCTGATCCCCAAGCAAAGCCAACCCCTAATAATAATGCTAATACTATTGCAGATATGCCTATTATAATTGCAGTATTTTTATTTTTCTTATTTTTATTAGTTTTATTATTTTGATTAGCTTTCTTACTTTTCTTAAATATTTCTATATCATCATCTTCATCATCTTCGTAATCATCATAATCATTTTCAAAATCATCTCTTGTATAAATTTTATTTTTTGACTCTTCTGAAGTGTTCTTTGACGATTCACTTTTTACAAAATCCTCAACTCTTATTGGTTCCATAATGATAGTTTTTCCATCATCATAATTTTCAACTGTACCAATTGATACATTAGGATTTTCCTTTATTTTTTGCAAATCATCTATTAATTCTTTACAATTTTGATATCTATTAATACACTCCTTGCTCATACACTTCATAATCAAATTATTTAAACTATCAGGTATAGCTTGGTTTTGTTTCTTAGGTTCAATTGGCTCTGATTGAATATGCTTTAATGCAATTGTAACTGGTGATTCTCCATCAAAAGGAAGAACCCCTGTTACCATTTCATATAAAACAACCCCCAAAGAATAAATATCACTTCTTAAATCTACAAAAGAACCCTTTGCTTGTTCTGGTGATAAATAATGAGCTGATCCCATTATTGTAGTTGTATTGGTAATAGTTGCTGAAGTTGAACTTTTTGCTATTCCAAAATCAGTTACTTTAATTAAGCCACTTTCAGTAACTAATATATTTTGTGGTTTTACATCTCTATGAATTATATTATTTTTATGTGCACATTCTAATGCCTTTGCTATTTGAATTGCAATACTTATTGCAGTAGTATAATTTAATTTTCCACTACCAACAATTAACTCTTTTAACGTTTTTCCATTAACATACTCCATAACAAAGTAATCAATATTTCCTTCTTCTTCATGTCCAACATCTAATACATTCACAATGTTTGCATCAGAAAAATTTGCTACTGCAGTTGCTTCTTTTTTAAATTTATCTGATATATCCTTGTTATTGGCAAATTCCTTTTTTAATACTTTTACAGCAACTAATCTACTTAACTTATTATCTCTAGCCTTATAAACTATAGCCATTCCACCTTCGCCAATCTTTTCCACCAGCTCATATCTATTTCCTAATACTTCACCGATCATTTTTACACCTCTCCTCCAAATAGCAAGACCGTAATATTATCTCTTCCCCCTCGACTTTTTGCTAATAAAATTAACTTGTCACAGGCATGATTATAATCATCAACTCTTTTAATTTCTTCTAACATTTCATCTTTTAATACTTCATTTGATAATCCATCTGTACACAATAAATATTTGTCATAAGAACTTAAATCATATTTAAATATATCAATCTTTACTATGTTGCTAGTACCTAATGCACGTGTAATAACATTTTTCTTTGGGTGATTTCTGCCTTCTTCTTCTGTAATTGTACCAGAATCAATTAATTCTTGAACTAATGAGTGATCCTTTGTAATTTTTTCTATACTATTATTTGTAATTCCAAAACAACTACTATCACCAACATTAGCAATAAATATATTATTATCACTAACTAATGCAGCAACTAATGTAGTTCCCATACCTTTATATTCACTACTTTCAATTGCTTTATTATAAATTTTAGAATTTGCAAATTCAATTGCATTTTCTAGTACATTTGTCCCCTCATTGTCATAATTTTCTTTTGCGTAAGACTTCACGGCTTCCACAGCCATTTTGCTAGCTACTTCCCCAGCATTATGACCTCCCATCCCATCTGCTACAACATATAATTTATATTTAGCTTCTTCACTGTATCCAGCATAGTCTTCATTTAATGTTCTAACTATACCTACATCACTCTTCATTCCCACCATTTGTCTTCTCCCCTTTATTTTTGTGTTTCTAAATAACTTCTTCTAAGCTGACCGCATGCAGCATTAATATCGCTACCCATTTCTCTTCTAACTGTAGCTTCAATTCCATGAGCTTTTAATATTCCCTCGAAATCTTCTATAGTTTTTTTAGATGGTCTTTTTAAAGTATTTTCCTTTATTTCATTTACTGGAATTAAATTAACATGACCATTCATATCTTTTAAAAGTTTTGATAGCGATCTTGCATCTTCTTTACTATCATTTACTCCTGATACCAAAGAATATTCATATGTAATTCTACGTCCAGTTTTATTCATATAATACTTACAAGCATCTAATATCTCTGCTATAGTATATTTATTTGCAATAGGCATTATAACCCTTCTCTTTTCATCACTAAATGCATGTAATGAAATTGCAAGTGTAATACTTAAATTTAAATCAGCTAATTCAATTATCTTAGGTACTATACCACAAGTTGATAAAGTAATATGTCTTTGTCCTATGTTTAATCCATATTCTGCATTAACTAATTTTAAAAACTTTATTACATTATCAAAATTATCTAAAGGTTCTCCACTTCCCATTAATACAACATTAGAAATTCTTTCTCCTAAATACCTTTGTGCTACCATAATTTGAGCAAGTATTTCTCCACTACTTAAATCTCTTATTCTTCCGCCAATTGTTGAGGCGCAAAATTTACACCCCATTCTACAACCAACTTGAGTAGATACACAAATTGAATTTCCATGCTTATATTTCATAAGAACACATTCAATTAAGTTATTATCTTGCATAGACAATAATAATTTTTTTGTATCATCTACATTAGATTCATATACTTCTACAATTTTAGGAATATCTATAATAAAGCTTTCTTTTAGTTTTTCCTTTAATGTTCCTGGAATGTTCTTCATATCATCAAAATTCCAAACATCCTTGTATATCCAAGAAAAAACTTGTTTTGCTCTAAAAGCACTTTCTTTATTTTCTTTCATCCAATCTTGTAATTCTTCTAATGTAAAATTTAAAATATTATACATTTTTTCACCTACTATTTTTTGATTATCTTAGCAACATAGAAACCATCCATATATTCATTTGGCAAAATTGTTAATGAACCATCATTGTTATACATGAAGTTATCCATATTTCCTAAGAATATCTTTTCAACTTTTGCATCTTTATGCTTGTTTAAGAACCATTCAATATTATCTTGGTTTTCTTCAACATTTAATGTACAAGTAGAATATAGCATTGTTCCACCACTCTTTAAATAAGTCCAAGCATTTTCCATTATTTCTCTTTGAGTTGGAACTAAATCTTTAAGTGATTTTCTTGATTTATTCCACTTTATTTCTGGTTTCTTTCTTATAATTCCAAGTCCTGAACAAGGAACATCTATTAATACTTTATCTGCAAATGAAACATATTTAGGATTTAGTTTAGTTGCATCCATAGCTTCTACTTCAACATCCTTTAATCCTAATCTTTCTAAATTTTCATTTATTAAAGATAATTTATTTTCATGTAAATCAAAAGAGTATACTTTTCCTTCACCATTTAAAAGCTCTGCTATATGAGTTGTTTTTCCACCTGGAGCAGCACATAAATCTAATACAATATCTCCTACTTTTACATCTAAAAGTGGTGTTACAATCATAGCACTTTCATCTTGAACTGTTATTAATCCTTCTTTGAATAATTCATTACTTTCAATTGAACTTCCACCCTTTATTATTATAGCTTCTGGACAAGCATACCCTTCTTCTATATCATATCCCATTTCTTCAAGTCTTTCATATACTTCATCATAATCAGCTTTACAAGTATTAACTCTTACTGTTACTTTAGGTGTAGAATTTAATCCTACTAATATCTTTCTTCCATTTTCTTCACCATATTGCTTATAAATCATTCTTATAAACCATGGTTCATAAGAATATTGATATACTAATCTATCTATCTTATCTTTAACATCCATATCATCAGGGTTTTTAGTATAGCTTCTTAATATTCCATTTACTAATTTAGAATCTTGAACTGAAATTTGTTTTGCTAATTCAACAGCTTCATTGCATGCTGCAAACTCTGGAACCTTATCTAAGAAATGCATTTGATAAATTGCCATTCTTAATATATTTAATACTTTTTCATCCATTAATGATATATCTTTAATATAATTTGAAATTATCATATCTAATGTCTTTTTTCTTCTTATAGTTCCATAAACAAGTTCTGTTACTAAAGCTCTATCTTTTTCGTTTAAATCACTTTCATTTAATTCATTTGATAAAACTAAATTTGAATAAGCTCCTTCTATTAGTACTCTGTTAATTATATTTAATGCTACTTCTCTACTATTCATACGTTACCTCTTAATCGTTATTTCTATTGCTAATTGCAATTAATCTTATTAATTGTGATATTGACATTAATGCTGCTGCTACATAAGTCATAGCTGCTGCACTTAAAACATTTTTAGCTCCCTTAATTTCATCACCATATAAAATATTTCTATTTTCTAATATGTTTAAAGCTCTTCTAGAAGCATTAAACTCAACTGGTAATGTAACAATTTGATAAAATACTGCTACACTGAAAAATATAATTCCAATGTTTGTTAATGCAGGAATACTAAATAATAAACCTAACATAAAAATTATTATAGATGCTTGACTGCTAAAATTAACAGCTCTTGCTATAGAAGTTCTTAACACTAAAGGTTTATAGTTTTGTGCATGTTGAATTGCATGCCCAACTTCATGTGCAGCAACTCCTGCTGATGCAATACTTGCTCTGTGAAAAACCTCTGTAGATAATCTAACCTGTCTGCTTACTGGATCATAATGATCAGTTAATTCACCTCTTACTTCAACAACAGGAATATCATATAATCCTTGAGCATCGAGTATCATTCTCGCTATATTTTCACCAGTATATCCATTTGCTATTCTTACATTCTTATATCTTTTATAAGTACTGCTAACTTTTGTTTGAGCCCAAAAAGCAATTATCATTGCTGGAACTAACAAAAGCATAGTTTTGTCAAAATAAAGTCCTGGATAAAACATATATCCCCTCTCCTTTCATATTATATTAACTTACACCCTACCTCAATTTCTTTACCATTTATATATTGTTCAATAGTTAAAGGCTTTCCATTTGGAAATTGTATTTTCTTAACTAATAATATACCATTTCCTGTGCTAACTTTCATCCCTTTCTTATTCACTTCTATTATAACACCTGGCTCCTTATTACTACTTTGTAATAATACTTCTGATTCGTATATCTTCATAGGCTCCTCTTTATAGGTAGTGTGAGCAATAGGTCTTGGATTAAGCCCCCTAATTAAATTATGAATATCTTGTGCAGAATTATTCCAATTTATCTTTCCAGTTTCTTTAGAAAGCATTTTTGCATAACAAGT
Organism: uncultured Clostridium sp.; assembly: GCA_900540255.1. GTDB lineage: Bacteria > Bacillota > Clostridia > Clostridiales > Clostridiaceae > Clostridium. Next base: position 42,870 of record UQFE01000015.1, read on the forward strand.
TTCCCCTTCTTGTTTTTCTGGAGTAATTGAACCTTCTGCTAAACCTTCAATTGTTTTAATTAAAAGTTCTCCACCTCTGTTCATTAATATGTCATGTAATTCACCAGAAGTCATATTCTTAGTTATTTCAACTTCATCTTTTAATAACATATCACCAGTATCTAATCCAACATCCATAAGCATTGTTGTATTTCCAGTTTTCTCTTCACCATTAATTATAACCCAATTTAAAGGTGCTGCACCTCTATACATTGGTAATAATGATGCATGTAAATTTATACATCCATACTTAGGTATATCTAGCACTTCTTTAGTTAATATTTGACCAAAAGCTACTACAATTATAAAATCTGGCTTAAGTTCTTTTAAATACTCTACAGCTTCTATATCATCCTTTAACTTTTCAGGTTGAAAAACTTTAATATCATGTTTTACAGCAATTTCTTTAACTGGAGAAAAGACCATTTTCTTTCCTCTTCCTCTAGGTCTATCTGGTTGAGTAAATACAGCTTCAACTCCAAATTTATCAATTAAAGCTTCTAATGATGGAACTGCAAAATCTGGAGTTCCCATAAATACTATTTTCATTAACCTTCCTCCTACTTTACATGATCAACATATAATACACCATTTAAGTGATCATTTTCATGAAGAATAGCTCTTGCTAATAATTCTTCACCTTCTAAGATAAATTCTTCACCTTTTTCATTAAATGCTTTTACCTTAACATAATTAGGTCTTTCTACTGGGTTTGATTCTCCAGGTATACTTAAGCAGCCCTCTTCATCACATTGAGTTCCTTTAGTTTCTAAAATTTCTGGATTTATGAATACCATAGTTCCATTTTCATCACCAATATCTATAACAAATATTCTCTTTAATACACCAACTTGTGGCGCTGCTAATCCAACCCCGTTAGCTTCAAACATAGTGTCTACCATATCTTCAATTAGAGTAAGTTCTCTATTTGTTATTTCAACTACCTCTTTACATTTTTTTCTTAAAACATCATCACCAATAGTTCTAATATTTCTTATTGCCATTTTTATGCCCTCCTAGAATAAATTATTTGGATTAATATCCATACTTATTCGTATATCATTATATACGTTCTTGTTCTCATCATAAAGTATTTCCTTAATATTTTTTGAAAAATATGAATCAAATTCACCTTTTATAACAATTTGCCATCTATAATTTTCCTTTACTTTAGAAATCATACAGGGAATCGGTCCTAAAATTTCAATATCTAAGCAATTTTCAACTAAGGGTTTAATCATCATTGTTATTTTGTGCATAAAATTCTTTAATAAATCTTCTTTTTTTGATGTTCCATTTATTAAAAGTAATTTTCCAAAAGGTGGATACTTCATCATAGCCCTTACTGTAAATTCCTTTTCATAAAAACCTTCATAATCATAATTAACAGCATATTGCAAGCTATAATGTTGTGGTGTATAAGTTTGAATTAAAACTTCTCCTTGCTTATCTCCTCTTCCTGCTCTTCCTGCTACTTGAGTTATTATTTGAAAAGTTCTTTCTGCTGCCCTATAATCTGGAATATTAATAGACATATCTGCAGCTAAAATACCAACCAAAGTAACATTTTTAAAATCAAGCCCTTTAGAAACCATTTGTGTACCTATTAAAATATCTGCTTCACCATTTTTAAAAGTATTATAAATCCTTTCATATGAATGCTTATCTCTTGTTGTATCTACATCCATTCTTAATATCCCTGCATTATTAAAATATTTTTTAACTTCTTCTTCAACTCTTTGAGTGCCAGCACCAAAGAATTTTACATATTTACTATGACATTTAGGACATTCTCTTGGTTCCCTTTTTGTTTTCCCACAATAATGACATATTAATAATCCATTTTTATGATAAGTCATTGAAATATCGCATTCATCACACTTAAATACATATCCACAGCTTCTACATGAAACAAAAGTTGAAAATCCTCTTCTATTTAAAAACAAAATAATTTGTTCTTTTCTTTTTAGTCTTTCTTGTATTGCAATAAATAATTCTCTACTAAATAATGATTTATTACCACCTTTAAGTTCATTTCTCATATCAATAACCTTCATTGGTGGCATAGCTTTATTATCTACCCTTGAATTTATCTCTAAAAGCTTCATTTCCCCAGTTAAAGCTCTATAGTAAGTTTCTATTGACGGTGTAGCTGAGCCTAAAATAACTTTACATCCTTTTAATTCACTTAAATATTCTGCTACTTCCTTTGTTTGATATTTAGGATTTTGTTCAGATTTATAAGTATTTTCATGCTCTTCATCAATAATTATTAAGCCTAAATTTTTTGCAGGAAGAAATATTGCACTTCTAGCTCCTACTATAACTTTTGACTTTCCTTCTTTTACTCTAAACCATTCATCAAATCTTTCACCATCAGATAATTTACTGTGAAATAAAGCAACATTTACACCAAATCTTCCTTTAAACCTTTCAATCATTTGTGGTGTTAAAGCAATTTCTGGAACTAATATAATAGCTGATTTCCCTTCTAATAATACTCTTTCAACAAGCTTCATATAAACTTCTGTTTTACCTGATCCTGTAACTCCCTTAAGCAAAAACATTTTATCATCAGAGTTAATATATTCTCTTATAATATTTTCTTGTTCTATTGTTAATGTCTTAGCACTATCCTTATTATAAACTCTATCATTATATCTAAATACGCTTTCTTCTTCTATTGATAAAACTTCATTTTCTATTAATTTATTTAATTTATATTGAGAAATTGAATGCTCATTAATAAGTTCACTTTTAGTATATTTTCCCGAATTCGTCTTAAAAAACTCAACAATTTTTTTATATCCATCAGGATTTTTTATATTACTTAAATCTTCATTTTTTAAAACTATAACCTTTTTTTTCTTAGCTTTAGCTCCCTTCATTATTCCAACTGGAATAAGAAGCCTAAAAGCATCAATATACTTACACAATGTTTTTTCTCTTAAAAATTCAATAAGATTAATATCATCTTCATCAATAACTGGATCTTTTACTAAAATAGCTGCTATATTTTTAGTTTTGAACTTTATATTATCATCATTCTTCAAATTTAATATAAACCCTTCAGATGTTTTATTTCCTTTTCCAAAGGGAACTTTTACTATTTGGCCTATTTTAATTTCATTATTGAATTCTTCTGGAACTTTATATGTAAAAGGTCTATCTATTTCTAATGCTTCAGAATTTATAATAACTTCAGCATATAACTTCAAATTATCACCTTCTTACTTTCAGTTTCTATATATTTTAACCTTTAAAATATATATTGTATATAAAGAAAAGCGCAATTAGCGCTTTTCTAAAATCATATCAAATATATTACTTGCAACTTCCTTTTTACTCATTTTTTCTAGTTCAAGCTTTTCATTATTTTTAGATAAAATAACTACTTTATTGTCTTCACTTCCAAATCCAGTATCAGAAGATGTAATATCATTTGCTACTATAAAATCTAAGTTCTTGTTTTTTAGTTTTCTTTCTGCATTTTCAAGTACATTATTACTTTCAGCAGCAAATCCAACTAAAACTTGGTGAGTTTTAATTTCTCCTAGAAATTTTAATATATCATTATCCCTAGTTAAACAAATATTAAGGTCACCTTCACCCTTTTTAATCTTTTCTTTACTATATTCCTTTGGCTTATAATCAGCAACTGCTGCTGACTTTATTACTATATCTGCCCATTTAAAATTTTGTAAAATTTCTTTTTTCATTTCTTCATTAGTTTTTATGTTAATTATTTTTACGTTTTTAGGTGGTTCTAAATTTGTAGGACCTGAAACTAAAATTACTTCTGCACCTCTATCTCTTGCTTCTTTTGCAATAGCATATCCCATTTTACCAGTTGATCTGTTAGTTATATATCTTACTGGGTCAATAGGTGCAATAGTAGGTCCAGCACTAACTAGTACTTTTTTTCCTAACAAATCTTGTTCTTTATCTTCAAGTTCTTCTATAACTCTTTCAACAATTGTATTTACATCCGCTAATTTACCTATACCTATATCACCACATGCTAATCTTCCACTAGCTGGTTCAATAAATTTATATCCAAAATCTTTTAATTTTGAAATATTATTTTGAACTATTTGATTTTGATACATATTTGTATTCATAGCAGGTGCTATAAGTACTTTAGCTTTAGTTGCCATTACAGTTGTAGATAACATATCATCTGCAATTCCATTTGAAATTTTACCTATAACATTTGCTGTTGCAGGTGCTATAAGCATTAAATCAGCTTTTTGAGCTAATGAAATATGCTGAATTTCCCAAGCCTTTGGCTCTGCAAACATGTCTGTTACAACCATATTTTGACTTATTGATTGAAATGTTAGTGGATTTACAAATTTTGATGCACTTTCAGTCATTATAACATGAACTTCAATATCTTTTTTTCTTAAAGCACTAATTACATCTAATGCTTTATATACTGCAATACCTCCAGTAACGCCAATAACAACACATTTACTCATAACTATTTTGTTCCTTCATTGTTTTTACAATAAGAAATTTTTCCTTCATTAACTTCGTTTATTGCTATTGTTAATGCTTTATTTGAAGGAACTGTTGTTAATGGTACAGCACCATCTATTATTTGTCTTGCTCTTCTTGATGTAACTATTACTAGTGAATATCTGTCTTCTACCTTTTTTAATAAATCTACCACTGATGGATTAATCATAGAGTTGTTCATGAATTACGCCCTCCTTAGAATCTAATATTGTATCTTTTATTCTATCTACTCTACACTTTTCTGCGACAATTATACCCTCTATTTTTTCAACTGCCGTATCAACTTCATCATTAACTACTGCATAGTTATACTTAGAAACATAGTTTATTTCTTGATATGCATTTTTAAATCTTGTCATTAATGATTCTTGCGTTTCGCTTCCTCTTTTTATTATTCTTTGTTTTAACTCTTCCATAGATGGAGGAAGTATAAAAATAAATACTCCTTCACTAAAGTTTTCCTTAACCTTTAATGCACCTTGAATATCTATTTCTAATATTACATTTTTACCTTGTTCTAACATTTCTTCAACTTTGAATTTTGGCGTACCATACATGTTACCATGTACTTCTGCATATTCTAAAAAGTCATTTCTTTCTACTTTTGATATAAAGTCTTCTTTAGTAAGGAAGTGATAATTAACACCATCAACTTCACCTTCTCTCGGACTTCTTGTAGTTGCTGAAACAGAAATAAATAAATCATCTATCTTTTCTAAAAGCGCCTTACAAATTGTTCCCTTTCCAGCACCTGATGGGCCAGAAATAACTATTAATAGTCCTCTATTATGCATTATTCATCAACCTCGTCTGCAGCTTCATCTTTGTCTACTAATCTATGTGCAACAGTTTCTGGTTGCACTGCTGATAATATAACATGATCACTATCAGTAATTATAACAGCTCTAGTTCTTCTTCCATAAGTAGCATCAATAAGCATTCCTCTATCTCTAGCTTCTTGGATTATTCTCTTAATTGGTGCTGATTCTGGACTAACTATAGCAACTAATCTGTTAGCTGATACAATATTACCAAAACCAATATTAATTAATTTTATTCCCATGCTTTTCCTCCTATTATTCTATGTTTTGAACTTGTTCTCTAATTTTTTCAAGTATATTTTTTATATCAATAACTATATTAGTCATTTTGATATCACTAGACTTTGAACCAATTGTATTTGTTTCTCTATTCATTTCTTGAACTATAAAATCAAGTTTTCTTCCAATAGGTTCATTTAATTTTAATGTTTCTCTCACTTGATTAATATGACTGTTTAGTCTTATTATTTCTTCATCAACAGTTGCTTTATCTGCTAATATACAAACTTCAGTAGCAATTCTATTTTCATCTACTTCAACATTTCCTAATAAATCTTTTAATCTTTCTTCAAGCTTTTGCTTAAATACCTTAGGAATGCTATCTGCAAATTCTTCTACCTTAGATACTAATTCTTCAATTTGATTTATTTTAATTAATATATCTTCTTTTAATTTTTCACCTTCAACTTCTCTCATGTTAATCATCATATCTAATGATGAACTTATTAAAGGTTTTAATTCTTCCCATATTTCATCTATTTTGTCTTCTTCTTCAATCATAGTGATTACTTCTGGAAATCTTGCTATTTGCATTACAGATATATCATTTTTGATATTTAATTTTTCTTCAATTTCTTTAAGACATTGTAAATACCCTTGTGCTAAGTTAATATCAACCTTAGGTACTCCAGCACCTTCATTATAATTCTTTATATTAATAAAGACATCAACTTTTCCTCTATTAAGAGAATTACTAATCATTTTTCTAATTTCTTCCTCTAAAGAAATTATACTTTTAGGCATTCTAATATTTACATCTAAATATCTACTATTTACACTTTTCATTTCAACAGTAAATACTCTTTTTTTACCTTCTTCACTGTTGCTTCTTCCAAAGCTAGTCATGCTCCTTATCATACTATTTCCCCTGCCACTTTCTTCTTATATATAAAAATTTATTACTTTTTAAACAATAAAATTAGTTTATATCTTTATATGGTTTTCTGTCAACATTTTATTAACAATTTGTTTACAATTTTATTTTTAATAAAAAATAGAGCTAGAAAACCGAGGGCACTGAAAAACTTAATGTTTTTCAGTGCCCTCGAAAACCTAACTCTATTTTTAAAATTGATTTTTTATTTCATCATAACTTATGTTGCTGTTTATAGCTAATGAAAGTTTAACTCTGGCCTTTTGTCCAGGTAATGTATCACCAAAGATAACCCCTAAATCCTTAAGCATTTTTCCTCCACCTTCATATCCATATGATTCGTGTACTCTACCTTCAAAACATCTAGATACTACAACTATAGGCATTTTATTATCTAATGCTCTTTTTATCCCTTCAACCATTCTTGGAGGTACATTTCCTCTTCCTAAAGCTTCAATAACTATTCCACCAAATCCCTTTTCAATTGCAAAGTCAATTAATGTAGAGTCCATATCAGCTACACATTTAATTAATAAAACATCTTTATTAATTTCTTTTGCATCATATGTTTCTGTTTTCTTTGCATCTCTATAAAACATTACTTTATTATTGTCAACAATTCCTATTGGTCCAAAATTAGGAGTTATAAATGCATTTAATGCCATAGAATTTGCTTTTGTTACTTCTGCAGCTGAATTTAATTCACCATTAAAGCATACAAGCACTCCTCTTCCCTTTGCATCATCAGAAATTGCTGTACAAATTGAAGCTGCTAAATTTGAAGGTCCATCATAACCAAGTTCTGAGCCACTTCTCATTGCACCTGTAATTACAACAGGCTTGTCACTATTTATTGTTAAGTCTAAAAGATATGCTGTTTCTTCTAAAGTATCTGTTCCATGAGTAATTACAACACCATCAATATCTTCTCTATTTAATAATTCTTTTGAAAACTCACTTAATTCTAACATTGTTTTAAAAGTCATATGTGGTGATGGCATACTTGAAAAACTATAAGATTCAATTTCTGCATATTCTTCTATTCCAGTTACCATAGACATTATCTCTTCACCAGTTAAACTTGGAACAGCTGCCTTAATTCTTTCATCAACCTTCATAGATATTGTTCCACCATTAAAAATTACCGCTATTTTCTTCATTTTATCCTCCAAAATATAATCTCTCTTTTAATTTGAAGTTACAAGTGACAAGTTTAGGTACGGGGATGTCGCATTAAGAATAAATAAAAAACAATATATTGTGTATAAAAGTTTTAGTGCGACAGCCCCAATAAATTATATTTTTCCTAAACCTGTCACTTATCACTTGTTACTTCTAACCATGTTCCAGGATTTATGGCAGGGCGACATTTCCTGCATCTCTGTTTACTGAATAGTTCCAGCGCATGAGGAGCCTTTTCTCACCTCAAAAATCCTATATACTTAATTTTATATTATATATTTGAATTTTATTTATAGCAAATATTTTATTTATTTTTTTTAATATTAATTAATTTTCCACTATAAATTCTATTTTCTATTTTCCTATCAGTTATAGGATACATAGTAGTTACATAAATATATTGTTTTTCTTCATCTACTTCAACTCCTAAAAGCAAATTAGTATAAGCTTTTTTAATAAATTCTATAGCAGTCTGTCCCTCATCATTTTTATAAATTCCAATATAATCAGGATCATCTAGAATCTTTTTCATCCATTCTAAAATTCCTGTTCTAGTCCTTTTGTCAAACTGTCTTCCATGTCTTTTTATTATATGTTTTAGCACGCCTGGCGAGGCATAAATTACACCAGTAAACTCTATACCTAATTCATAAGCAACCCTTTCTCTTAAATATCCTACTCTTTTATAGGTACAAAATCTGCTCTCCATACTATCCCTCTTCACTATAATATATTAAGCATAATACTATCTGCTTATTATATTATATTCTAATTACATAGGAGTTTGTACCAAAAATAATATACTTTTTTCAATTTAACATTGCTTAATATTTTATATCCGTACTTATAAAATAGTCTGCTACTAAATAAACTATTTAGTAGCAGACTATATCTATGTTATAGTATTATACAAATCAATCCACCATTACCTTCATTAATGATTTTTTGAAGTGTTTTTTGAATTTTAACTTGCACATCTTCTGGCATCTTATATAACTTATTTTGTAGTCCTTCCTTAACTAATACCTCTAAAGATTTTCCAAACATATTACTTTGCCATAAAGATGCTGGGTCCTTTTCATATTGTTCCATAAGAGCTGTAACAAGTTCTTCACTTTCTTTTTCAGAACCCATTATAGGACTTATTTCAGTTTTAATATCAGCTTTAATAAAATGAAGAGATGGTGCACTTGCCTTTAGCTTAACACCAAATTTAGTGCCTTGCTTAACAATTTCTGGCTCTTCAAATTTCATTTCGCTTAATTGAGGTGCCACTAATCCATATCCTGTTTCTTTTACATCAACTAATGCATCCTTAATTTTATCATATTCTACTTTTGCAACATTTAAATCTTTTACAAGAGCAATTAATTCACTTTCATCTTCTATTTCAACACCACAATTCTCACTAAGTATTTTATAAAAAATGTTTTCACTTGGTTTTAATAATATATTTGCAGTTCCTTCACCAAGTTTTATTTGAGTTAAATCTGATGCACTTAAATTTTCATTTTGTTTTGCATCATAAAATGCTGGTTTTATGTCCCTAATTTTATCTACACTTTCACACATTCCCTTAATTATTTTAAAATATTCTTTCTTTAGCCAATGTTCTGGCTCTAAATTTTCTACCCATGTTGGCATATCTATATTTATTTCCTTAACAGGGAATTCTTTAAGTACATGTTTAAATAGTTTTTCAATATCTTTTTCTGTCATATTATAAACATCCATAACTTGAACTTCAACATCATATTTCTTTTCAAGCTCATCTTTTAATGAATCTGTTTCTGGAGAGTTTATGTTCTTTGTATTAAGTACAACTATAAAGGGTTTATTAATAGATTTAAGCTCTTCTACAACCCTTTCTTCAGCTTCAACGTATTCTTCTCTATCTATTCCTGTTATACTTCCATCAGTAGTAACAACAAGACCTACAGTTGAATGATCAGTAATAACTTTTCTTGTTCCAATTTCTGCAGCATCTTCAAATGGTATTTCATATTCATACCATGGAGTGTTAACCATCTTAGGCTCTTCATCTTCTAAATATCCTAAAGCTCCCTTAACAATATACCCCACACAATCTACTAATCTAACCTTTAACTTTATATCTTCATCAATTGTAATTTCCACAGCTTCATTTGGAACAAATTTGGGCTCTGTAGTATGAATAGTTTTTCCTGAACTGCTTTGTGGCAATTCATCTTTAGCTCTTTCTTTCTTATAAGCATTATCAATCTTTGGTATAACCATAAGATCCATAAATTTTTTAATAAATGTAGATTTTCCAGTTCTAACTGGTCCAACAACACCTAAGTATATGTCTCCCTGAGTCCTTTCTGCAATATCCTTATATATATTGAAATCGCCCATAAGTACACCCTCCTATTTATTTTTAACACTATAATATATTCCATAGCAAAAAAAAGTATACTATTTTTTTTATTTTATTAAATATAATAAAAATTTATATTTTTATTCACTATTAAACAATTACATTTCATGTATTTTTCTTACAATTTAAAATATGTACTCATAAAAATAAATATGATGTATTATATAATTTTTTACATAATAAAAAAACTGATTCTTGTTTAACACAAAAATCAGTTTTTAAAATTATTTAACATAAATATTACTTTAAATTAAATAACATTTTCATTATATAATTAGTAATTTTCTGCTTTTTTATCTCTTTGCAGTAGTTTACTTACCATTTCTCTTGGATCACTACCCTCAAAAAGAACTTTGTATAATGCATCCGTTATTGGCATTTCAACATTTAATTTTTCTTTTAAATTATAAAATGCATTACATGCCTTGATTCCTTCAACAATCATTCCAACTTCTTCAACAGCTTCTTCCCTACTCTTACCTTTACCTATTAAGTATCCTGCTTTTCTATTTCTAGAATGCATGCTAGTACAAGTTACTATCAAATCACCCATTCCAGTAAGGCCTAGGAAAGTTTCAACTCTTCCGCCAAGCTTAGTTCCTATTCTAACTATCTCAGCCATTCCCCTAGTCATAAGAGCTGCCTTTGTATTATCTCCATATCCTAATCCATCACATACTCCAGCTGCTAATGCTATAATATTTTTTACAGCCCCTCCAACTTCAACACCAATTAAATCATCATTAGTATAAACTCTAAATGTTTTAGTCATAAAAAGGTCTTGAACTTCTTCAGCTATCTTCATATTATTTGAAGATGTAAGCACTGTTGTTGGAATATCAAATGCTACTTCTTCTGCATGACTTGGACCTGATAAAATTACTACTGGATTATTAATTTCTTCTTCAATAACTTCAACTAATGTTTTATTAGTACCTTCTTCAATGCCTTTTGCAATACATATAACAGGTACACTTTCTTTTACAAGTCCCTTAATACTTCTTGCAGCACTTCTAATTACATGAGAAGGAACAGCTAATACCACATAATCAGAATTAGGTATAGCCTCCTCTAAGCTATTATAGGCCGTAACATTTTTAGGCACATTTAATCCTTTAATAAATTTATCATTTCTTCTATTAACATTAATATCCTCTACAACATTACTATTTCTATCGTATATTGATATAATATTTCCTTTGTTTGCTAATAAAATTGCTAAAGCAATCCCAAAACTTCCTCCGCCTAAAAAAGCTACCTTACTCATAAATTAACTATCCTTTCTCTCCCTATATTCTATTTGTATTCCAGTTCCACTGAAATCAAAATTATCTCTTAATTGATTTTCTAAATATCTTTCATAAGAGAAATGTCTACAACTTGAATCATTAACAAAGAACACAAACTTTGGTGGTTTTGTAGCTACTTGTGTTGCATAATATATTTTTAGTCTCTTTAATGCAACTACTGGTGGCTCTTTCATTAATACAGCCTTATTAATAACTTCATTTAATACACCAGTACCAATTCTCTTATCATAATTATCATAACATTCTCTAGCAACTTCTAACACCTTATGTGCTCTTTGACCAGTTAATGCTGATATAAATAAGAATTTAGCATATTTTATAAACTTAAGCTTACTTTGTAAATCTTTTTTATAGTTATCCATTGTTTTATCATCTTTTTCAATAAGATCCCATTTATTAACTATAACCATTATAGCCTTGTTTAATTCATGTGCAAATCCTATTATTTTTTCATCTTGCTCTGTAACACCTTCTGTTGCATCTATCATTAAGATACAAACATCTGCTCTTTCTACAGCAGCAAGAGTTCTTATAACAGAATATCTTTCTATTTCTTCTTTAACTTTACTTTTTCTTCTAAGACCAGCTGTATCTATTAATGTAAACTTACCAAATTCACTTTCAATTTTACTATCTATAGCATCTCTTGTAGTTCCAGCTATATCTGATACAATTAATCTTTCTTCACCTAATAATCTATTTATTAATGAAGACTTACCTACATTAGGTTTACCTATCATAGCTATTTTTATATCTTCTTCTTCCTCTTCTGTTGAAGCAATTGAATCAAAATGTGAAACAACCATATCAAGCATATCTCCAAGACCTTTACCTTGGCCTGCTGATATAGCTACTGGATCACCAATACCTAAATTATAAAATTCCCATGCATTTTCTTCATCTTTTAAGTTATCAATTTTATTAACAACTAAAACTACTGGTTTCTTAGATTTTCTAAGCATTGTTGCAACTTCATTATCAGCTGCTGTTAAGCCTTCTTTACCATCAACTACAAACATTATAACATCAGCTGTTTCTATAGCAATGTTCGCTTGTCTTCTCATTTGCTTAACTATTATATCTTGGTTTTCTGGTTCTATACCTCCAGTATCAATCATTGTAAAAGTATGATTAAGCCATTCAGCTTCCGCATATACTCTATCTCTTGTTACACCTGGTGTATCTTGAACTATTGAAATTCTTTTTCCTGCTAGTTTATTAAATAATGTAGATTTACCTACATTCGGTCTTCCAACTATAGCAACTATTGGTTTTGCCATTATTCTTGTTCCTCCTGACATACATCATTTATTATGCTTACTATATCTTCACCTGTGTGATCACATACAAGCACCTTAATCCCTAATTCTTTTTCTATGTCCTCAATCTTAGTATCATCTAACATAATATACTCAGCTGGACCTAGTTCATAACCTTTTCTAAACATATTATTAGGCATAATTAAGTATTCACTATTAATTTTCCCCTTTAATTGTCCAATAATATCAGTTCCAGTAAGAAGTCCTGCAACTGTTATTGTTTCCCCAAAGAAATTATTAACTATTTTATATGTATCTATTTTAACATTAGGATTAACTTCCATTAACTTTTTCATTCCACTTCTTACTTCATTAAATGCAAGGGCTCCAGTTGGTACAGAAAAAGTTCCTTTTATATTTTTATTTAAATCTTGAGCAGTATAATTTATAGCTTCCCTGAAACATCTAATCATTCCAATTCCATCTTCTATTTGTTCATATCCATTATAAAAACTTTCTTCTGGAACATCTATACCTGCAACTAAATAAAACTCATCTGAAAATCTTACAAATGGGTCATTAATTTCTTTCATAAATCTTTTTTGAAATTCCATAACCATTTCTAATTCTTTTCTTGCAGTTTCATTAGTAAATGTTTTTACTTGAACTAATCCATCTCTATATTTAGTAACTCCTATTGGAACTACCGCAATATTTGCTACTGCTGGATATAATTCATATAATTCAGTAATAGTCCTTTTAAGCTCTTCACCATTATTTACTTCTGGTATAAGAACTATTTGACAGTGCATTTCAATTCCTGCTTCTGCTAATCTCTTTATTCTATTATAAACAGTACCTGCAAATCTATTGCCAAGCATTTTTACTCTTAACTCTGGATTTGTTGTATGAACTGAAATATTTATAGGACTTATTCTATATCTAATAATTCTATCTATATCTTCTTCCTTCATGTTTGTTAACGTAACAAAATTACCTTGTAAAAAAGAAAGACGTGAATCATCATCTTTAAAATATAAACTTTCTCTCATCCCTCTTGGATTTTGATCTATAAAGCAAAACATACATTTATTACTGCATCTTTTTGCTTTATCCATGATACCGCCACCAAATTCTAGGCCTAACTCTTCGCCATATTCTTTTTCAATTTCGTAGTCCCACACTTCTCCATTTGGCTTTTGTATCTCTAAAACTATTTCTTCATCATTAGTTAAAAACCTGTAGTCTATAATATCAACTATCTTTTCACCATTTACTGATAATAAAATATCATTTTCTTCAATGCCGACTTCCTCAGCAATACTATCAGGCATTACACTTGTTATTACATTTTTCATAATGTCACTCCTATAATTACCTATCATCTCTATGATATATTACCCCAATAATTCTTTTTTTGTCAACTAACAAAAAAGAATATAAGGTATACCCTATATTCTTTATTATTACTCATTTAAATCTACATAATCACCTTTTGAAGAAAAAATTATCCATTCGCATATATTAGTAACATGATCCCCAACTCTTTCAAGATATTTAGATGCAAATAATATTTGTGCTCCCTTATTAATAATAGTTTCATTCTTTGCCATATTCTTTAAAATATCATTAAATAATCCTCTATATAAAATATCTACTTCATCATCCATCTTGCAAATTTCATAAGCTTCTTTTACATTACCTGTAACAAATGCTTCTAATGACCTTTTTATCATCTTCCTTAAAATATCTACCATTTGCCAAACTGGTTCACACTCTTCACCTAAAATATCTAATTCAACCCTTTGAGCAACTTTACAAATATCAACTGCATAATCAGCCATTCTCTCTAAATCTGTAACTATCTTAGAAGTTGTAAATATCTTTCTTAAATCAGTTGCTACTGGTGATTCCATTGCCATAAACTTTAAGCACTGCTCTTCAATTTTTTTATTTAATTCATCTACTTCATCATCATTTTCAATTACCTTTTTAGCCAAAACCATATCTTTATTTTTGAAAGCTTCTATACTGTTATATAATTGTTTTTCAACAAGGCTTCCCATTTCAGCAAGTTCTGAAGTTAAAAGCTGCATTCTCTTTTCTAAAAGATTTCTTGTCATAATCTCACTCCCTGATTTTAATTTTAAATTATTAATTCTTAATTATTTTTTGATTATGATATATTTTATTTTTAAAAATTTAATTTTATCCAAATCTTCCTGTTATATAATCTTCTGTTCTCTTATCTCTTGGTCTGTAAAATATGTCTTCTGTATTTCCATATTCAACAACTTCTCCAGATAAGAAAAATGCAGTCTTATCAGCAATTCTACCTGCTTGTTGCATATTATGAGTAACAATTACAACTGTATATTGTTTTTTTAATTCAACCATAAGCTCTTCCATTTTATTAGTAGAAATAGGATCTAATGCTGATGTAGGTTCATCCATTAATATTATTTCAGGTGAAACAGCTATAGTTCTAGCTATACATAGTCTTTGTTGTTGACCACCAGAAAGTCCTATTGCTGATTTTTTTAATCTATCCTTAACTTCATCAAAAAGAGCTGCTCCCTTTAAACTATTTTCAACTATTTGGTCCAAAGTCCTTTTATCTTTTATTCCATGTATTCTAGGTCCATAAGCAATATTATCATAAATAGACATAGGAAATGGATTAGGCTTTTGGAATACCATTCCTACCTTTTTTCTAAGGTCTATTTCCTCATAATCCTTATATATATCCTTCCCATCTATTAATATTTGACCATTTATCTTAACTCCTTCAATTAAATCATTCATTCTATTTAAAGTTCTTAAAAATGTTGATTTACCACACCCTGAAGGTCCTATTAATGCTGTAACCTTTTTTGCTTCTATATCTATACTAATATTTTTCAGTGCTTTATTTTCACCATAAAACAACTCTAAATTTTTAACCTGAATTTCAG
Organism: uncultured Clostridium sp.; assembly: GCA_900540255.1. Classification (GTDB taxonomy): domain Bacteria; phylum Bacillota; class Clostridia; order Clostridiales; family Clostridiaceae; genus Clostridium. The sequence goes on from UQFE01000015.1 coordinate 58,507, forward strand.
ATTTGATTATATTTGACATATTTACACCTCAAAATCCTATGATTTTACTTTACCAAAATAAAGTTATTTATACTAATAACAACTTTTAATTATTCACTATACTTAATTTTATAAATTAATAATTAGCTTTATTAAATCTCTTGCTTATAAACTTAGCTAATAAATTTAAAATTAAAATCATTACAATTAAAACTATTCCTGCTGCAGCTGCTGATGCAATATCACCTTTTTCCTTTGTTTCAAGGAAAGCATGAACTGTTAATGTTCTTGCACTTGACATTATGCTTGTAGGCATTTTATAAACTGTACCTGCTGTTAAAAAAAGTGCAGCTGATTCACCAATTACACGCCCCATTGATAATACTACTCCTGAAACAATTCCAGGTACTGCACTTGGAAGTATTACTTTATATAAAGTTTGAAATCTTGTTGCACCAAGACCAAGGGAAGCTTCCCTATATGATGGAGGAACTACCTTTAACGCTTCTTCTGTTGTACGGATAATTACAGGTAAAATTATTATTGAAAGTGTTAAAGAACCTGCTATAAGTGAATATCCAAACTTTAAAGTTGTTACAAAAAAAGCTGCTCCAAATAATCCATAAACAATTGATGGTATTCCAGATAAAGCTTCTGTTGAATATCTTATTATTTTTACCAATCTTCCTTGCTTAGCATATTCATGTAAATAAACTGCTGACAACACACCTATTGGCGTAGCAACAATTAATGATAGTCCAATTGTATATAATGTTGAAACTATAAAAGGTTTAATTCCTCCACCTCCAGATGGCTTATACTCTCCAAATAAATAATTAAAATTTATAAGCTTATATCCCTTTATAAATATAAATCCAATTATAAAAACTAAAATTCCAACAGTTATTAATGCTGATAAATATAATAATACTTTTAAAATAACTTCTTTAAATTTCCTCATGTTTACTTACCTTCCTTATTAGAAAGTTTAGAAATAACTAAATTTAATATTAATATAAATGCAAATAATACAACACCTGTTGCAAATAAAAGTTCTTGATGTGCTTCTGTTGCATACCCCATTTCTAATGCTATATTACTTGTAAGTGGCCTTACCTTATCAAAGATAGATTTAGGTATTTCAACTGCATTTCCTCCAACTAATATAATTGCCATTGTTTCTCCAATTGCTCTTCCACACCCTAAAACTATAGCTGCAAGTATACCTGATTTTGCTGCAGGTACAACAACCTTAAAAGTTGTTTCTATATGAGATGCTCCAAGAGCTAAGGAACCCTCTTTATAACTTTTAGGAACAGCTCTTATTGCAGTAGTTGAAACTGAAATAATAGTTGGAAGCATCATAACTGCTAAAACTATAATTACTGCTAATAAACTTTGTCCTTGCGGTAAATTAAAAGTATTTTGTATCCATGGAACAATTATTGCTAAGCCAAATAATCCATATAATACAGATGGAATTCCTGCTAAAAGCTCAACTGCTGGAATAATAATTTTAGAAAGCCAGTTTGGTGCTATTTCTGAAATAAATATTGCCGTTAGTAATCCTATTGGTACTCCTATTATTAAAGCTCCTAATGTGCCATATATAGAAGCAATTATCATAGGTAATATTCCATACTTTGGGTCATCAGATGTTGGATACCACTGTGTTCCAAAAATAAATTTAGTAAATGATTTTCCTTCTGCAAAAAATGGCCTTAACCCTTTATAAAATACAAATCCTATTATTAAAACTAAACTTATTACAGCTATAAGAGCACATATTAAAAATATTACTCTTGTAACTTTGTCTATTATATATTTGCTTTTATTTTTTTCTACCATTTCAGCCCTCCCGATTGTAGTTTGTAGTTAGTAGTTTAGGTATAAATTCAACTAATGCTGAATTTTAAAATATATATTTTCAGGAGCTATCGCACTAAAACTTTTATACACAATATATTGTTTAAAAAAATAAAAATTAATACACTATTAAAAATTAATACACTATATTGTAGGATTTATTCTTAATGCAACATCCCCTTCCTTAAATACTAACTCCTAACTTCTAACTACTAACTAATTTTTAGTCTATTGTTATTAGCTTATTATCTGATACTATTTGTTGTCCTTCTGAACTTAATATAAAGTCAATTAAATTTTGCCCATTTTGTGTTAAAGTATCTTTTTTAGTTACTAATAAGAAAGGTCTTGAAATTTTATAATTTCCTTCTTTAACATTTTTAGCAGTTGGTTCTATACCATCAACATTTAAAGCACTAACTGTATCATCAATATATTCAAAAGAAGCAAATCCAATTGCATTTTTATTTCCTGCAACTGTAGTTTTAACAGACCCACTACCATCTGAAATTGATGCATTTTTAACTAATTCTTCTGATTTATATCCAACAATTTCTTGAAATGAATCTCTAGTTCCTGAACCTTCTTCCCTTGAAACAACTACAATTGGTCCATCTTCTCCTCCTAACTCCTTCCAATTTGTTATTTCACCTGTATAAACTTTTTTAATTTGTTCTAAAGTTATGTCTTTAACTAAATTACTAGGATTTACTAATAACGCAACTCCATCATATGCTATTGTAGTTCCCTGTACTGAATCTTTTTCTTCACCTTTTAAATCTCTTGAAGACATTCCTATTTGAGAAACACCTCCCATAACATCTTTGATTCCAGCTCCTGAACCATTTTGTTGTATTTCTAATATAACATTATTATTTTTTGCCTCATAAACTTCTTGAATACTTTCCATTAATGGTCCTACTGAAGTTGAACCTGAAATTGAAATAGTTACAGATGAAGAATTTTCTCCCTTTGAAGTTTTATCAGATCCACACCCTGTAAATATTGTTCCAATCATAGCAACTAATACTGCACCAACCATTAATTTTAACCTTTTACTTCTCATTTTTATCCCTCCACTTTTATAAATGAATTTTATTCATATACCTTACACAAATAATATTATTCCTCTAAAGTTAAAGTAATATTACTAAATTGTTAATTGAAGTTAGATAAATGTTAAGTAAATGTTAAATTACCTTTTTTAACCTTAATCTTAGAAGCTTTATTTTATTTATATCTGCCTTTATATTTTCATATAATTTTATTTTAAATTTTTATTATAAATTTTTAGAACAAAAAAAAGATAAGCAAAAAATACTTAATATATTTTTAGCTTATCTTTAATATTTATTACTTTTTTATTTTAACAGTAAAGGTACTACCTCTTCCTACTTTTGATTTTACACTTATTTCTCCATTAAATAACTTCACAATATGTTTAACAATAGCTAATCCAAGTCCAGTTCCCCTAGTTGATCTTGATTTATCAACTCTATAAAACCTTTCAAATATCCTTGGAATATCATTTTTAGGAATACCTATTCCATTATCTTTAACTTTAAAAACAAAGTATTGCTCTTCCAAAGTTAAATCAATTTTAACAACTCCATTTTCATTAGAATATTTAATTGCATTTTCAATTAAATTAACAGCTAATTGATGAAATTTATCCTTGCTTCCTAAAATTTCACTATTAAAACAATCATTATATTTAATAATAATTGATTTTTTATAAGCCTGACTTTTTACCATATCTAAAACATTTTCTATAACATCACCTGGATTAAAATATTCACTTTCCATTTTATGAATATTTTCAATATTAGATAAAATTAAAATATCATTTATTAAATTAGTTAACCTTTCTGATTCTTTATCAATAATATCTAAAAACTTATTTTTAGTTTCACTATCATCTACATATCTTAAAGTTTCTGAAAATCCTTTAATAGATGTTAATGGAGTCTTTAATTCATGAGAAACATTAGCAACAAATTCACTTCTCATATTTTCAAGCCTTTTAATATCAGTTATATCTTGAACCGTAATTACAATTCCAATTGAATTATTTAAATAATTTATAATTGGTGATTTTTTAACCCTAAGCTCTCTTTCAATTGGATGAAATAATTTAATTTCCTTTGTTCCTATTTCTGGAATTTCTCTAATAAAATTAATTAAGTCATAATCTATTATGCAATCAGATATTTTTTTACCTATATTATCTTCCTTTAAATCAAATAATTTTTGTGAATAAGAATTAATTAAAATTATATTTTCATTATTATCAATTGCAATTACTCCACTTTCCATACTTTCAAGAATTGCTTCAAGCTTATTTTTCTTATCTAAAGAATCTATTATTCTTATTTCAAGTTGATCTGCTATATTATTAAATGTTTGTGCTAAAAAGCCTATTTCATCATAATTATAAATAATAGCTCTTTTATTTAAATCTCCATTTTCGATTTTAGAAGTAACCTTTTGAAGTTCATTTATTGGATAAACAATTATTTTAACAAGCTTTACTGCAAGAAATAATGATAAAACAAACACTAATAATATAATTGCAATATAGTATTTTAAAGTCCCTGAAGTAAATACTCTAATACTATTTACTGGAACTGAACTCCTTATAACAGTATTGTCATCAATTTTAGTTGCAACATAAACCATGCTGGTTGATAAGCTCTCACTATATCTTACACTGCTTCCAGAACCATTTTTAAATGCATCTATAATTTCTTGTCTATTATTATGATTATCTAACTTAGTAATTTCATTATCAAAAATTACCTCTCCCTCTTTATTAATCACAGTAAATCTAACTAAATTATCTTTAAACTTATATAGTGATAATAATTTTGAATCTTTATAATCTTCTCTTACCACACACTCATTATATATTGCTAATGTTTCTTTTGCATCTTTAATGGTACTTATATTAACTAATCCTATAAAACAACTCGTTACAATTACCAATGCAAAAATTACAGTAATAACTACTAAAGTTATAATCTTTTTCTTCATAATTTAACAATTTGGATTAAATCTATAACCTACTCCTCTTATAGTTTCAATAAATTTAGGATGTTTATCATCATCTTCTACTTTCTTTCTTAAATATCTTATATGAACATCTACAGTTCTTGTTTCACCTATATATTCATAACCCCATATTTTATCAAGAAGCATATCCCTAGTTAATATTTTCCCTTTATTTTTAATTAAAATTTCAAGTAATTCAAATTCCTTAAGAGTTAAATCTAGCTTTTTATCTTTAACATGAATTTCCCTTTTTTCAAAGTCTGCTTTTAAGATTCCAAAATCAACTATATTACTTTTAATTTCATCCATTGAAAATCTTCTTAAAACAGCTTTAACTCTAGCTAGTAATTCTCTAACAGAAAATGGCTTAGTAATATAATCATCTGCGCCTAATTCTAAACCTAATATTTTATCAATTTCTTCACTTTTTGCTGTTAACATGATTATGGGAATATTTTTAATTTCTATATTGCTTCTAACTTCCTTACAAACATCATACCCATCTTTTCCTGGAATCATTAAATCTAATAAAATTAAGTTTGGCTTTTCTTCAATTGCAATTTTAACTGCATCAATACCATTATTTGCTGTTAATACAGTATATCCATTATTGGTTAAATTAAAGCTTATAAGTTCTAAAATATATTCTTCATCATCTACTACTAATATTTTCTCATTTGCCATTTCCCTATCACCCCAAAGATTTATTTAATATAAACAAATGCAAATAATCTTCCATATGCTCCTTTGCTTGCTCTATAAGAAAACAATTTATTTTCTTTTTCACAATGTGTACATAATTTTAATGAATAAATATTTTGCTCACTTAATCCAATCTTTTTTAAATCATCTTCAATGCATAATTCCATACTTAAATTTCTTCCATCAAAAAGCTTATCACAAGGAATTTCATTAAATTTATTTATAAACTTTTCTTTTAATTCTTCTGAAACTTCATAACAACATTGTCTTATATGAGGGCCTATATATGCTTTAATATTTTTAACATTTGAACCATATTCACTTATCATCTTTTCAACAGCTATTGCACTAATACTATTGAAAGTTCCCTTCCATCCACTGTGTACTGCCGCAATAACATTATTTACTTCATCAATTAAAATTACAGGTACACAATCAGCAGTAAATGCACCTATTATTGTTGATTTTTCATTAGTTACTATTCCATCTCCCTCATGTTCAATAAAGTTCTTTTCACCTTTTTTATAAATATAAACTTTATCACTGTGAATTTGATTTATATATTCAACTTCATTAACATTAAAATCCTCTTTTAATGATAATAAACTCTTTATTCCATCTTCTGTATGTCTATTAAAACTTCTTCCCATTTTAACATTAGAAAATACCACATTAATTTTCTCACCTTCAAGAATCCAAAAATCTTTAAAACTTTTAAAATCATTAACATTTAAATAATTCATAATCCACCTCTATTTCCTCATAAATGTATTTTAACATTATAACTAATTATTTACCAATTAATAAATTTATATTTAACATGATTTTAACCTTAATATAAATTAGTGAACGAAAAAAGACCACCAAATAAGGTAGTCCATTTTATTTTTTTTCAGTTCTTAATACATTAATTTCATCAATAAATGTAGTTATATCTTTAAATTCTCTATATACAGATGCAAATCTTACATATGAAACTTCATCTATATTTTTTAATCTATCCATTACCATTTCACCAATAACTCTAGATTCCACTTCTGTAAGCATATTATTAGAAATACTTTTTTCAATATCTTCTGCTAATTCTTCAATTTGCTTTCTAGATATAGGTCTTTTTTGACATGCAATAATAAGCCCATTTACAATTTTTTCTTTATTGAAATTTTCTCTTGTAGAATCTCTTTTAACAACCAAAATTGGAATATCCTCTATTTTTTCATAAGTAGTATACCTTCTTCCACAGCTACTACACTCTCTTCTTCGTCTTATTGTCGTATTATCATCTGTAGATCTTGAATCTACAACCTTACTCTCATCAAAAAAACAAAAAGGACACTTCAAATAAATCACGCCTTTCCTATATAGTTATAAATGTATTATACAATTTTTTTTTACTTATTACTATATTTTATTTTCATCTTGTTGAGTAATTTCTATTCCAGTTGCATCTACAATTATTACATCTACACCTATTTTCACAATTTTATCCCATGGAATTTCAATATCATCTTCTTTAGAAAACCATCCCTTATTATTAGAAGAAGGTAAAAAAATAGATACTATTTTATTTGTATCTAAGTCAATTTTAAAATCACTTATATAACCTAGCTTACTTCCTGTTGATATATCAACTACCTCCATGCTTCTTATTGCATTTACAGAATATAAAATTAAGTCACTTTCCATAATTACTATTCCTCCCACCCAAATATGTATTTTCAATAATCATAATTATATATATGCCACTTAGAATTATTTTATTAAAAGAAAACCTTAATTTAGTTTGGAGTTAGTAGTTTGGAATTAGTAGTTAAGGATGGGGATGGTCGCATTAAGAATAAATACTATAATATATTATGTTGATTTTTATTTTTTAAAACAATATATTGTGTATAAAAGTTTTAGTGC
>UQFE01000016.1 GCA_900540255.1 uncultured Clostridium sp.
ATCCACTCCATAAAGTTCTTTTACTTGTTCAGAAATATCACGAGTTGTCATTCCAGTTGCATATAAACCTAATATTTTTTCCTCTATTCCATTAACTGATCTTTGATGTTTAGGAATAATTCTAGGTTCAAATTCACCATTTCTATCTCTTGGTATATTTATTTCAACTGGTCCTAATTTTGTTTTTACTGTTTTCTTTGAATAACCATTTCTACTATTATCAATGGATTTACTAATGGAATCGTACTTTTCATACCCTAGTGCTTCATCCATTTCAGCTTCTAACGATTCTTGAAGTACATCTCTAAACATATCTTTTAGAGCATTTAAAATTTCATTTGGACTAGTAAAGTTTTGCTCCTTAATATATTTTCTTAATAATTCTTTTGACATATTTGACATATAAAAAACTCCTTCTTGTAATAATTATTTATCTCAATTATTTCCAAAAAAGGAGTTGGTTTTATTCAGTTTACACAAAATTTTTTACAGAACCTATTATCTTTTTAAACTATCAATTAAAGAGTAAGGAATCTTAAGGTTACCTTCTCCAAATCCAATTTTAATATTACCCCTATTAGCACCGTGATAATCAGTTCCACCACTAGAATATAACTGATACTTCCATACTAGATAGTCCAAAAGTCTTCTATCATCATCAGTATAAGAAGGATAGTACCGTTCAACTCCATCTAACTCTAAAGAAACTAAATATTTAATATTATCTTCAATTTCTTCAAAACTGAAACCTTCAAAACCAATTCTTTTATTAAAGTGAGCTAAATGAGACTTTCCGCCAGCCTCATGAATCATTTTAATAGCTTCATCTACAGTGATTAACTCATCATTTCCATAAGGAATTGGATCTAAATATATATCCCAAACTTTTTGAGGTTCAGTACAAATATTATTTTCAAGAATATATCTGTAAATATCATATCTAGATAAATACTCATCGTATTTCACTTTATGTAAATAGTTAATATCTATAGACAATCCATGATTGTTTTCTATATGCTTAAGTATTTTTGGAACACTTTTTTCTCTTGCTTTTTTCATTTTATTATAGCTATTTAAAAAGTACTCATTATGTATATCAATTCCTAAACCAAGTATATGAAGTAGTCTACCATCCTTATATAATGCACTAATTTCAATTCCATTAATTAATTCAATATTACTATCTTCTGCAGCAATTTTAGCTTCTTTTAAACCTGCAATACTATCATGAACAGTTAATGAAATTGCTTTTAATTTATTTTTCTTTGCTGCTTTTATCACATCTGTTGGACTATAGCTACCATCTGAAATATATGAATGTGTGTGTAAATCAATTAAATTCTCCGTAAAAATACCCTCCAATGATATATATTATAACATTTTAATAAGTTAAATATAAGTTCAGAGTGCAATTATAGTAGTAGATTAAATAGGTAAAAGATATGTCCAAATTACTAAATTAATCTTATAATTAACTCATAAGGAGATTAGTGATTATGAGAAAAGATATAATAGATAAATTAATGGAATTAACGCAAGAAGAGAAAGAAATATTAGAAGGAAAACATAGCATTGATCAAAGTATATATACAGATGATAAACAATTTATCATAGATAGTAAAAAAATATTGGCAGATGGACAACTCATAAATATAAGAAAACATACGAGGTTTATAGAGTTCCCTGCACATAAGCATAACTATATTGAATTTAATTATGTCTATAAAGGTAAACTTACAGAAGTAATACATAATAAAAAAATAGAACTTCAAGAAGGCGAAATAATTTTTTTAAACAAAGATATAACTCATGCAATAGAAAAAAGTTCTGAGGATGATATTATAATTAATTTCATAATAAGACCGAAATTTTTTGATTTTATTCTTAACTTATCAGAAAGTGATAACATTATATTTAACTTTTTATTAAAGTCATTATATTTAAATAAAAATAGTAAAGGTGAATATCTTTATTTTAAAGTTTCTAATGAAAATAATATACAAGAGATTTTAGAAAAGATAATTATAGAAATTTATGAACCCACTATGATGAGTAGCACAACTATAAAATTATTAGTTGGACTATTAATTGTAGAATTAATTAAAAAGCCTAATAATATAGAAGTTTATTCAGAAGATAATTATGATAATTTAATTATAATTGAAGTTTTAAAGTATATAGATAATAATTATTCTACTGCAACTTTATTTGAAATATCTGAAATAGTGAATCAGCGACATTATAAAATAAGTAAGTTAGTAAAAAAGCATACTAATATGACATTTAAAGAATTGTTACAAGAAAAAAGGCTTAATAAAGCAAAGCAATTACTAAATGAAACAGATATTTCTATTGTAGAGATAATATCTTTAGTTGGTTATGAAAATCTTACTTATTTTTATAAAATATTTAAAGAAAAATATGGTTATACCCCAAAAGATTTTAGAAAATCATAAATTATTTTTATAAGGTGATTTTACTATTTATATTTATATTTGAGGAAAAATACATTTGCAAATAAGGATAATAAATTAAACAACCTTGGTTATTAAAACCAAGGTTGTTTTTATTTATAATTTAATCATAGTAAACGTTTTTTAAGGGGGGGAATGATGAGCTATTACTTAGCCATTGATATAGGGGCTTCTAGTGGGAGGCATATATTGGGAAGTATAGAAGATGGAAAGATAAAGTTAGAAGAAATATATAGATTTGAAAATGGAATTAGCAAAATAGGAGATGAATATTGTTGGGATATTCAAGGACTATTTAATGAAATAAAAAAAGGTATTAAAAAGTGCAAAGAGATTGGAAAAGTGCCAAAAAACATAGGCATAGATACGTGGGCAGTAGATTTTGTTTTATTAGATGAAAATGATGAGATGCTAGGAAATGCCGTTGCCTATAGAGATGATAGGACTGATGGATATATGGAAAAAGCATTTCAAGTTATTCCGCAAGATATGTTGTATTTATACACAGGAATACAATTCTAAAGATTTAATACATTATATCAGCTATTAGCAATTAAGGATAAAAATTCAGAATACTTAAAAAAGGCAAAAACATTTTTAATGATTCCTGATTATTTAAATTTTTTACTTACAGGTAAAAAAGCTAATGAATATACAAATGCAACATCTACACAGTTAGTAAATTCTTTTGATAGAACTTGGGATAAAAATATTTTAAAGGAATATGGAATCAATGAGGAAATGTTCCAAGAAATAAAAATGCCAAAGACAAGTTTAGGAAAGTTAAGAAAAGAATTAGTTGATGAATTTGGATTTGATATGGAGGTTATACTTCCAGCAACTCATGATACTAGATCAGCATTTATATCTTCAGTATGTAATGATTCAGATAGTATTTATATAAGTTCTGGTACATGGTCATTAATTGGCGTAGAGAATAGATTACCGATTTGTGTACCACAAGCTATGGATTATAACTTTACAAATGAAGGTGGAATTGATTATAGATTTAGATTTTTAAAAAATATTATGGGGCTTTGGGTAATACAAGAGGTAAGGAGAAATTTAAATAATGAGTTTTCTTTTGCTGACTTAGTAGTACTAGCTGAAGAGCACAATTATTTCAAATCAATAGTTAATGTTGATGATGATAGATTTTTAAAACCCGACAATATGATTGAAGAAATTCAAAACTATTGTAAAGAAACTAATCAAGATATTTCAACAAAAGTTGGAGAAATAGCAGTTTGTGTATTTAATAGTTTAGGACATAGTTATAAAAGTGCAGTGGCAAATCTTGAGGATATATTTGAAAAAGAATTTAAGAGAATAAATATATTTGGTGGAGGATGCCAAAATAATTTATTAAATCAAGTAGTTGCAGATGTTACTGGAAAAGAAGTTTTAGCAGGACCAGTAGATGCAACTGCAATAGGAAATCTTGTATCTCAATTAATAAGTGTTGGTGAGTTAAAGGATTTAGGACAAGCTAGGCAAGTAATAAAAGAATCATTTGATATAAATATATTTAAACCAAATAAAGGAGAAGTTTAAGATGAATGTTAAAGAAAGATATAAATTAGCTAAAGAGCAATATGAAAAATGGGGAATAAATGTAGATAAATTTTTAGAAGAACTTAATAAAGTGAAAATTTCAGTTCATTGTTGGCAAGGCGATGACGTTAAAGGATTTGAAGTAGTTAAAAATGCTTTATCTGGAGGAATTCAATGTAATGGAAATTACCCTGGAGCAGCAAGAAGTGCAGAAGAGTTAAGAGCTGATTTAGATAAAGCATTAAGTTTAATTCCAGGTAAGCATAAAGTAAATTTACATGCTATTTATTTAGAAAGTAATGGAGAGGTTGTCGAAAGAGATGAAATAAAACCAGAACATTTTGAAAATTGGGTTAACTGGGCAAAAGAAAGAGGGCTAGGATTAGATTTTAATCTAACAATATTCTCACATCCAAAAGCAGCAGATGGATTAACATTATCACATCCAGATAAAGAAATAAGAGATTTCTGGATAAGACATGCTATTGCATCTAGAAAAATTGGTGAATACTTTGGAAAAGAATTGGGGCAAACTTGCTTAACTAATCTTTGGATTCCAGATGGATATAAGGATATTCCAAGTGATAGATTAGGGCTGAGAGCAAGACTTAAAGATTCTTTAGAGCAAATATATGCAGTTAAAACAAATAAAGATTATAACTTAGATTGTGTTGAATCAAAAGTATTTGGTATAGGTGCAGAAAGTTATACAGTAGGTTCAAATGAGTTTTATCTAAACTTTGCAGCAAGAAATGGAATTATGTTATTAATGGATACCGGACATTATCATCCAACAGAAGTTGTTTCTGATAAATTATCATCAATGTTACTATTTGATGAAAAGGTTGCTCTTCATGTAAGTAGACCAGTTAGATGGGATAGTGATCATGTAGTTGTTTATGATGATGAGTTAAAGGAAATTGCTAAAGAAATGATGCATTAGATAGAGTAATTATTGGACTTGATTTCTTTGATGCAAGTATTAATAGAATAGCAGCTTGGACAATTGGTACAAGAAATATGATTAAGGCATTATTAAATGCAATGTTAACTCCAAATGAATTGTTAAGAAAGCTTCAAGATGAAGGTAACTTTACTGAAAGATTAGCCTTAATGGAAGAATTTAAAACATATCCAATGGGAGATATATGGAATTACTACTGTGAAAAGAATAATGTACCAGTAGGTGAATCTTGGATAGAAGATGTTAAAAGATATGAAGAAGAAGTGTTATCAAAGAGAAATTAATTATAAGTAATAATAAAATAAGAATTTATATTAGATATCAAAATAATACCATAATAGAGTTTTGATATCTAATATACAAAATTTATTGAATAAGAGGTAATGAAAATGAGTATGCAAGATATGAAATTTGTACAAAACTTTATGAAAATGACTAATGATGCTTGGCTTAAAGGATGGCATGAAAGAAATGGTGGAAATATTTCTTATAGATTAACTTCTGAAAATGTAGAATCAATTAAGAATATTATTGATGAAAATAGAGATTATTCACCAATAGGGGTTACAGTTAAAAATTTAGCTAATGAATATTTCTTAGTAACTGGAAGTGGAAAGTTTATAAGAAATGTAGCTGTTGATTTAGAGGCTAATGTAGGAATAGTTAAAATTGATGAAAAAGGTGAAAACTATAAAGTTGTTTGGGGATTAGTTAATGGTGCTAAACTGACTAGCGAATTACCATCTCATTTAATGAGTCACTCTGTTAAATTCGAAGCAACTAATGGGAAGCATAGAGTGATAATGCATTCACATGCGACAAATTTAATTGCTTTAACATTTGTATTACCTCTTGATGGAGCTGTATTTACAAGAGAATTATGGGAAATGGCAACCGAATGTCCAGTAGTATTTCCATCAGGAGTAGGAATAGTTCCTTGGATGGTTCCAGGTGGAGCTGAAATTGCTGAAGCAACAAGTGAATTAATGAAGAAGCATGATGTAGTTATTTGGGCACATCATGGAGTGTTCTGTTCAGGTGAGGATTTAGATTTGACATTTGGACTTATGGATACAGTTGAGAAGTCTGCTGAAATACTTGTAAAAGTTTTATCAATGGGCGGAAAGAGGCAAACTATAAGCTCAGATAATTTTAGAGATTTAGCAAGAGATTTTAATGTTATTATTTTAGAAGAATATTTAAAGTAAAAAAACAGATTCTTAAGCTATATTTAATAACTTAAAAATTTTTTCTATCGGCGTACCGATTGCAGTAGCTTATTAAATATATTACTTTAGATTTTTTTAATATTCCTTAGTAGCTTTATATTGAGTATTAAAGTGATAAAAATCATTAGAATATGTTTTGAAATAAGTATAATTTACTTTGACCTCTGATCTACGGACAGTTATTATCCAATTAATTGGAAAGATATATTTTAACAAAAAGGTGGTTTCTATGATAAACTATCAAGAGTGTATTACTACAAATTTAAAAAAATGCTAGAAAAAAATGATAATTTTATCTATGAATCGCTTAAATAATTTAATTGCAATGATTATTGGAATAATAACTTCTCAATCAGTTGTTTTTTATCAAAAATATCTAAAGAATTAAAAGATTGTTATTCTTTAGGAACTGAAGAAATCAAAATCAATCTATATAATATAGGTATAATAAAAATAAAATTTTTAATTTATAGTTTATTAAGAAGTTTTAGATTCATGCATATGTAATATAGTTTATAATGTTATTATAAAAAATAAATTTATTAATAGGTAAAGTAAAAATGAATTATGTATATATATTAAAATGTAATGATGATAGTTTATACACCGGATGGACAAATGATTTAAAAAAAAGGATAAAAGCTCATTCCAATGGAAAAGGAGCCAAATATACTAAAGCAAGATTGCCTGTTGAATTAGTTTATTTTGAAGAATTTGATGACAAAATAAGTGCTATGAAAAGGGAATATGCTATAAAACAATTAAAAAGAAAAGAAAAATTAGAATTAATAAAAAAACCACTTACAATGTAAGTGGTTTAAATTTTATATGGGAGTTTAAGGGGATGGGTATTATTTTAAAGAATCTTTAATTAAATCTTCAATTTTTGATTTGCATCTAAATCCATGGCAACTTCCAGTACAAGCTCCTGTTGTTTTAGAAACTTCATCAATAGTATTGGCACCATTTTTTATAGCTTCCTTAATTTTAGCTCTAGATATAGATTTGCATGTACAAGTTTTTGTAATTTTATCAAGAATATCAGAATTTAAATTATTTTCCATAATAGATCCTCCAAAATATAAAGATATTAGGAAACATAAAAATTAACTATTTAAATTAATTTTTTGCGTAATACGTTTCAACAATTATATTAAATCATATCATACTAAAATAGTCAACATTAAATAATAATTATTATTTTCTCTTATCTCATCATAAATTTTAAATTGCTCTTCTACATCATTTAAAGCTTGTTTGTATAATTTAAAGTATAAGTTACCAAATAATATTTCACTTGTCATTTTTAGTATTTAAGTTTTAAGATAAATAAAATTTGGGGTTGAATTGACAAATTGATATTTAATAAGATATAATAAATTCATTAAAGACTATGATTAGGATAAGTACTTTAATTTATTCTTTTAAGAGAGTGATTGGTTGGTGTGAAATCATAAGAAGATTAAAGAAAAATCACCTAGGAGTTTGAGGCTGAAAGTTTTAAACAATTAAGCTATCACGTGTGCTCGCGTTAAGAGATAGGATATAAAAGTATCTGAATTAATACCCATAGAATAGTTATGGGTTTAATAACCTTAGGTGGTATAGCGAATTATCTTCGTCCTTTTGGGATGAAGTTTTTTTTGTTTAAAAATAGGATTAAAATACGTCTTTAAGAGAATAATTTTAATAGTTGATAAACACAAAGAAAGGAGATTCCTATGTACAATAAAGTTGAATTACCAAATGGTTTTGTTGGACTTGAAAAAGAAATAACAAACCTTTGGACTGCAAGAAATGTTATAAAAAAGAATTTTGATATGAATCAAGATGGTGAATATTTCACTTTCTATGATGGACCTCCAACAGCAAACGGTAGACCACACGTTGGGCACGTTTTAACAAGAGTTATGAAGGATATAATCCCAAGATACAAGGTTATGAAGGGATATAAGGTTATTAGAAAGGCTGGATGGGATACTCACGGTCTTCCAGTAGAACTTGAAATAGAAAAGAAACTTGGTATTTCAGGAAAAGAGCAAATCGAAGAATACGGAGTTGAAAAGTTCGTTAAAGAATGTAAGGAAAGTGTATTTACTTACGTTAGCATGTGGGAAAAGATGACTAATCAAATTGGTTATTGGGTTGATATGGAAAATCCATATGTTACTTACCATAATTCATATATTGAATCAGTTTGGTGGGCATTAAAGCAAATGTGGGATAAAGGTCTTTTATATGAAGGACATAAAGTAATGCCATATTGCCCAAGATGTGGTACTGCATTATCATCTCACGAAGTTGCACAAGGATATAAAGATGTTAAGGACTTAACTTGTGTAGCTAAATTTAAAGTTGAAGGAGAAGATAACAAATATATATTAGCTTGGACAACAACTCCTTGGACATTACCTTCAAACTTAGCTTTATGTATAAACAAAGCTTATACTTATATAGAAGCAAAAGTTGGAGATGAAATATTAATATTAGCTAAAGATTTAGCAGATAAAGTTTTAGGTGAAGATTATGAAATAGCTAGAGAATTCCCTGGAACTCAACTTTTAGGAACTAAATATGAGCAATTAATGCCTTTTGGTAAAGTAGAAGGAAAAGCATTTGAAGTTATTCATGGTGATTATGTTACTTTATCAGATGGTACTGGTGTGGTTCATATAGCACCTGCTTATGGTGAAGATGATAGCTTAGTTGCTAAAGCTAATGGAATTACTTTCATAAACTTAGTTGATAGAGAAGGTAAATTCGTAGAAGAAGTCACTCCATGGGCTGGAAAGTTCGTTAAAAAATGTGATGAAAGCATTTGTAAATGGTTAGAAGAAAATAATAAATTATTTAAGTCAGAAAGATATTTACACTCATATCCTCATTGTTGGAGATGTGACACACCACTTCTTTATTATCCAAAGGAAAGCTGGTTTGTTGCAATGACAACATTAAGAGATAAGCTTTTAGAAAACAATAATAAGATTAACTGGTATCCTGATAACATTAGAACTGGTAGATTTGGTAAGTTCTTAGAAAATGTTATTGACTGGGGTATTTCAAGAGATAGATATTGGGGAACTCCACTTCCGATTTGGAGCTGTGAATGCGGTCATAAAGAATGTATTGGAAGTATTGAAGAACTTAAAAATAAGGGAATTAATGTTCCAGAAGATATAGAATTACACAAACCATATATAGATAATGTTCATTTAAAATGTGAAAAGTGTGGAAAAGAAATGACTAGAGCTAATGAAGTTATTGACTGTTGGTTCGATTCAGGATCAATGCCATTTGCTCAATTACACTATCCATTTGAAAATAAGGAATTATTTGAACAAAACTATCCAGCTCAATTCATATCAGAAGCTGTTGACCAAACAAGAGGATGGTTCTATACTTTACTTGCAATTTCTACTGCAATATTTGATAGAAACCCATTTGAAAATTGTATAGTTTTAGGTCACGTTCTTGATAAAAAGGGCTTAAAGATGTCAAAATCTAAGGGTAATGTAGTAGATCCATTTGATGTATTAGATGCACAAGGTGCTGATGCAACAAGATGGCATTTCTATACTGCAAGTGCACCATGGTTACCAACAAGATTCTCTATAGATGATGTTGGAGAAGCGGGAAGAAAGTTCATGGGTACATTATGGAATGTTTATTCATTCTATGTATTATATGCTGAATTAGATCAATTCAATCCTTTACAATATGCTGATTTCGTATCAGAAAATGTAATGGATAAATGGATTATGTCCAAATTAAATACCTTAGTTAAAGATGTTGAAGCTATGTTAGATTCATATCAAATAACACAAGCAGCTTTAGATATAGAAGAATTTACAGATGAATTATCTAACTGGTATGTAAGAAGAAATAGAGGAAGATATTGGACTCAAGATTTAACAGATGATAAGATAGGAGCTTATGTAACATTATATAAAGTATTAACAACAGTTATTAAAGTTGCAGCACCATTTGTTCCATTTATAACAGAAAATATTTATCAAAACTTAGTTGTTGGATTAGATGAAAATGCACCAGAAAGTATTCACTTATGCAGATGGCCAGAAGTTGATGAAAAGGCTATCGATAAGGATTTAGAAAAGGAAATGGACTTAGCTTATACTATTGTTAAGTTAGGAAGAAGTGCAAGAAATGGAGCTAATATTAAGAATAGACAGCCACTTTCAAATATGCTTGTTTCTACTGATTCATTACCAGGATATTATGGAGATATAATAACTGATGAATTAAATATTAAAGAAGTTGAATTTGGAGCTGATCTTTCTACACATGTTAACTTTGAAATTAAGCCTAACCTTCCAGTACTAGGAAAGAAATATGGTAAGTTAATACCTGTAATAAGAAAAGAAATAGCTGCTAGAAATCAAATGGAATTAGCTCAAACTATTCAAAATGGTGAAGTAGTAGTTATTAATGTTGATGAAAATGAAATTGAGTTAAATAATGAAAACTTATTAGTTACTATGCAAGGGCTAGAAGGATATGCATTTGCTGGTGAAGGCTCAATCGGTGTTGTTTTAGATACAAATATTACTGATGAACTTAGAGAAGAAGGTCATGTAAGAGAAATGATTTCTAAGATTCAAAATATGAGAAAAGATAAAGGGTTTGAGGTTGCAGATAAAATAAAATTATATGTTGCAGACAATGATATGCTATTAACAGTTATTAAAAAGTATGCAGAAGTAATAAAGAAAGAAACCTTAACTCAAGAAATAGTTTACAATACAGAAGCTGATTATTCAGATACAGTTATTAATGGTGAAAACTTAAAAATGACTGTTGAAGTTGTAAGATAATTAATGATTTTTATAAAGAGTAGGGATTAAGTAATAATTCCTACTCTTTTTTCAAAAGATATTATTATAAATAAAAAGAACTTAATTATTGAATATAAAAAGTAATTAGAATTATTGTATTAAATAGGAAGAAAAGGTATAATTAATAATTAAATAGAAAAATGGAGTGATGTTGAATATGGCTACTTCTATAAAAGATGTTGCTAGGGAAGCTGGAGTTTCGATAGCAACAGTATCTAGAGTATTAAATGATATAGATGTCGTAAATGAAGATACAAAGAAAAAGGTTTTAGATGCAATTAAAAAATTAGGGTATAGACCTAATATTGTTGCAAGAAGTTTAAAAACACAAAGAACAAAAACAATAGGAATATTAGTTCCTGATATTTCAAGTGGATTTTATCCTGAAATAGTTAGAGGTGCAGAGGATGTTGCAAATATTTATGATTATAACGTAATATTATGCAACTCTGATTTTGATTATGATAAGGAAAAAGATTACTTAAGAGTATTAAAAGAAAAAATGGTTGATGGTGTTATATATATGAGTTCATCTTTAGAAGAAGAAACTCTAGATATAATAAATGAATTAGATTTAAAAACAGTACTTGCAGAATCAAAAGATAGAGAGGGAAGATTACCAAGTGTAATTATTGATAATGTTAAAGCTACATATGATGTAACTAAGAGTTTAATTGATAGAGGATTAAAAAATATTGCCTTTGTTGGAGTTAATAAAGGTGCAATTAATGCCTGGGGTGATAGACATTTAGGATATGAAAAGGCATTACAAGAAAATGGATTAAAATCTGATGAAGATTTAGAATTCTTTAAGGATTTAAAAGTTAAGAGCGGATATAAAGCAGTAGAAAAGTTCTTAGAAAGTGGTAAAAAGTTTGATGGAGTAGTATGCTCATCTGATGAAATTGCTATAGGGGTAATTAATGCTTTAAGAGAAAAAGGAATAAGAGTACCAGAAGATGTAAGTGTAATTGGATTTAATGACAATGCTGTTTCTTCTTACTTCTATCCAAAAATAACTACAGTAAGACAACCAAGTTATGATATGGGATCTGTTGCAATGAGAATGCTTATTAAGATGTTAAATAATAAACCTATAGAACAAGATCAATATGTTTTAGATTACAAAATAATTAATAGAGAAAGTACAAAATAGTATTTTTATATAAATGGGATGTTGCATTAAGAATAAATACTACAATATATTGTGTTGACTTTTATTTTTTAAACAATATATTATGTATAAAAATTTTAGTGTGACAGCCCTTTTATAATTTATATAATATAAAAAGGGAAGTTTGTAATCAATTTCAAGAAAAGTATTGAATTAAAAAAATATACATGATATAATAAAAATAAATTTGGCAACGTTTACTAAAAGGTAATTATATCTAAAATTGGGTACACAATCAATTAGGTATAGGTAAAATTAATGGGAATTTGAGAATATGGGTAAAAGTATTATTATAATTACTTTTTAGTAACTAAAATAAACGGAACTATATGAAATTGAATGTAAGTATTCAATTTCATATAGTTCTTTTTTTATTTTAAAAGTTCAATTGTTAAAATTTTTATTTAATTAAAAAATACAATCTTAATACTTTTATAATATTCCTTCTGTTCTAAGTAAATTTTCTAATTTTTGAACTTTTTCTGTTAAAGTAATAAATTTTTCTTTTAATAAATTATTTTTTTCTTTTCCTTCGTTAATATAGCTTTCCATTTCTTCAACAGCTTTTAATGCTTCATCGATATCTTTTTGAGCTAGCTTTAAGTTTGATTCTTTCATTTATGTATCTCCTTTATTGGGTAAATAAAACTTATATGGAATACCTTCTAAGTATTCTTGAAGGTGAAGTAAAATTCAAAAAATAGAATTTCACTTATATTAATATCTTTATCCTATCACTAATAAAAATAGGTTGCAAGGCATATATTGTAAAGTAAATTATAAAAAGGAGCAGGAAAATATGATTAATTATATATGGTTTATAATGATTTTTTTTGGATTAATAGTTGGTATATTTACTGGAAATGGTGAAGGAATGTCCAATGCAATAATAAGTTCTATTAACTCTACAGTTACATTTATAATTGGACTTGTTGGATTAATGTGTTTTTGGTGTGGTGTTATGAAAGTTGCTCAAAATAGTGGATTTACAGAAAAGTTAGCTAAACTTATGAAACCTATATTAAAGATTATATTTAAAGATGCAGCTAAGGATGAAAAAGTATTAGGAGCTATAGTTATGAATATAACAGCAAATATGATGGGACTTGGAAATGCAGCAACACCTTTTGGAATTAAAGCAATGGAAGAAATGGATAGATTAAATACTAAGAAAGGTGTAGCAAGCAATGATATGGCTTTATTTTTAGTATTAAATGCTGCTTGTATTCAATTGGTTCCATCAACAGTATTATCTATAAGAGCAGCAGCAGGTTCTACAAATCCTGGAGCTATAATATTGCCTGCAATAATATCTACTGGTACAGCAGCTATTGTTGGGGTTATTTGCTGTAAGATTTTACAAAGGTATTTTTAAATTTATGAGGTGATATTAGTGTTTAGTTATATAACAAGGAGTATTATTCCAATAATAGTTTTAATTATTATTACTTATGGAATGATAAAAGGTAGAAAAGTATATGAATGGTTTATTGAAGGGGCTAAAGAAGGGTTAAAGGTTTGTGTTAATATTTTTCCTTATCTTTTAGCTATGATAATTGCAGTTCAAATATTTAGAGAATCAAATCTTTTAGATATGTTAAATAATGCAGTTTCACCCCTTTGTAAGTTAATAGATTTGCCTAAAGAAATTGTACCATTAGTATTAATTAAGCCACTTTCAGGTAGTGGAGCAATGGGAGTTTTTACTGATATTTTAAAAAGTTATGGAGCTGATTCTCCAATTGGATTAGTTGCTTCAGTAATTATGGGAACTACAGAGACAATATTTTATACTGTAACTGTATACTTTGGAGCTGTTAAAATAAAGAAAACAAGACATACAGTTTGGGCAGCAATAATGGCTGATATGACTGCTATTATTATGGCAATACTAATGGTAAAAAATTTTATTCTTTAAAATTATTTAAAAAATATAATGTAAAATATTAAAGGTGATTCAAAAATATTTATTTAATTGCATAAATCTGAAAAGAAAATTGGAATTCTATTGGAATTTAAATTTTTTGGTTGTATAATATTACTAAAATAAAATCGAATGGAGAATGATTATGGGGGAAGATAAATTTTACATTGTAAATGAAAAATCATTACCAGAGATATTTAAAAAGGTAATTGAAGTGAAAGAGAATATTGAACTTGGCAATGCAAAAGATATAAGTGAAGCTATAAAATTAGTTGGAATTAGCAGAAGTACGTACTATAAATATAAAGATGATGTATTTCCAATGGGGCAGGATATGCAGTCAAAAAAGGTTACACTAATAATTTTAATGACACATAAATCTGGCACATTATCTAAAGTACTTGATTGTATTGCATTTTATAAGGGAAATATATTAACAATAAATCAAGATATACCAATAAACTTATCAGCTAATATTACTGTTACTATAGATATTTCTCATATGGAAAAAAGTATAAGTCAATTAGCTACAAGATTAAATTCGTTACCTAATGTTAGAAGTGTTAAATTATTAGCAGCAGAATAATAAAAAAATAATTTACAAGGAGATAGGGCTATGAACAAAAATATTTATAAATTTAATAGAAATAATCTTTTAGATAAAATTAAGGATAACTCAATTGTAATTTTATTTGCTGGAAAATCAATTCAAAAAACTGGAGATCAAACTTATCCATTTACTCCAAATAGGAACTTTTATTATTTAACAGGAGTAAAAGAAGAAGAACATATATTAGTTATGTCAAAAATTAATGGAATGAAATTTTCTAAATTTTATATTAAAGATATAGATTTAGAATTAGAAAAGTGGATAGGAAAGAGTTTAAGGAAAGAAGAAGCTAAAGAAATTACAGATGTTGATGAAGTGAATTTTAAAAGTCAATTTAATTCAGATATTCATAAAATGATAACTATGAAAGATGAAATTAATCTTTATTTAGATTTAGAAAGAATGAGTGCTGATACAGAAGGAACTATTTCACATAAGTTTGCAAAGGAGATGATGAGTAAGTATCCACAAATAAGAGTAAATAATATTTATAGCAAAATTGGTGAATTAAGATTAAAAAAATCACCACAAGAAGTTGAAAAAATAAAGAAAGCTATAGAAATAACTAAAAGTGGAATTGAAAAATTAATGACTGAATGTCGTAGTGGAATGAAGGAATATGAATTAGAAGCATATTTTGATTTTAACTGTAAAATTAAGGGCGCAACAGATTTGGCTTTTACAACAATAGCAGCAGCAGGGAAAAATGCTACAACATTACATTATGTAGAAAATAATTCAAAGTTAAAAGATGGAGATTTAATTCTTTTTGATTTAGGTGCAGAATATAATTGTTACAATGCTGATATAACAAGAACTTTCCCTATAAGTGGAAAATTTACTGAAAGACAAAAAGAAGTATATAATTCTGTTTTAAAAGTTAATGAAGAAATAATAAATTTAATTAAGCCTGGAATGAAATATAAAGATATTAATGAAAAAGCAACAGATTTAATTGCAGAAGAATGTATAAAACTTGGCTTAATAAAGGATAAAAGTGAAGTTAGAAAATACTATTATCATAGTATTGGACATAGTTTAGGAATGGATACTCATGATATTGAAACACCTCATAGAGATATTATATTTGAACCAGGAGTTGTATTTACAGTAGAGCCAGGAATATATATCCAAGAAGAGGGTATAGGAATTAGAATTGAAGATGATATATTAGTAACAAATGAAGGGGTTATTAATTTATCTAGTGATATTATAAAGAGTGTGGATGATATTGAAAACTTTATGGATAAGTTTACCAAATAATATATATAAAATTGTATTGAAAATATATTAAATAGATTATATAATATATTTGTAAATAACAAAAGTGAATAAATTAGGGTAGAGGCGCGATAGTTAATAGTATTATTGATGAGGAAAGCACTATGATTCAATAAGAAAGGATCAATCGCCGAAGCATACAACTGATGCTTTAAGGTTGTATAGCTGGGAATACATAAAATATATGTATTACTGTCACAAAAATGTTTTTGTGTTGAGCTATCATTTAAGACTTGTAATATTGTATTTTTTTGCATATGAAAGACCTTGAGTGTTAACTCAAGGTCTTTTTTTGTGTTAAGGTGCTTTTAGTATTCACTTTTATATAAATAGGGGGAAAGAAAATGAAAAAAAGGAGTTATAAAGTATTATTACTTACGATGTTGATATTTATTTTTTCAACATCAATCACATTTGCAGAAGAAGTCGAAGTAGTTGTGGGAAATGCAGATAAGTTTGGATTATGGACATTGCTTCCACCATTAGTAGCAATTATATTAGCTTTTATGACAAAAAATGTTGTTATTTCATTATTTATAGGAATTTTATCGGGAAGTTTTTTAGTTAGTCTTTCAGGATATAATGTGTTTGAAGCCTTTATACATGCATTTTTAGATTTTGTAAATAGAGCATTAAATTCATTAGCTGATCCATGGAATGCTGGAATAGTTCTTCAAGTATTAGCAATTGGAGGAATAATTAATTTAGTTGCAAAAATGGGTGGAGCAAAGGCTATAGCAGAAGCATTAGCTAAAAAGGCGAAAACTGTAAAAAGCACACAATTAACTACATGGCTTTTAGGATTATGTGTATTTTTTGATGATTATGCAAATTCATTAATTGTTGGGCCAATAATGAGGCCAGTTGCAGATAAAATGAAAATGTCAAGAGAAAGATTAGCATTCATTATAGATGCTACGGCAGCTCCAGTAGCTGGACTTGCTATTATTTCTACTTGGATTGGATTAGAAGTAAGTTTAATTGGAGATGCATTTAGTTCTATAGGCATAGATGAAAGTGGATTTGGAGTGTTTCTTCAAACAATACCATATAGGTTTTATAACATATTAATTCTTGCATTTATAGTAATAACAGCATTAACATTAAAAGAATTTGGACCAATGAGAAAAGCTGAAATTGCGGCAAGAAATAAAAGTAAGAATTTAAGTGAAGAAATTGCAGCTGAATCATCATCTCAAATGGATGAATTAGAACCAAAAGAAGGAATTAAGCTTAGTATATGGAATGCAATTATTCCAATAGGAGCATTAATAATTTCTGCATTAATAGCATTTTATTATAGTGGATATAGTACAATAATGGGTGGTGAACCATCAACAGCACAAGAAATTATGATGAATTCACCATTTTCATTTAAGGGAATAATGGAAGCATTTGCTGCTTCGGATTCATCAATAGCATTATTCCAATCTGCATTATTTGCGTCAATAGTTGCTATAGGCATGGGTGTTGCAAAGAAGATATTTACATTAAGTGAAGCTATTGAAGTTTGGGTTGATGGAATGAAAGGATTAATAATAACAGGTGTTATATTAATATTAGCTTGGTCATTAGGATCTGTAATTAAAGAACTTGGAACTGCATATTATTTAGTTGAGGTATTAAAGGGAGCAATACCAGCATTTTTATTACCAAGTTTAATATTTGTTTTAGGAGCAGTAATTTCATTTTCAACAGGAACAGCTTATGGAACAATGAGTATATTAATGCCACTTGCAATTCCATTAGCTTATTCAATAAATCCAGATATGTCATTTGTAGTAGTTTCTACAAGTGCAGTATTAACAGGAGCTATTTTTGGGGATCATTGTTCACCAATATCTGATACAACAATACTTTCTTCAATGGGAGCAGGATGTAATCATATTGAACATGTTAAAACTCAAATATGGTATTCAGTATTTGTTGCTATAATAACTATATTATTTGGATATATTCCAGCAGGATTTGGGGTGCCAGTATATGTAGTATTACCACTTTCCTTAATAGCATTATTTATAGGGGTTCAATTATTTGGTAAAAAGGTTGAAGAAGCTTAAGTAATAAGTAAAATAAAAAAGGAATTTTTCTGGTTAGTAGTTTGTAGTTAGTATTTGTAGATGGGGCTGTTGCACTAAATAATTAGTGTACAGCCCCTTTTTAGCAAAAAATAAAACATTAATTCCATGAACTTGAGTTTTGGCTGTATATGTATATCTAGAGGAAGTACTTACCTTACTCATTAAAGTTACTATAATAGAAGTTCCAATTGAACTTGCAACTTGTATTAATGTATTATTAGCAGCATTTCCATGAGCATATAAATTTTTATGTAATGAATTTAAACTGAAGTGATTAATGGCATCATAAGCATTGATATTCCTAACATTATTTTATTCAATGATATTAATAAAAAACTCATCTAATAAAAGATGAGCCAATAATGATATTTTTATTATTTATGGGGTGGTGGAGTTATAAGTTTATTAACTAATATTGAAATTACTATTCCAAGCAATGTTTCTATAATTCTATTAGTTGCATAATATAAAGGGTCACTATATGCATGTGCAGTAGTTACTCCTAAAAATGCTATGCAAGTTATGTTTATAGCTCCAGGTCTTTTTAAAATATTACATAAATAAATCATTAAAATAATTCCAAGAGAAATAATTATGTATATAAGTAGTTTTGAAATAAAATGATTGCTAATATAATTTTCTAGTGTTCTAAAAAAGAATAAGAATATTAAACCAAAACAAGCTCCCAGTATAGTTCCAGCACCTCTGTTTATACCAATATGAATTGAGTTATATACAGTGTCTTGCAAGCATATTACAGCTGTAAGACACGCAAAGAATGGCTCACTAGGTAATAGTGCTAAGCATAGAAAAACAGCTATACCAGATTTTATTGTTCTAAGTCCAATTTTAGGTAATTTTAAATTTTCCATAATTAAGCCTCCTATCTCCTTAGATATTATAACTAAGAAATTTGTAGATTTCACTAGTTATTAACAATTTTTATAGTATTTTTAATAATTATGAAGATTTTAAAAAGATTAGGAAATAATAAAGTTAAGAATAAAATAAATAGAAATTGGTTTGACAGTTTTTACATTTTAGAATATTATAAATTAATAAAGACATAGAAGAGAAGAGTAATTTTGGAATGTATCTAAAGAGAGTTAGAATAGGTGAAAGCTAGCGGTACTGAACTTGATGAAGATGGTCTTGGAGTTGATTATCTGAGCTTATATAAGTTAGGATAATACGGTAGCAACCGTTATATTGCAAGGTGATAATAGTCACCTAATGAGATATTTATTGTGAGATAAATATAAAATAGAGTGGTAACGCGTATATAACGTCTCTATATGGGCATAAATGCCTATATAGAGACTTTTTTATAGTTAGGAGTTAGTAGTTAAGGAAAAAATTCAGTTTAGGATGAATTTTATAAGAATATATTTTTAAGGGGCTATGGCACTAAAACTTTTATACACAATATATTGTTTTAAAAAATAAAAATTAATACAATATATTGTAGTATTTATTCTTAATGCGACATCCCCATCATTAACTACAAACTACAAACTAACTACAAACTATCTAAAGACTAATTAAAGAGGAGGAAGAAAAATGACAAAGAAACCATATTATATAACTACGCCAATTTATTATCCATCAACTAAATTACACATTGGTAATACTTACACAACAGTAGCTGCCGATGCTTTAGCTAGATTTAAGAGATTAAATGGATATGACGTTATGTTCTTAACAGGAACTGATGAACATGGTCAAAAAATTCAAAGAATAGCTGAGGAAAAGGGAATAACACCAAAGGAACACGTTGATGAAATAGTTGCTGGAATTAAGGAACTATGGAGTATGATGAATATAAGTTATGATAAATTTATAAGAACTACTGATGATTATCATAAGGAAACAGTTCAAAAAATATTTAAAAAATTATATGATCAAGGTGATATATATAAATCTTCTTATGAAGGATTATACTGTACTCCATGTGAATCTTTCTGGACAGAAACTCAATTAGTTAATGGAAATTGTCCTGATTGTGGAAGACCAGTTGAAAAATCAAAGGAAGAAGCTTATTTCTTCAAAATGAGTAAATATGCTGATAGATTAATGAAGTATATTGATGAGCATCCAGAATTTATTCAACCAGAATCAAGAAAAAATGAAATGGTTAATAACTTCTTAAAACCAGGATTACAAGATCTTTGTGTATCAAGAACAAGCTTTAATTGGGGAGTTCCAGTAACTTTTGATGAAAAGCATGTAGTTTATGTTTGGATAGATGCATTATCTAACTATATATCTGCTTTAGGATATGGAACTGAAAATGATGAATTATTTAAAAAGTACTGGCCAGCAGATGTTCATTTAATAGGTAAGGATATTTTAAGATTCCACACTATTTATTGGCCAATCATGTTAATGGCTTTAGGTGAAGAATTACCAAAACAAGTATTTGGTCATGGATGGTTACTTGTTGATGGTGGAAAAATGTCAAAATCTAAGGGAAATGTTGTTGACCCAGTAGTTTTAGTTGATAAATTTGGTGTTGATGCAGTTAGATATTATTTATTAAGAGAAATTCCATTTGGAGCAGATGGATTATTTAATAATGAAATATTTATAAAGAAAATTAATTCAGACCTTTGTAATGACCTTGGTAATTTATTATCAAGAACAGTTGCAATGATTGAAAAATATTTTGATGGAATAATACCAGCACCAACTGCAAAAGAAGATATTGATAATGAATTAATTACTTTAGCTTTAGAAACTCCAATTAAGGTAACAAAAGCAATTGATAACTTAAGAATTCCAGAAGCATTAGAATATACATTTGATCTTATAGGAAGAGCTAATAAATATATTGATGAAACAACTCCTTGGATTCTTGCAAAAGATGAAGAAAAGAAAGAAAGATTAGGTACAGTTTTATATAACTTAGCTGAAGCTTTAAGATTTGCATCTGTATTATTATCTTCATTCTTACCAAGTACAAGTGAAAAAATTAATGAACAATTAAATATCACTACAACAACTTGGGATTCATTATTAGGATTTGATGGAACAACTCCAGGAACTGAAGTTAAAAAAGGTGAAGCTTTATTCCCAAGAATAGATGTTGTTAAGACTTTAGAGGAATTAGAAGCTATGAGATTAGCTCAATTAGAAGCTAATAAACCAAAAGAAGAATATAAAATGCAACCAATTAAAGAAGAAATAACTATAGAAGATTTTGAAAAAATAGATTTAAGAGTTGTTAAAGTATTAGAATGTGAACCAGTTAAAAAAGCTAAGAAATTATTAAAATTAAAGGTTGATTTAAATGGTGAAGAAAGACAGGTTATTTCAGGAATAGCAATGCATTATAAACCAGAAGAATTAGTAGGTAAATATGTAGTTTTAGTTGCTAATTTAAAACCTGTTACTTTAAGAGGAGAATTATCACAAGGAATGATAATTGCAGCAGCTACAGATGATGATAGCGTATTAAACTTAGTAAATCCAGGTGAACTACCAACAGGAAGCGTTGTAAGATAGTTAATAGCTTCTTTTAGTTTCAAGTTTCAAGTGATAAGTTTCAAGTTAAGGTATAAATTTAGCAAATGCTAAATTTAATAAATATATTTTCAGAAACTCCGTTAAGGAGTTTCTACACTAACTTGTCACTTGCCACTAATTTAAAAGGGGGTGTTTTTAATGAATATTATTATAGGAAATGCATGGCCATATGCAAATGGACCACTGCATTTAGGAAGAATTGCAGTTTTACTTCCAGGAGATATATTAGCAAGATATCATAGAATGATGGGGGATGAGGTTATTTTTCTTTCAGGAACTGATTGCCATGGTACACCTGTAACTATTAAAGCAAAAGAAGAAGGAATAATGCCTATACAAGCAGTAAAAAAATATCATGCAGAATTTCAAAAGTGTTTTAAATCATTGGGATTTTCTTTCGATATTTTTGAAAAGACACACTCAAAATTTCATGAAGAAAAGGTTAAGGAATTTATATTAGAGCTATATAATAAGGGCTATATATATGAAAAAAATGTAGAACAAGCATATTGCGAAAAATGTAATGAATATTTGGCTGATAAATATATTGTTGGAAAATGTCCACATTGTGGTGAAGAAGCAACTGGTGACGATTGTGAAAATTGTAATGGGGAATTTGAAATTAATGAATTATTAGATATAAGATGCAAAATTTGCAATTCAAGGCCTATCTTAAAAGAAACAAAACATTTATTTTTTGCTTTATCAAAGTTTGAAGAAGATGTTAAAAGAGTGTATGAAAATCAAGATGGATGGAGAGAAAATGCTAAGAAAATACTAAAAAGATATTTAGATGAAGGTTTAAGAGATAGAACAGTAACTAGGGATTTTAATTGGGGTGTTGATGTTCCCTTAGATGGTTATGAAGATAAAAAAATATTCGTTTGGATAGAAGCTGTTATGGGATATTTAACTGCAAGTATGAAATGTCTTAAAGAAAGAGGAGAAGATTATAGGGATTATTGGGAAGGTGAAGATTCTAGAATTTATTTTATTCATGGAAAAGATAATATACCGTTCCATACTGTAATATTTCCCGCAATTTTATCTGGACTTGGTATAAAAAATCCAAATTTAAGATTAATATCAGGTGAACATTTAAAACTTGAAGGAAAGCCATTTTCTACAGTGAAAAATTGGGCGATTTGGGCAGATTATGTTTGTAAAAGATACAATGTAGATAGCTTTAGATATTATTTGGTATTAAATTCTCCAGAAGATAAAGATACTGATTTTACTTGGAGAGAATATATAAATATACATAATAGCGACTTAGTAAATGAGTTAAGTAATTTTGTAAATAAAGTATTATCATTTTCAAGAAAAAATTATGCTAATAGAATACCAAAAGGAAATATAGAAGAAAATTTAAAAAATGAAATTTTAAATTTATATTTTTATATTGGAGATAATATTGAAGAAGGTCATTTTAAAGAAAGTTTAAATGAAATAATGGCTTTATGTAAAAAAGGAAATAAGTATTTTGATAATAATAAGGTTTGGGATTTACTGAGCTTAAATCCTTCAAAGTGTAAGGATGTTATTTATAATTGTATTCAAATTATTGTTAATTTATCAAATTTATTATATCCATTTATGCCAAATACTTGTAAAAAAATAAAACAATCACTTGATTTAAAAGATGGTATTTGGAGTTTTACAGAAAAAAAAGAAGGAATAATTAGAGAATGTGATATACTTTTCACTAAAATTGATAAGAAAAGAGCTAGTGAAGAAGTAGCAAGATTAAAAGAAAATAAAATTTAATAAAAAAACCTAGAGTTATTTCATTTGGGGGACGAATAACTCTAGGAAACCAACTTTACAAGATGGTTTTAGGGGTAAATAATAATGCTTTAACTACTTTACAAATATTATAATAAACCCTAATTGTGTCATTTAGGTGTCAAAATTCTGAATAAAATATTAAGTATTATTATGAATACATATTAAAATAATTTATATTTGAATTCATTTGTTTTAGATACAATTAAGATAAATTATTACAGTGGTTTTTATTTTGTATAGTAATTTTAGAAAACTTAGCTTATGCTGAGTTTTTTTTGCTTATTTTGGTATAATAAAAATATGATTAAAATTAAAAAAAGAGGAGATTATTTATATGAACTTTGAATATAAGATATTTGATACTCATTCACATTATGATGATGATGCTTTTAATGAAGATAGAGAAGCTGTACTTGAACAAATTAAAAATGATGGAGTAATTGGTATTTTAAATTGTGCTTGTTCGAAGACAAGTTTAAAAACTACTAATGAATTAACATTAAAACATGATTTTATATATGGAGCATTAGGAATTCATCCAAGTGATGCTAATGATTATAATGAAGATGTAAAAAATGAAATAATTAAATTAGTAAATGAAAACAAGAAAATTTTAGCTATAGGAGAGATTGGATTAGATTATTATTGGGATGAAAATCCAGAAAGAGATATTCAAAAAAAAGTATTTAGAGAGCAAATGAAATTAGCAGAAGAATTAAACTTACCTGTTGTTATTCATGATAGGGATGCACATGGAGATACATTAGAGATAATGAAGGAGTTTCCAAATGTTAGGGGAACAGTTCATTGTTTTTCAGGAAGTCTTGAATTTGCAAAAGAATGTGTAAAGTTAGGGTATTATATTGGAATCACAGGGGTTGTAACATTTAAAAATGCTAGAAAAATATGTGAAGTGGTTGAAGGAATACCACTAGAAAGATTATTAGTTGAAACAGACTGTCCTTATATGGCTCCTGCACCAAATAGAGGAAAAAGGAATAAATCGGACTATATAAGATATATAATAGAAAAAATAGCCGAGATAAAGGGGATTTCTTCAAAAGAAGTTAATTTAGCTGTAAATGACAATTTCTATAACTTGATTCATAATAAAAAATAAAGTAAAATAAATATTAATAATTGTAAAATATTAACTTAATTTACATTTAATATCTATACAACTTCAAAAAACAAAACGCCATTATTTATTTTTATTTAAATTAATATTAAAAATGTATTTTATTAAATTAAAAATACATTTTATCAAGTGGAGGGTAGGAAATTTGACAAAAGCAAGAATTGTTTATATAATTCAATGGTCGCTCTTGCCAGAGGAGGTTAAATGTAGATGGTTGAAAATTTAAAGGAAAACTTAAAAAACAATTTTACTAATAGTCCTAAGGCAAAAATAATAATAGGTGCTGTAAGTGCTTTATTAATAACATTAATAGTAACACTTATATGCATGAGAAAAAACATAACAATAATAGTTGACGGAAAAAAAGAAGCTTTTATAACATACAAAGGGACTGTTAAAGACATACTTGCAGAAAAAGGAATAGAAATTGCTCCTAAGGACAAAGTACAACCAGCTTTAGATGAAAAAATATCGTCAAAAGATATTATTAATATTAAGAGAGCTGTAGAAGTTGAAATGGTAGTTGCTAACAAAACAATTGTTATAAAAACTGCTGAAGATACTATAAAGGATATGATTAAATCTGAAAATGAAGAACTTAGAGCAGAGGGAATTGAATTTAATGAAGAAATAGATGAAATAACACCTTCATTAGATACTGAGATATCAGATAATCTTACAATTCAATTAGTTAAAGTAGAAATAACAAATGAAGTTGCTACTGAAGATATTAATTATGAAACAGTAGTTGAAGAAGATGAAAATTTAGATATAAATAATGAAGACATAAGACAAGCTGGTGAAGCTGGTCAAAAAGAAATAACTTACAAAGTTGTGAAAAAGGATGGCAAGGAAGTATCTAGAGAAGTAGTTCAATCAAAGGTTGTTAAAGAGCCTGTAAATGAAATTATAGCACAAGGCACTAGAAGAGTATTTGCTAGCAGAGATGGCAACATGGAATACAAGGATTTAATTTATTGTGAATCTACTGCTTATGCAGGAGATGGTATTACAGCAACTGGAACTGTACCTAGTTATAATCCAGGAGGAATAAGTACAATAGCTGTTGATCCAAGAGTAATTCCATTAGGAAGTTTAGTTTATGTTGAGGGTTATGGTAAAGCCATTGCTTCTGATACAGGAGGATTAATTAAGGGTAATATAATAGATGTATTTCTTAATTCAGAATTAGAATGTAGATCATGGGGTAGAAAATATAATGTTCCAGTTTATATTTTAGCATATCCAGGAGAATGGTAATATTAAAGGAGGTTAGTATTGGACTAGCCTCCTTTAATATTTATAAAAATACATTAATTATAAAAAATTTATTTTAAGAAAATAAAAAGGTAATGGGCAAAAGTTTGACATTATATGAATATAAGGATAAATTAATAAGAGATAATAAAGGAAAGGAAGAGATTCTTTTGATTAAAGAGGTTATAGTAGTTGAGGGAAAAGATGATGTTGCAGCAGTAAAAAAGGCTGTTGATGCAGAAATGATTGCCGTAGGCGGATTTGGAATAAATGCAAGAGTAATTGCTAGAATTAAAGAAGCGCAAAAAAGAAAGGGAGTTATAGTATTAACAGACCCTGATTTTGCAGGAGAAAAAATAAGAAAAATAATTGCAAAAAGAGTACCAGGAATAAAGCATGCATATATTTCTCAAGAAGATGGAATTAAAGATGATGATATTGGTGTTGAAAATGCAACTCCAGAAGTTATTATTGAAGCATTAAATAGAGCAAAGATAACATTGGAAGAAAAGGTTGAAACCTTTGATGCCCAAGACATGTTCTATTTTGGGTTAAATGGAGATCCTAATGCAAAAGCTAGAAGAATAAAATTAGGAAATAAATTAGGAATTGGATATGGAAATGCAAATCAAATGTTATCTAGATTAAATAATTATGGAATAACAAAAGAAGAGTTTATAGAAGCAATTAAATTTGTAGATAAAGAACTGGAAAAGGAGAAGTAAATGGATATAAAGGATGTAAAAACAGCTGAATTAGTTAAAAAATATAATTTTAAGTTTTCAAAAAGTTTAGGACAAAATTTCTTAATAGATGATTCAGTACCAAGAGATATAGTTGCTGGAGCTGAAGTTGATAGTGAAGATTTAGTAATTGAAATAGGACCAGGAGTAGGAACATTAACTGCTCAATTATTAAAAAAAGCAAAAAAAGTAGTAGCAATAGAATTAGATAATGATTTAATACCTATATTAGAACAAGAGTTAGGAGATAATCCTAATTTTACGCTTATACATAATGATGCATTAAAAGTTGATTTTAATGAAGTAATAGGAGAAGAGAAAAGTGTAAAGCTAGTTGCAAATTTACCTTATTATGTTACAACACCTATAATAGTTAAATTACTTAAGGATGGATATAATTTTAAATCTTTAACAATAATGATTCAAAAGGAAGTAGCAGAAAGAATGAATGCAGAGCCAGGAAATAAAGATTATGGTGCACTTTCTTTATTAGTTCAATATTATTGTAATACAAGTATTGTAAGAAAAGTACCACCTGCTTGTTTTATACCAAGACCAAAGGTTGATTCAATAGTAATTAGATTAGATAAGCTTAGTGAAGCAAAGGTTAAGGTTGATAATGAAAAATTATTTTTTGATATAATAAGAAATTCCTTCAATATGAGAAGAAAAACTTTATGGAATGGAGTTAAGAGTATTGGGCCAGCAAAGGAAAAGTTAGAACTTGCATTTGAAAAGGCTGGAGTTGATCCAAAGAGAAGAGGAGAAACATTATCTATTCAAGAGTTTGCAAATCTTGCAAATTGTATTAATGAAATTTTATAGAAAATTAAAATAAAAATATAGTATAAAGTTCAATAGAACCCAATAAAAATAATAACATATTTTATAATGCCAAACATATAATATATGGAATTAATATAAAGTGGGGGTTCTAGAGAATGGCAAGTAATAATAGATTGTATAGAAACTTTGTGATTTTGCAAGAAGATGAACGAGGCTATGCAAATTCTGAGGATAAAACATTATCTGGATATTCTAAGATAGAAGCTAAAGGAGATAAGTGTAAAATATCTTTTTATGCTCAAAATCTTAAAAAGGATAATGATAAATATTACATGGTATTAATTTGCTCTAAAAAGGATATAAAGCAAATTGTAAATTTAGGTCCTTTAGAAGTAACAGATAAAGGAAAAGGTGAAGTAACAAAGGAATTTAATGTTTCCAATATTGCTGGATTAAATTTAGATTTTGATAAAATAAGTGGAGCAGCAATAGTTAAAATGAATAATGATAGTCCAATTTTCGTAATGTGCGGTTTTTTGAACGGGCAACAACCAACTGATAATTGGAAAGGATATACAATTGTTAAAACTAGAGATGTTAGAAGTACAAAATCTAATATAATTAATGATTCTAAGAAAGAGATAAAAAAGAACGATTCTAAAAAGAGAAAAGTTAAAGAAGAATCTTTAAGTGAAAATGAAGCTAAAGAAGAAGAAAAGCCTATAATAGAAAATCCTATAAGAGATGAAGTTGAAGTGAAAATAGAACCTGAAGAGACCAAAAAAGAATTTGCAGAATCTGAAGAATCAGAAATAATTGAAGAAAATGAACCTAAGGAAAATTTAAGAGGTAAATTTGAAGATTATGAATATGAAATTGAAGCAAATAAAGAATTTGATCCTATAAATGGTAAAATAAGAGGTGGCATTGGTGAATATTTTGAATCAATAGTAGATGGGTTTGAAAGGGATACTGATAGTATAGATGAATTAAAATATACAAAATGGTATAAAGTGCCCGTTCATGATTTGCGTGAAATGTGCAATATGAATAATTATAATAAATATACATTAGCTTATTATCCAATGTTAAATTATTACCCATATATTAAAAAGTATGGATTTTTTATGATTGGATATAAATGTGATTCAAAGGGAAATCTAAAACATATTATTTATGGAGTGCCAGGAAAGAAAGATAAGGATGAACAACCTTATGATGGACGTACAGGATTTGTAACTTGGGTAAGTATTAAAAATAATGCTAATAATGGTTGCTGGTTAATGTTTTATGATTTTAAAAATTCAACAGTCGTTGTCCCAATGAAATAATTAAGGAAAACATAACAAATTAAATAACATATTTAAATATTCATTAAAGATTAATATAGCAATTTAATTTGCTAATATTGGAATAAAGTATTATAATTATCCTTATTAGGAGAAGCTTATGCTTCTCCTATTATTTTAATTGGAATTTAGAGGAGATACAAATGTCAAAAACATTAAAAAATTATATTTTATTTACATTTTTAATAATATTAATTTTTAATTTTTCGGGCTGTACAATTGTGGAAAAGATTGAAGAAAAGCTTGGATTAAAAAATGATTATTTTGAATATTTAAATTCAAATGATATAGAACAAATTAGTATTCAAAGCACAAGAGATACAGGATTTAAATTTATAGTTACAGAAGCTAGTGCTATTAAGGAAATATATAGTATATTATCTAGAGCAAAGGTAAGTGAAAATAAATCAAGTTTAGACCCAGATTATAAGTTTGAATTTGATTTAGGAGATGAAATAAAAGAATTTAATTATGTTGTAGGAACTGAAGATGGTAATTTTTATAATGATGATAATGTATTTTCAGTTTCTAAGAGACTTGATGAAGTAATAATAAAGAATTTATCTTTTATTAGAAAGCCTAGAGATTTTGATTATATTTATTATCAAACTATATTAGAAGTATTACAAATAGCAAATAAAAATCAAAGTTTAAAAGATTATAATGTAGGAGTAAATATAAGTGGTGATATTGATTGTTTAAAATATGTATTTTCTAGTGATTTAAATAAGTTTTTAGCAGAAGCTAAAAAAATATCTCCTAATATAGAACTAGTAAATAATAATGAACCTAATTTTGATATAGTTATTACAGTAAAAAATAGAGGTTATGATAGTAGTAATTTTAAAACATTGATTACAGTAAATAATAAAAGAGAAAGTACAGAAAATAAGTATTATGTTGTAGCAGTTAATGAATTTAAGGAATGGAATATAGATGTTTTAGAAAATAAGCCTAGTGGATGGTAAAAATACACCATATAGCTCAAAAAAGCTATATGGTGTATTTTTTATGCAGTAGTTATATTTGATTTAAGAATTTTAATTAACTTTTCTGTTGGTAAAAATGCTAACAAAACTAAACAAATTAATAATTCTCCACCTACAGCTAATCCATTAACAGTTAAAGAATAAACTATTGGTGACATACCTTCAGGTGCATATGAGCCAAAGAATACAACACCAGAAATAAAATGAGAAATAAATCGCAACATCATACCAATGCTTGCCCCTAAGTATTTATTCTTAAAAAATCCTGCAACTCCAACAGCCATAAAAGGTAATGGATAATCAAAAAGAACTTGAATAGGGTTTAATATATATGGATCTAATATTAATTTAAATACTCCAAAAAGGAAACCAGTAAATAATCCCACAGATGGGCCATAAACGAAGGAAATAATCATTATTGGAATCATACTTCCTAAAGAAATGCTTCCACCACCGTTGGGAAGAGAATAAATTTTAATCATATCTAATATGAATGCTAAAGCAATAGCTAGTCCTATTCTTGCAATTAATTTTGAGTTTAATTTTAAAGATTTAAATTTTATAAATGCAATTAATAAGATAGCACAACCCAATAATGTAATTAATGTTAATGGGTTGCTAAAAATAGTTTTTAAATTTTCAACAAGTGTTGCTAGAAAATTTGACATAAAAAAATACCTCCTTATTTGCGTAAGAGGGTACCACAATAATAGAATATATATATATATTTATTCCATAATAGCTTCCCTACGCTGGAATTATCCAGATCAGGTTAAAAGGGTTGATGAAAATTCATCTCTCAGCATTAGGCACCCCTAGCAACTTTATATACTAATTTTAGGTAAAAAATTATAGAAAGTCAACAGTTTTGTTAATGTTTTGGATTGCTTTATAATTTGTGTTTGTAGATTTATTAAATAAATTAGTTAAACTTATATTAGTACCTAAAGGTATAAGAGTTTCAAATGAAGTTAATGGAATGGTTATGATAGAATCATCTTCTAATAAGATAAAAGCATCATTACCTGTATAATCTAATATCATACCTTTCATAATTTTAACACCATCCTAATAAATTTTTATTAGTTTACCCTTAAATTTAAATAAAAATACACTTAGAAATAATATCTAAGTGCATTTTTATAAATATAAATCCTTATATACAATTTGAAAAACCATTAAAGATTCTTCAATTTTATGTTTTAGTAAACTCTTTCTATTATCAAATTCTTTTTCACCTAAAGGAGTTAGTGAATAAAATTTTTGGAATTTTTTTTTAGGATCATCCCATTGTCCTATTACTAATCCTTCTTTTTCTAATTTTTTTAATAAAGGATATATTCCACCGGTGCTAGGAGTCCAAAGTCTATTTGTTCTTTCTGAAATTTTTGTGGAAATTTCGTTACCATTTGTAGGGCCTGATTTTAAAATATGAAGTACATAAATTGGTAATAGACCTTTTGTAAAAACTTGACCAACAGCTTCTTTTTCCTTTTGTACTTTTTTTATTTCTGCAAGTTTTGCTTTATATTCTTCATATAATCTTTTTTCCTCAGTTTTAAGGTCATTTATGTTATTAAAATCGAAATCACTCATAGTTTATTTATCCATTTTAACTGAAAAACCAAATAATCCAGGACCAGAATGAACACCAAGTGCAGGACTTATTTCTGCAATTTTAATTGAGGATATATTTGGTAAGTTTTTTATAGCTTCCATATATTTAATAGCTTCTTCTTCACATCCTGCATGTAAAACAGCAACTTCACATTTACATTTTTCTAGGTAGCCCTTTAATAATTCTGTCATTTTAGATAAAGATTGTTTTCTTCCTCTAACTTTAGTAACAGTATAATATACTCCATTTTCATCTGTAGTTATTATAGGTTTTAAATTTAAAAGCTCACCTACTGTTCCAGCAAGTCTTCCAATTCTTCCACCTTTTTTTAAATATTCTAATGTATTAAGTGTAAAATAACCAGTAATTCTTTTTCTTATATTAGGTATTTCAGAAACTATTTCATTAAAATTTTTTCCTTCTCTTATAAGCTTTGCAACTTCTAATACTATTTCACCTTGAGGATAAGCTAATATTTTGGTGTCATAAACAAAAGAAGTTAAGTTTGGATGATCTTCTAAAGCTAATCTTAAAGCATTATAACTTCCTGAAAGTCCACTAGAAATTGAAATACAAATTACATGAGTATAACTTTCTTCTTCTAATTTATTTAAAATTTCTTCAGTATCTTTAGCACTAGGTAAAGATGTTTTAGGAATTTCATTTTCTAAATTTTTATAAACTTCTGAAGGAGAAATATCTATTCTATCTCTATATTCAGCATTAGAGTAAATTATTCTAAGTGGTAATAAATTAATATTATTTTCTTTTAATGTATTTAAATCAAGATCGCATGCGCTATCTGTAATTAAAGCAATTTTTTGCATATAAAAAATCCTCCGATTAATTAAATTATATTATTAGTATATCATATAAGATAACATTATCAATAGTGATAATGTTAATATTATCACTATTGATAATGTTGATTAAATATATGGCTAAAAATAAGAAAATTTAAAGTAAATTCCAGGAAAATATTTACAAGTAAAATGAGTAGAGGTAAAATGTATATATATATATAAAAATACACAATATATTGTGTATAGGAGGCGGGGAAATGCTATATGTAGTTAAGAGAGATGGCAGGGAGGTTGAATTTAATACTGATAAAATTAGGAATGCAATAAAAAAAGCAAGTAATGAAGTTGGAGAGTCATTAAAAGAAAGTGAAGTATTAATTTGTATTCAAAGAGTAATAAAGTATATAGAAGAATCTCAAAAAGAAAAAGTATCAGTAGAAGAAGTACAAAATTTAGTAGAAAAAGCATTAGTTGATAGTGGACATACAAATATTGAAAAAGCTTATTCTGCATATAGAAGAGAAAGAACTAGGATTAGAGATATAAAATCTGATTTAATGAAAGTTATAAAAAAAATAGGAGTAGAAACTGATAGAGATAATGCTAATGTTGGAAATAATTTTAGTTCTAAATTATTAAGGATAGCATCAGAGTCTAATAAGTGGCATAATCTTTATAATATGCCCAAGCATTTAGCTAAAGCGCATGAATTAGGAGAATTATATTTTCATGACCTTGATTCATATAACTTGACTACGAATTGTTTGCATATACCTACTGGAGAAGTTTTAAGTAGAGGATTTAATACTGGTTATGGAACGATAAAAGCACCTAAACGAATAGAAACAGCAGCAGAATTATCATGTATATTGTTACAATCAACTCAAAATGATATGTTTGGGGGGCAATCACATCCTGATTTTGATAATGATATGGCACAATTTATTGAACCTACAAGAAACGAAATAAGGGAGGAGTTATTAGAATTAGGAATAGAAGAAAAAAGGTTAGATGATTTAGTAGAAAAAAAATTAAGAAGTAGAATTCATCAAGCTATGCAAGGGGTTGTTTATAATTTAAATACAATGCATTCAAGAGCAGGTTCACAAGTGCCTTTTTCATCTGTAAACTTAGGAATACCAAATTCAAATGATGCAGCATTAATTTGTGAAATATTTCTAAGGGAATATGAAAAGGGATTAGGAAAAGGTGAACAACCTATATTTCCTAATATAATTTTTAGAGTTAAAAAAGGAGTTAATAGGGAGCAAGATGATCCTTATTACTATTTATTTAAAATTGCATGTGAAGTTGCATCAAAGAGAATGAATCCAACATTTATGAATATAGATGCTGATTTTAATAAGGAATATTATGATAAAGGGTATATTCCAGCAACAATGGGATGTCGGACTTATTTAATGAAAAATGTTAATGGAGAACCAGGATGTAAAGGAAGGGGAAATATAGCACCAATAACCATTAATCTTCCTAGGATAGGTATAGAAGCAAATAAAGATATAAATAAATTTTTTGAAATATTACAAAATAGATTAACATTGGCAAAGGAAGCTTTGCTTCATAGATATAGTATTTTAAAAAAATTAAAAGTTAAAGATTTACCTTTTGTAGCGGGGCAAGGTTTGATGAGGGGGTCAGAAGATTTAATGCCTGATGATTCTATAGAGCCAATTCTTAAACAAGGAACATGGGCAATTGGATTTATAGGTCTTGCAGAAACTCTATATGCATTAATTGGATCACATAATGGGGAAACAGATGAAGCAAGAAATTTAGGACTAAAGATAATTAAATTTATAAGGGAATATACAGATAAATTAGTTGAAGAAACACAATTAAATTGGAGTTGTTATGCAACACCAGCAGAAGGATTATCAGGAAAGTTTATAAAAAAGGATAAAAAAATATATGGAATTATAAAAGGAGTTACAGATAAAGAATATTATACTAATAGTTTTCATATTCCTGTTAATTATAATATATCAATAAAAGATAAAATTGATATAGAAGCACCTTATCATAAACTTTGTAATGCAGGACATATTTCTTATATAGAGTTAGATGATTCACCATCTCCAGAAGTAATTATGGAAATTATAAATTATGCATATAAAAGAACTAATATAAGTTATATAGGAATTAATTTTCATATTAGATATTGTAAAGAATGTGGAACTAGTATTGAAAATAATTTAAATTCATGTCCAAAATGTAATAGTAAAAATATTCAAGGTATATCTAGGGTAACTGGATATTTAAGTTTAGATGAAAGATTTGGACCAGGAAAATATGAAGAAAGATTAGATAGAAGATCACATACTGGAAATTATAAAAATAATTATTAAATAATATAATTATTAAATGCTTTTAATGATGTTATTTTAATTTATAGATAGCAACTTTAAGGGCATTTATTATTATGTGAAAGAAAAAAATAAAAAATTGCAAAATGATTGTTAGATGTAAAAAAATGAGGTTTATATAACTTTAAAATGAATTTATAAATATTATACTTGCAATTTTTAGAAAAAATAATAATTTTTATAATGGTATATATTGAGAAAAAAGTGTTGATATGATAAAATGTAAAAATAAATATAATATAGAAAATAATGGGATTTGATGCGTGTTTTTTTATATGTATTTATATAAAAATTAAAGGGGGCAAAAAAATGGCTATTAGATGTGATGATGATAATAGAAAAGTGTATATAGTAGATACAACCCTTAGAGATGGAGAACAAACAGCAGGTGTTGTTTTTGCAAATGAAGAAAAAATTATTATCGCAGATATGCTAAGTGATCTTGGGGTAGATCAATTAGAAGTAGGAATACCTACAATGGGGGGAGATGAAAAAAAGGCAATTAAGCAAATTGTAAAAAGAAATAATAATAAAAGTATAATGGCTTGGAATAGAGCAGTCATTTCAGATATTGAACAATCTATAGATTGTGGAGTTGATGCAGTTGCAATATCAGTATCTGTTTCTGATATTCATATAAAACATAAATTAAGAACATCAAGAGAATGGGTGTTAGAAAATATGATTAAGTCAGTTGAGTTTGCAAAGAAAAATGGTTTATATGTGTCTGTAAATGGAGAAGATGCATCTAGAGCAGATAAAGAATTTTTAATTAAATTTATTGAAGAAGCCAAAAAAGCAGGTGCAGATAGATTTAGATATTGTGATACAGTAGGAATAAAAGAACCATTTTCTTTAAGAAAGGATATTGAAGAAATATATAAGAAAACCAACTTTAATATAGAAATGCATACTCATAATGATTTTGGAATGGCGACAGCAAATGCAATTGCAGGAATTTTAGGTGGAGCAAGTCATGTTGGAGTAACTGTAAATGGATTAGGTGAAAGGGCTGGAAATGCTGCATTGGAAGAAGTATTAATGGCATTAGAATATCTTTATGGTTACAAGGCTGATGTAAATAAAAAGATGTTTAGAGAGGTTTCTCAATATGTTGCACAGGCATCAGGAAGGATTTTACCAGCATGGAAGGCAATAGTTGGTGAAAATATGTTTGCTCATGAATCTGGGATTCATGCAGATGGAGCAATAAAGAATCCTAAAAATTATGAAGCATTTGATCCAGATGTAGTGGGATTACAAAGACAAATTGTAATAGGTAAACATTCAGGAAAAGCTGGGATAATTAATAAATTTAAAGAGTACAATATTAATTTAACAGATGAAGAAGCAAAGGGAATTTTAGAACTTGTAAGAGCAGCTTCAGTTAGATTAAAAAGAACTTTATTTGATAAAGAGTTAGTAAAGCTTTACAAGGAATATAATCGATTAAAGGAAGAAAATAATAAGGAGAATTAGAGATGATAAAATTATTTTCAAAGGGTGTTTATCTTATTAATAATAAAGAAATTATAGAAGATTGTAATGATATTAATTTAATTTTAAAAAATAAATTAGGAAATAAGTGTATTAATAAAGAAGAAGCAAGAAAAAATACAATTGCTTATAATATTTTAAATGAGCATAATGTATCAAAAAATAAAGACAAGCTACAAATAAAATTTGATAAATTAGCATCTCATGATATTACTTTTGTTGGAATAATTCAAACAGCAAGGGCTTCAGGATTAAAGGAATTTCCTGTACCATATGCATTAACTAATTGTCATAATAGTTTATGTGCAGTTGGTGGAACTATAAATGAAGATGATCATATGTTTGGACTTTCATGTGCAAAGAAATATGGTGGAATATATGTACCACCACATCAAGCGGTAATACATCAATTTGTAAGAGAAATGATGGCTGGATGTGGAAAAATGATATTAGGATCTGATAGTCATACTCGTTATGGTGCTTTAGGAACTATGGCAATTGGAGAAGGTGGACCTGAAATAGTTAAGCAATTATTGGGCAAAACCTATGATATTAATATGCCAGATATAATAGGAGTATATTTAACAGGTTCTCCTCAAAGAGGTGTTGGACCTCAAGATATTGCTTTAGCTATAATTGGTTCTGTTTTTGCAAATGGGTATGTTAATAATAAAGTTATGGAATTTGTTGGTGATGGAATTGATAATTTAAGTTCTGATTTTAGAATTGGCATTGATGTTATGACAACAGAAACAACATGTTTATCATCTATATGGAA
This sequence comes from uncultured Clostridium sp., assembly GCA_900540255.1. Lineage (GTDB taxonomy): Bacteria > Bacillota > Clostridia > Clostridiales > Clostridiaceae > Clostridium. The sequence continues at coordinate 36,800 of UQFE01000016.1, forward strand.
AACAGATAATAAAATTAAAGAATTTTATAATATTCATGGAAGACCTAATGAATATAAAGAATTAAATCCAGGAAGTGTAGCATACTATGATGGAATGATTTATGTTGATTTATCTAAAATTAAGCCAATGATAGCAATGCCATTTCATCCAAGTAATGTTTACAGCATAGAAGAGTTAAATTCAAATCTTAGTGAAATATTAGCTGATGTTGAAAGAAAGGCAGGAATAAGTTTAGATAATAAGGTTAAATTTACATTAAGAGATAAAATTCATAATGGAAGGCTTTATGTTGAGCAAGGAATACTTGCTGGATGTGCAGGTGGAGGATTTGAAAATATTTGTGATGCAGCTGATATTTTAAGGGGCTCTTCAATAGGAAGTGATGAATTTTCTTTAAGTGTTTATCCTGCATCTCAGCCAATATTTATGGAACTTGTTAAAAATGGACGAATTGCAGATATAATGGAAACTGGGGCTACAGTACGTACTGCATTTTGTGGACCATGTTTTGGAGCAGGAGATGTTCCAGCTAATAATGGATTAAGTATAAGACATTCAACAAGAAATTTCCCAAATAGAGAAGGTTCTAAGATAACTAATGGACAAATTGCTTCGGTTGCATTGATGGATGCGCGTTCTATTGCAGCAACTGCAGCTAATAAGGGATATTTAATTCCTGCAACAGAAGTTGATGTTAATTTTACAAAACCAAAATATTATTTTGATAAATATATATATAAAAATCGTGTTTATGATGGTGTTGGAAAGGCAGATTCATCAGTAAAACTTAAATTTGGACCTAATATTGTTGATTGGCCTAAGATGTCAGCTTTAACGGATAATTTATTATTAAAGGTTGTTTCAGTAATTCATGATCCAGTTACTACAACAGATGAGCTTATACCATCAGGAGAAACTTCTTCTTATCGTTCTAATCCATTAGCATTAGCAGAATTTACATTATCTCGTAAGGATCCACAGTATGTTAAAAAAGCTAAGGAAATTCAAAAAGCAGAAAAAGCAAGAATATCAAATAAATCACCAATTGATGCTATGAATGAATTAGAAGCAATATTAGCTTTAATTAATGAGAAATGTACAAATATAAATAATGAAAATATAGGAATAGGTAGTACAATTTATGCAGTTAAAGTAGGTGATGGATCAGCGAGAGAACAAGCAGCCTCATGTCAAAAGGTATTAGGTGGATGGGCTAATATTGCTAAAGAATATGCAACAAAAAGATATCAATCTAATTTAATAAACTGGGGTATGTTACCTTTAATTTATAAAGATGAGCCATGTTTTGAAAATGGAGATTATATATTTATACCTAATATAGTAAAGGCAATTAAAACTAAGAATAATTTTATAAATGCATATATAGTTAATAAATCAATGAAAGAAATTCAATTTAATTTAGGAGAACTTACTGATGATGAAAGAAAAATTATATTAAAAGGATGTTTAATTAACTACTATAAAGTGTAAAAATTCTTTTGGAGGTTATTTAATATGAAGAAAACGGTGAGACTTGCAGGAATAGCGTATGAAAGTCTTGTAAATGGACCTGGAATAAGAAGAGTGTTTTTTGCACAAGGATGTAAACATAATTGTAAGGGCTGTTTTAATCCAGAGACACATAGCTTTGATAAGGGCATAGTTTTGGAAATTGATAAACTGATAAAAGATGTATTAGAAAATCCAATGATAACTGGTGTAACTTTTAGTGGTGGCGATCCTATAGAGCAAGCTCATAGTTTTTCATATATGGCAAAAATATTAAAAAATAAAGGTTTAAATATATGGTGTTATACTGGATATACTTTTGAAAAATTATTAGATAAGATGAAGGAAAATAAGGATATAAGAGAATTATTAAATAATATAGATGTATTAGTTGATGGAAAATTTGAAATTAATAATAAAAAAGAAGAATTAAAATTTAGAGGTTCATCTAATCAAAGAATAATTGATGTAAATAAAAGTTTAGCTTTAGGAAAGATTATAGTTTTAAATTTATAAAAAAAAGCGCAATAAGCGCTTTTTTTAATAATGGGGGGATGGGAACCTGCATATTACAGGTTTTATATTTACATTATAATTATTAACCATTATTAATTTATTTATACATAATATTAAAAAATAATTAAATATTATAGAATTTATTTTAATATTTATATTTATAATGAAAATGAAAAAAGCTATGGTTAGCAGATTTTTATCTGCTAATACCATAACTTTATTATATATTAGAAATCAGATTGACCTGTTGTTCTTGGGAAAGGAATAACGTCTCTGATATTTGACATACCAGTGATATACATTATTAATCTTTCAAAGCCTAATCCAAATCCAGCATGCTTAGTTTCACCATATTTTCTAAGTTCTAAGTACCACCAGTAATCTTCTTCGTTAAGACCTAATTCAGCCATTCTAGCTTTTAAGACATCAAGTCTTTCTTCTCTTTGGCTACCACCAATGATTTCACCTATTCCAGGAACTAAGCAATCAGTTGCTGCAACAGTCTTTCCATCATCATTAAGTCTCATGTAAAATGCTTTTATATCCTTTGGATAATCAGTAACAAATACAGGTTTTTTGAATATTTCTTCAGTTAAATATCTTTCATGCTCAGTTTGAAGGTCAATTCCCCATTCAACTGGATATTCAAATGATTTACCACAGTTCTTTAATAATTCAACTGCTTCAGTATAAGTAATTTTTCCAAAGTCTGATGTTACTATGTTATTTAATTTATCTAATAAACCTTTTTCAATAAATTGATTAAAGAATGCCATTTCTTCTGGACATTCATCCATAACATATTTAATAACATACTTTAACATATTTTCTGCTAATTCCATATCATCTTCTAAGTCAGCAAATGCTATTTCAGGTTCAACCATCCAGAATTCAGCAGCATGTCTAGCTGTATTTGAATTTTCAGCTCTGAAAGTTGGTCCAAATGTATAAATATTTCTAAATGCTAAAGCAAATGTTTCACCATTTAATTGTCCTGAAACTGTAAGATTAGTTTCTTTACCAAAGAAATCTTCCTTATAATCAACTTTTCCATCTTCAGTTCTTGGAATATTGTCAAAGTCTAAAGTAGTAACTTTGAACATTTCACCTGCACCTTCACAGTCACTTCCTGTTAAGATAGGTGTATGTGTATATACAAAACCTTGATCTTGGAAGAATTTGTGGATAGCATAAGCAGCTACTGAACGAACTCTAAATACTGCAGAAAAAGCATTACTTCTTGGTCTTAAATGAGCAATTGTTCTTAAGTATTCAAAAGTATGTCTTTTCTTTTGTAATGGATAATCAGAATCAGACATTCCTTCAATGATAATTTCTTTTGCTTGAATTTCAAATGGTTGTTTAGCTTCTGGTGTTTCAACTAAAGTACCAATAACTTTTATTGATGAGCTAATTGGTAACTTTGAAATATATTTAAAGTTTTCTAATTTGTTATCAAAAACAACTTGAATATTTTTAAAGAAAGACCCATCATTTACCTCAATAAATCCAAAGGCATTAGAAGCTCTAAGAGTTCTTATCCAACCAGAAATTGCTACTTCTTTAGATAGATATTCTGATGTGTTTCTATAAAGTGATTTTACTAAAACTACTTTTTCCATAATAACCTCCTGTTAATAAAATGTTTAATAATTTAAAATAGAAAATAAAAAAACCTCTCATTCCCAAAAATATATGGGACGAAAGGATTACTTACGTGGTACCACCCAAATTGCCTAAAAAGGCCACTTAGTAAATTAATAACGACATTTAGCCGTCTAAGCCTAATATTTAAGCAAATAAATATTTACTTAAAGTTCAGTTAGAAACTCAGAGATGTTCTTCACAATTGATATCGTATAAGGCTTACACCATCCCTTACTCGCTAAAACTATCTTCAAAAGTTACTCTTCTCATCACAGTTAATAAATATTTGAAATTTTATTAATATGATTTTACAATACTTTGCTAACATTTGCAACTTAATTTCATAATATATATTTAAAGAAGGTTTTTAGGAGGAAATCATGTATAAAAAGGATTTTTTAGAACAAAAATATTGTGAAATAAATCAACTAAAGAATTTATTACAAACATATCCTAAGGAGTATTGTGAAACTATAATTAAGGTAATGGAAAAAGTTTTTGATGAAATAAGTGAATATTTAAATAAGGAATCTAACAAGATTAAAGAAGTAACGAAAATTGATAGCATAGAAAGTAAAGTTAATGGTTTAGATAAAAAAATAGGGGATTTAGGAAATAAAATAATAGGAAATGAAAATATAAATATAAATCAAAATAAATGTAAAAAAGAAGAAAAAGACAAAGAAGATAAGCAGTGCAAAAAGCATAAAGAAAAATCAAAACAAAAGCATAATAAATGTGATAAAAAAAGGCAAGATGATAATAGGGAATATGAATTAAAAAGATATACTATGGAGGAAATATCTAAATTTGATGGAAAGGATGGCACTTTAGCTTATGTTGTTATTAATGGAAGAGTTTATGATGTTACTTCAATAAAACAATGGTTTAATGGAAAGCATTATGGATTAACAGCAGGAAAAGATTTAACAGAGTATTTCAATAGTTGTCATAAAAGTGAAAAAAATATTTTAAAAAAATTAAAGATTGTAGGCAAAGTTGAGAATGGTTAGGAGTTAGGAGTGAATAGTTAGTAGTTAGGCGTTAGTACTTAAGGAAAAAATTCAGCTGTTGCTGAATTTTAGAAAATATAATTTAGAGAAACCCCTAAGGAGTTTCCACCTAAACTACTAACTACAAACTAAAAACTCCAAACTAATTAAGATTCTTTTCCAGTTTCGTATGATGATGTAATTGCTGTTGGAAAGTTTAACATAGTACAATCTTTCATAATTCTTTTATATTCATATTCTAAGTATCTAACTTGTACAACAATTTCTCCGTTGTCTTTAATTTCAATAATAGTATATGTTGGGTTAGGCTTACCTATCTTTGGTTTTCCAACACTTCCAACATTGATTAAAGTTTTATTATTGAATTTCTTAGTAAATGGTATATGAGTATGAGCACATACTAATACATCACCTTCGTATTCAGTCATTACTTTTTTTGTATTTTCAGCATCTTCAAAAAGATATTCATTAATTGCATTTGGACTTCCATGAGTAAAAAGAATATTTATACCATTAAAGGTATATTTTAATGAAGTTGGAAGAGAAGCAAGATAGTATTTATTAGATACTCTAACCTCTTCACATGTCCAAGGTAATGCAAAAGAATTAATAGCTGTATTTCTAATAAAAGTAAAATCACCATCTACTACAGAGGCATCATAATTTCCTCTTATACAAGGGATTTCTCTTCTTCTTATTAATGCTATAACTTCATTAGGATGAGGACCGTATCCTACTAAATCTCCAAGACATATTATTTTATCAACCCTTTGTTCATCTATATCTTCAAGTGTTTTCATTAATGCATATATATTTCCATGAATATCTGACATAACTGCTATTTTCATTATGAGTAGCCTCCATTTTTAAAATTTATGTGTAGTTTAAAATTAAAGTTAATTTTATAAATTAATTATATCACTATAAGCATAAAAAAGACGATACAAGTTATAAATATTATGGATAATATAAGAAAATTAAGTTATGATAAAAATAAAAAGATAAAATACAACATGGAGGCAAAAAATGAAGACTTCAAGACTTAAAAATGTTTTAAAGCATATGGAAGAAAATAAAATTCCACAATTAATTGTAACTTCAGCGCAATCAATTTTTTATTTAACAGGAAAAATGATTCATTCAGGAGAAAGATTAATTGCACTATACTTAGATATTAATGGAAACCATAAATTCCTTGTAAATAAGCTATTCCCAATTCATGAAGATTTGGGTATAGAAATAGTATGGTATGACGATATTGAAAATCCAATTGATAAGTTAGAAAAAATCGTAAGAAGTGGTGAAGTTTTAGGGATAGATAAGAATTTACCATCACATTTTTTAATAGATTTAATGAGAAGAAATGTTGTTAAGGCATTTTTAAATTCTTCACCTATAATTGATAGATTAAGAATGATAAAAGATGAAGAGGAAATTCAATTAATGAAGGAATCTTCAAGAATAAATGATTCAGTAATGTTAAAGCTTTGGAGTAATTTAAAAGAAGGTTATTCAGAAAAATATTATGCCAATTTATTAGCAGAACTTTATGAGGAAGAAGGAGCATCTGGTTTTTCATTTCCACCAATAGTTGCAACAAGCCCTAATGGAGCAGATCCACATCATGGAACAGGTAAAGATAAAGTGAAAAATGGTGATAGTATAGTTTTAGATATTGGAGGAGTATATAAAAATTATTGCTCAGATATGACTAGAACTGTATTTATAGGTAAGGAACCAAGCAAGGAACATGCCCATGTATATAATATAGTAAAAAGTGCAAATGAAAAGGCAATTTCTATAATAAAAGAAGGCGTTAAATTTTCAGATATAGATAAGGCAGCAAGAAATTTAATTACAGATGCTGGATATGGCCAATATTTCACTCATAGAACTGGACATAGTATAGGAATTGAAATTCATGATTTTGGAAATGTTAGTTCAGTAAATGATGATGAAGTTAAGGCTGGAATGATATTTTCAGTTGAACCAGGAATTTATTTAAAAGATAATATTGGAGTTAGAGTTGAAGATTTAGTTCTTGTAACTAAAGATGGTTGTGAAGTATTAAATTCTGTAACTAAAGAAATAACTGTATTATAATTTTAAATTTTATTTTAAGTGTATAGAAAAAGGGGGATGTCGCATTAAGAATAAATACTATAATATATTGTATTAATTTTTATTTTTTAAAACAATATATTGTGTATAAAAGTTTTAGTGCGACAGCCCCTATTTGATTTATATAATTTCAATTACTCTATTCATTAATTTTATAAAATCATTTTTAACTTTAGCAGAAGTTTCAATAACCTCTTCATGATTTAATGGCTGATCTAATATACCAGCAGCCATATTAGTTAAGCAAGAAATACCAACAGTTTTAATATTGCAGTGATTTGCAACAATTACTTCTGGAACAGTAGACATACCAACAGCATCTCCACCCATAATTCTAGCAAACTTAACTTCAGCAGGAGTTTCATATGTAGGTCCAGAGAACATTACATATATTCCTTGTTGTAAATTAATTCCTAATTCTTTGCCCGCATCTAAAACTTTATTTCTAAGTTCTAAATTATATGCTTGTGACATATCTGGGAATCTAGGACCAAATTCATCTAAATTATGACCAAATAAAGGATTTGAACCAGAAAAATTAATATGATCTGTGATTACCATTAAGTCTCCAACTTTAAAGTTTTCATTAACAGCCCCACAAGCATTAGTTACTATAAGTTTTGAAATACCTAATAATTTCATTACTCTTACAGGAAAAGTTACTTTATCTAATGAATATCCTTCATAATAATGAAATCTTCCTTGCATAGCAATAACTTGTTTATTTCCAAGTGTACCTATTACTAAACGTCCAGCATGACCTTCTACAGTAGAAGTTGGGAAGTTTGGGATATCACTATAATTATAATATTCAGGGTTTTCTATAGAATCAGCTAATGATCCTAATCCAGAGCCAAGTATTAATCCAATTTCAGGTTTATATTTGCTTTGCTTTAAAATAAAATCAGCAGAAGCTTTAATTTTTGTTAATAAATCCATTAAAATCACCTCATTTTTTATCTATTGTATTATTTCTTAGGTATAAATTCAGCTTAGGCTGAAATTAGTTTGTAGTTTATGGTTAGTAGTTTATAATTTAGGTATAAATTCAGCTTAGGCTGAATTTAAGAAAATATATTCTCAGAAATTCCCCAAGGAATTTCATCCTCAACTTGCCACTTGCCACTTGTCACTTACTACTCTTGCCACTTACTCCCCTTATCACTAACTTAGTTATTTATTTAAAAGCATTTCTCCTACTTTAACAACATCACCTGCACCTACAGTAAGGATTAAATCTCCTGGAACAACTTTAGAAGATAAGTAGTTAACTGCTTCTTCATGACTATGAACATTAATACAGTTCATTCCTGTTTTTCTTATAGCATCACCAAGTTCATTAGAAGATACTAATCCAGTGTCCTTTTCACGGGCAGCATAAATGTCCATTAATATTAATTCATATGCTGAACCAAAACATGTAGTAAATTCATCAAAAAGAGTTTTAGTTCTAGTATAAGTATGTGGTTGGAATACACAATAAGTTTTATTGTGTTTAATAAGTTTTGCTGTAGCAAGTGTAGCCTTAATTTCAACAGGATGATGAGCATAATCATCTATTATAGTAGCACCATTAAATTCACCTTTATATTCAAATCTTTTATGAGCTCCCTTACAATCATTTAAGCCTTTAATAATTGCTTCTTTAGGAATATTTAAAACCAATGATGTACAAATTGAAGCAAGTGCATTTAAAATATTATGCTTACCAGTTGTGTTTAAAGTAACTTCAAATAATGGTTCACCGTTTTTACAAACAGTAAATGATGCACAGCCTTTATTATTAAAAGAAATATTAGAAGCAGTAACATCACCTTTAGTAATACCATAACTTATAGTATTACATTTAGCATAATTTAATACTTCTAGAACTCTATTATCTTCTGCACAACCAATTAAATATCCATTAGTAGGAATTAAATCAGAGAATTTTTTAAATGTATCTTCAATATGATTTATATCTCTATAATAATCTAAATGATCTGCATCTATATTTAAGATTATTCCTATATAAGGAAAGAATTTTAAAAATGATGCTTTATATTCGCAGGCTTCTGTAACAAAGTATTCACTTTCTCCAATTTTAAAATTACCGTGAATTGCATCAACATCTCCACCTACTAAAATAGTTGGATCTAAGTTAGCACTTAAAGTTATATTAGAAAGCATTGAAGTTGTTGTTGTTTTACCATGAGTGCCAGCAACTGCTACATTATACTTATGTCCTTTCATTATATAACCTAAGAATTCAGCTCTATCCATAAGTTCTATATTTTTATTTTTTGCCTCTATTATTTCAGGGTTAGAAGAAGGAATTGCTGCAGTATATACTACTAAATCAACATTTTTTAGGTTTTCACTTTTATGACCTATGTAAATTTCAGCTCCAGCTTCTCTTAATTTATTTAAAACCTCTGATTCCTTTGCATCAGAACCAGATACCTTATATCCTTTTGTTAATAGGACAGCAGCAAGTCCACTCATACTTACTCCGCCGATTCCAATAAAATGCACCTTTTTATTTTTATCTGTGTTTAAATCGAAAGACAAGATATCAACCCCTTTAATTTCTGTTAATAATATATATTTATAATTATATACAAATTTGCTAGGTTGAACACAAAAAATAAAAAATATATAAAATAATTTGTTATAAATAAGAACAAAATTATATTGAAGGAATAAATAACTAATGTAAAAGAGAATGGATTTTGTTATTTAAATTAAGAAATAAGTAACAAACTATTGATAATGTAAGGATTTTAGAATAAAATATGAATATTAGATAAGGGGAAGTTGAAATAATTTGTGTTTTTGAGAAAATAAGGAAGGTGAGCTTGGTGGAAAAATTAAGTAGAAATAATAGAGTTGTAGCTATTACTAAGATATTGATGGAAACACCTAATAAAATTATAGGATTAAATAGATTTTCAGAGTTTTTAAATGCAGCTAAATCAACTATAAGTGAAGATATAGTAATAGTAAGGGAAGTATTAGAAAAATTAGAGATGGGCTCTATAGAAACAATTGCAGGAGCTGCTGGAGGAATTAAATATATTCCTTCCATGGGACAAAAGGCAAAAGAAGATTTTGCAGATGAGTTATGTAAAGCCTTATTAGAAGAAGGAAGAATTGTACCAGGCAATTTTGTATACTTAACCGATATAATGTATAATCCTCAAATTGTAAGTAAGGCTGGAGTAATTTTAGCTTCTCATTTTCAAGAAATGGATTTAGATTGTATAGTAACAGTGGAAACAAAAGGTATCCCATTGGCATATGAAGTTGCAAAAAGTTTAGGAATTGAATTAGTTATAATAAGAAAAGATAACAAAGTAACAGAAGGTTCAACAGTTACAATAAACTATGTATCAGGAACAAGTGGAAGAATACAACAAATGGCATTAGCCAAAAAATGTATGAAACCATCAAGTAAATGTGTATTCATAGATGATTTCTTAAGAGGTGGTGGAACTGCTGAAGGGATAAGAGATCTTTTAAAAGAATTTGATAGTGAATTAGTTGGAACAGGGGTATTAGTTGATAATATTGGTATAGAAAATAAGAGAACTAGTGATTATGTATCAATTATTGATTTAAAATATGATAAAGAAATAGATAAGCTTATTGTAAATCCTTCAAATATTATAAAATAAAGTTAATCCAGTTGCAAGAAATATTGATATTTATTAATGAAAAAAATTAAATAAAAAATAAGTAAAAAAAAGGATTTTTAAACTTTTTATAGAAATATATTTATATAAAGCAACTGGAGGTGTAGTGAAATGACAATCACAGACGTTAGAATCAGAAAGATAGCTACAGAAGGAAAAATGAAAGCTATAGTTTCTGTAACATTTGATAATGAATTTGTTGTCCATGATATTAAAGTAATAGAAGGACAAAATGGTTTATTTATTGCAATGCCAAGTAGAAAGACACCAGATGGGGAATTTAAAGATATTGCTCATCCAATAAATACTGATACTAGGGAAAAAATTCAAAATTCCATTTTAAAAGCTTATGAAGAAGCAATGGAAGAAGAAAACGTTGTTATAAGTGAATAATATTTTAAATAAAAGGGGCATATGTTAAGACGTATGTTCCTTTTAGCTTATAATTGATTTGAAGAGTTGAAATACTTTATTTAATGCAATATAATATATAAGAAATATAAACGAACATTTTTTGAAAGAAATGAAATTTTGTCCATTGATTTATAGAGGGGTGAATTTATGTATAAATGTGCTTTAATATTAGCAGCAGGTCAAGGAAAAAGAATTAAATCCGATTTGCCAAAGGTTTTACATAAGGTATGTGGAAAAGAAATGGTGAATCATGTAATTGATACTTTAAGAAAAAGTGAAATTGATGATATAAATGTTATAGTAGGAAAAGGTGCAGAATTAGTTAAAGCTAATACAAGTTCTAGAAATGTGAGTTATTCACTTCAAGAGGAACAATTAGGAACGGGGCATGCAGTTAAATGTGCAATAGATTTCCTAAAAGGTAAATCAGGTACAGTAGCAGTATTTAATGGTGATGCACCTTTAATAAAAGAAGAAACTATTAAAAAATTATTTGATATCCATAATAGTAATAAAAATAGTGCAACTATATTAACTTCTATTTTAAATGATGCTTCAGGATATGGAAGAATTATAAGAAGTGGTGATGAAGTCTTAAAAATAGTTGAGCATAAAGATTGTAATGAAGAAGAACTTAAAGTAAAAGAAATTAATTCAGGAATTTTTTGTTTTCAAATAGAAAAATTAGTTGAATGTTTAGGAAATCTTTCTACTAATAATGCACAAGGTGAATATTATTTAACTGATGTAATAGAAATGCTTAAGGATAAAAATGAAAAAGTTGGAGCTCTTATTATAGACTATGAAGAAACTTTAGGGGTTAATTCAAGATTACAACTTTCAGAAGTTGAAGTAATTTTAAGAAAAAGAATTAATAACAAGCATTTAGAAAATGGTGTTACTATTATAGATCCAATGACAACTTATATTGGTGATGATGTAGAAATTGGTCAAGATACTATTATATATCCTGGAAATGTATTAGAGGGTAATACTAAAATTGGGAAGGGATGTACTTTATTCCCTAATTCAAGAATTAATAATAGTGTAATTGGAGAAAATGTAGAAATACAATCATCAGTTATTTTAGAAAGTTCAGTTGGCAATAATACTACAGTTGGGCCATTTGCATATATTCGTCCAGAGTCTGTAGTGGGAAACAATGTAAGAATTGGTGATTTTGTTGAAATAAAAAAATCAACTATAGGCAATAATACTAAAGTATCTCATTTAACATATGTTGGAGATAGTGAAGTAGGGGAAAATTGTAATTTTGGATGTGGTACCGTTACAGTAAATTATGATGGAAAAAATAAAAATAAAACTATAATAGGAAATAATAGTTTTATTGGATGTAATACAAATTTAATTTCACCGATTACTGTAGAAGATAACACATATATAGCAGCTGGCTCAACAATTACAGATGATGTTCATAGTGGTGAACTTGCAGTTGCAAGAGCAAAACAAAGAAATATTGAAGGTTGGATAGACAAAAGAGGTCTTATTAATAAAAAATAAATATAAATATTTACTATAAGATAAAGTAACAAATTTAATGTTACAAATAGAGGAGGGTCTCAAAATTATGATAGCTCATGGAAAAAAAATAAAAATATTTACAGGAAACTCACATCCTGAATTAGCAAAGGAAATTGCAGATTTATTAGGGTTACCTTTAGGAAATGCAAAGGTTTCTACATTTAGTGATGGAGAAATTTCAGTAGATATTAATGAAACTGTAAGAGGTGTTGATGTATTTATAGTACAATCAACAAGCTCACCAGTTAATAATAATTTAATGGAATTATTAATTATGATTGATGCCTTTAAGAGAGCATCAGCTGGAAGAATAACTGCTGTTATTCCTTATTATGGATATGCTAGACAAGACAGAAAAGCAAAATCAAGAGATCCAATAACTGCAAAGTTAGTTGCTGATATTTTAACTGCTTCAGGAGCTGATAGAGTATTAACAATGGATTTACATGCTTCTCAAATACAAGGATATTTTAATATACCAGTAGATCATTTATTAGGTTCACCAATATTAGCAAATAACTTTGTGGAAAAGGGATTTAGTGATCAAGAAGATGTTGTTGTCGTATCACCAGACTTAGGAAGTGTTACAAGAGCAAGAAAATTTGCTGATAAATTAAATGCACCAATTGCTATTATAGATAAGAGAAGACCAAAAGCAAATGTTTCTGAAATAATGAACATTATTGGGGAGGTTAATGGGAAAAGATGTATCTTAATTGATGATATGATTGATACAGCTGGAACAATAGCAAATGCAGCAAATGCATTAAAGGATTTAGGAGCTAAAAATGTTTATGCTTGTTGTACTCATGGAGTATTATCTGGGCCTGCATTTGAAAGAATAAATAATTCAGCTATTGAAGAATTAATAATGTTAAATACTATTCCACTTCCAAACCAAGAAGGTTTAGAAAAGTTTAAGTCAATTTCAGTTGCTCCAATATTTGCTGAAGCAATTAAGAGAATATATGATGACGAACCAATAAGTAAGTTATTTGAAAATTAATAAAAATGGGGATGTCGCATTAAGAATAAATACTACAATATATTGTGTATAAAATTTTTAGTGCGACATCCTCATTTTTTTAATCCTTTTTTAAAGAATATAGTATAAAATATTAATTAAGGAAGGTGAATTTAAAATGGATGATAGATTAGGAAAAGTATTAATTGTTGATGATGATTTACATATTAATGAACTTATAGATATGTATTTACAAAGTGGAGGGTATAGAACTAAAAAATGTTTCAATGGAAATGATGCATGTAATATTGTTTCAACAGAAGATATTGGATTAGTAATATTAGATGTTATGTTGCCAGGAAAAGATGGAATAGAAGTATTAAAGCAGATAAGAAAAAATAATGATGTTCCTGTGATAATGCTTACAGCTAAGGGAGAGATTTTTGATAAAGTACTTGCATTAGAATTAGGGGCAGATGATTATATTGTTAAGCCATTTGATCCAAAGGAATTACTAGCAAGAGTTAAAGCTGTAAGTAGGAGATATATTGTAGATAATCAATCTAAGGATATTATAAAATATGAAGATTTAACTATTGATATAGGGGCTTATGAAGTAATTTACAAAGGAAATATTGTAAGATTAGCACCTAAGGAGTTAGAATTATTTCATTTTATGGCAAGTAATCCTAACAAGGTGTTTACAAGAGAACAACTTATGTTTGAGGTTTGGGGATATGATTATCCAGGAGACTCAAGAACTGTTGATGTACATGTTAAAAGGTTAAGAGAAAAAATTAAAGGTGGAAAAGAATGGGAACTTCAAACGGTATGGGGTGTTGGATATAAGTTTGAGGTGAGATAAGTGAAGAAAAATAGTATAGTAAGGAAATTAATAATTACTTTTTCTTCGATAACTGGTGGATTATTAATATTAGTAGGATTAGTTTTAACTATTTGGTTTTATAAAGATGAATATAATGAAATTGTTAAAACATTAAATAAGCAATTAGATGTTGTATCTGAAGCTGTAGGGAGTTATTTAAAAGCTCAAGAAGGAAGCTATGAAGAAATTAATAGATTATTAAAAATATCTTGTTTAAGCAATAATATGGATGGTATTATTGTTGATAGACTTGGATATATTTATATGGTTTCAAATGAGGAGTATGCAAATTTAAAATATACAAATATTGATATAACAGAATATAATATACCAAATTCTAACGAACTAGAATATAGAAAAAACTTGATTAAAGATTATTTCAATGAAGACTTAAGTGCATTTATAAAACCAATTTTTTTAGATGAAAAATTAGATGGATATATAATTATGGTTCCAAAAGGAGAATTAAGAGGAAAACGAACATTGATTATTATATGGGGAGCTGTAATTTTAGCAATAATAGTTGCTGCAGCTATAGTAAAATATTTTGCTGAATTATTAGTAGTTAAACCAATTGAACAAATTAATAATGCTGCAAAGAGATTGGCAAAGGGCAATGTAGATGAAAGGGTAGAAGTGATTGGAAATAATGAAATAGGTGAATTAGCACAGTCTTTTAATAGTATGGCTCAATCTATAGGAGAGTCAGATATTATAAGAAAGGAGTTTATTTCAAATGTATCACACGAATTAAGATCTCCAATTACATCTATAAAAGGATTTATTGGTGGAATATTAGATGGTGTAATACCAAAGGATAAAGAAAATTATTATTTAAAAATAGTGTATGATGAAATTGATAGATTAGCTAGGTTAGTAAATGATTTGTTAGATATATCAGCAATGGAGGCTGGTAAATTTAATTTAAATATTTCAGAATTCGATATTAATCAAACCATAAGTTTATGCATATTAAATTTGGAAAGTAAAATACAAGCTAAGGGATTAAAGGTTAAAGCTATTTTTCATGAAGAGCGTTGCTTTGCAATAGGAGATAGAGATAGAATACTTCAAGTTATTATTAATTTATTAGAAAATGCTATTAAATATAGCAATGATAATGGCGAAATAGAAGTAAATATATCTACAAAGGGAGAAAAAATATATGTAAGTATATTTAATTCTGGAAAACCTATTTCTGAAAGTGATATTAATCATATTTGGGATAGATTTTATAAGGGGGATAAATCTAGAACAAATAAAGTTAGTACAGGACTTGGTTTATCTATAGTAAGATTGATTTTAACTCAGCATAATCAAGATGTATGGGCAAACAATGTAGATGGAAAAGGTATTAAATTTACTTTTACATTAGAGAGAAGTAATTAAATAATATAAAAGGTTAGATTTTAGATATAATTTTAAAAATATTTTGTAATGTAAATTATAAAATATTTTATGAAAATTTGGAGGGAGATATGAAAATAAAAAGAGATGAAAATAAAAAAATATCATGCACTCCACCAGGAAAAATATCTAATATAATATTTGAGAAAAAAAATACTACTCAAGCAAAAGTTAAAATAGGTATTAAAATTACTTTATATATAGTTATTGCTACTTTTTTAGCTACTGTTATGACTGGGATTAATGTTAAGCAAAAGTATGGTGAGGTAATACAAAAAATAAGGCAATTGGAAAAGAGCACAAATACAATTATATTAGATTATACAAAAATTATTAATGAAGTATCACCAGCATTAGTTACAATTAGTGATTCAAATGAAAAATTTATAGAAGATAATTATTTTGATGGAAATATAACAGGAATAATAGTAGATGATAGTGGAATAATTTTAACTAATTATTCTGCTATAAAAGGGAAAAGTGATATATATGTAAAATTATCCTCTGTGGCATCAAAGCCAATTAAAGCGGAAATATTAGTGGAAAATGAAAGTATTGATTTAGCACTTATAAAGATAGATTTTGAAGGTGAGCTAAAAGCTATAAAATTAGCAGATATGAATGATATAAAAGAAGGTCAAGGAATAGTTGTTTTAGGAAATGCTATAGCTGATGAATATATAGGAAGCTCTATTCCTGGGATAATCACATCAAAAAATGAATATTTAGAAGTAGATGGAAAGAGATATTCTTTATTGCAAATAAATGCACCTATTAATAAAAAAAATACTGGAGGTGCTATTTGTAATTCAAAAGGTGAATTAGTTGGGATTGCAGATTTAACTGTAACAAATGAAAAAAATGAAATTGGAATTTATTATGGATTTCAAATGACAGAGCTTCAAGATATGATAAATTCAACTAATAGTTTTAAAAAAATTATGGGTATAGCAGAAGGTAGGATAATAATCGATGAGGGGAGAGGATTGAATGGATTTTACATTCAAGAGTTAGTAAAAGAGGGTAGTGCTTATGTAGCAGGTGTTAAACCAACTGACATAATTTTAGAAGTAGATGGTTACCAAGTGGTTGATGTAGAAGATGTAATTACAGTGTTGCAAGGAAAAAGAAAAGATGATATATTACATTGTAAGATATTAAGGCAAGGGAATATGAAAGAAGTAGATATAAAAATAATAAGTTAACTAATTTAGGGGGCTGTCGCACTAAAAATTTTATATACAATATATTGTTCTGATAATTAAAAATTAACACAATATATTGTATTATTTATTCTTAATGCGACAGTTCCCTAAAATTTTATTAAGAATTAATTAAAAAATTAAATTATTAAAAAAACCTTTACTATTTAAAAAATGATATAATATAAAATAGTCTAGTTTAAAACAACGGAGGAATTAAAATGTTTTTAATTGTTGGATTAGGAAATCCGGGAAAAGAATATGATGGAACAAGACATAATATAGGATTTGCTGCGATAGATTATATAGCAGATAAGTATAATATAGAATTAAATAGGATAAAATTTAAAGGTGTATTTGGAGAAGGATTAATAAATGGTAAAAAGGTTATTTTATTAAAGCCAACTACATATATGAATTTAAGTGGAGAAAGCATTAGAGAAGTAGTTAATTTTTATAAAATAAGCAATGAAGAAATAATTGTAATTTATGATGATATAAGTTTAGAAGTTGGAAGAATAAGAATAAGAGAAAAGGGAAGTCATGGTGGACATAATGGTATAAAAAGTATTATAGCTAATTTAGGGACTGATGTTTTTCCAAGAGTGAAAATAGGAGTTGGAGCACCAAAAGGAAATTTAGTTTCACATGTATTAGGAAAGTTTAGTGATGAGGAAGTAGAAATATTGAGAGAATCAATAAAGGCTTCAAGTGATGCAACAAGCATTATAATAAGTAATAATACAAAAGAAGCTATGAATAAGTTAAATGGCTTTAATGCAGGTAAAGAGAAATAAATAGGGAATATGGAAGGTGATAAAATGAGATTACAGGGGCTATTACAACCCTTAAAAGAAAATGAAAAATTTATTAGTATTTTAAATGAATTAAAGAAAAAATCTTTTCCTATAGATATTGTTGGTTTGTCAGAGTCAGGGAAAAGTTATATAATAGATGCAATTTTTAGTGAAATAGAAGATTCTTTAGTTGTAGTAACACATAATGAAATAGAAGCTAAAAATTTATATGATGACTTAAGTTTATATTCAACTAATGTATACTTTTTACCTATAAGGGAAGTTGTATTTTATAATGTTGATGCTATTTCAGGGGATTTAAGATGGGCTAGACTTAAAGTTATAAAGGAAATACTTGATAATAAAAATAAAAAGATAATAGTTACTTCGATAGAGGCAATGACTTCAGTATATACGCCTAAAGAAAAATATATTAATTATAATATAAATATAAAAAGTGGGGATGAAGTAAATTTAAAAGATATATCTAATAAATTAATTGAATGTGGATATGAAAGAGTAGAAGTAGTTGAAGGAAAAGGTGAATTTTCATTTAGAGGAGGGATACTTGATGTTTTCCCTCCTATAGCTATTTATCCATATAGAATTGAGTTGTTTGGAGATGAAGTAGATTCTATTAGAACTTTTAATATAGAATCACAACGAAGTATAGAAAAAGTTGAAGTTGTAGAAATTTTCCCTGCAAAAGAAGTTATTGTAGATGAGGAATCAAAGAAAAGAGCAAATGAATGTATTATTGATGAATTAAATAATGTAATAGAAAAATCATCTAATAAAAATAGTGAACAAATTCAAAAGTTAAGTAGAATAGTAAATAAAAATGTAGAAATGTTAAATGAAATTTATACATTTGAAACTATTGATAGTTATTTACCATTCTTTTATGAAAGGGTAGAAAGTTTTTTTGATTATTTTAAGGGATATACTTTTATTATTGATGATTTAAAAAGATGTGAAGGTAAGCTTGAAAGTATTTATTATGAATTTAATGAAAATTATTTAGCATTTCTTCAAAGAGGAGATATTTTACCATCTCAAAATAAATTATTAATTAATAATGAAGAGTTATTAGTTAATTTAGAAAAATCTGATGTTATTACTTTAAACCCCTTTGAAAAACATAGTGGTATTTTATATTCAGAAAAAACTGTTGAATTTAAGCAAATTACTTCTAATAGTTATAATGGACAATTAGATTTGTTAATTGAGGATATAAATTTAAGAAAGAAAAATGGATATAAAACTTTAATTTTAGCAGGAACTAGAACTAGAGGAGAAAGATTAGTTAACACATTAAGGGATAGAGATATTGAAAGTGTTTATAAAGATGTTGTAGATTCAATTGAATTAGGGCAGGTTGTAGTTACATTTGGTAACTTGGTAAAAGGATTTGAATATCCA
This sequence comes from uncultured Clostridium sp., assembly GCA_900540255.1. Lineage (GTDB taxonomy): Bacteria > Bacillota > Clostridia > Clostridiales > Clostridiaceae > Clostridium. The sequence continues at coordinate 55,915 of UQFE01000016.1, forward strand.
GACTTAAAGATTTGTGTAATATCAGATAAAGAAGTATTTGGCGAAGCCAAAAAATCTCTACCTAAAAAGGGAAGTAAAAGAAAAGGTGTTGGAAAAATAACAAGTTTTGCTGAATTAAAGCCTGGAGATTATGTTGTACATGCAAATCATGGAATTGGTGTATTTAAGGGAATTAAACAAATTGAAATTGCAGGAAATACAAGGGATTATTTAGATATTGTATATGATAAAGGTGATAAGCTTTATGTGCCTGTAGATCAATTAGATTTGGTGCAAAAATACATTGGAAGTGAAGGTAAAAATCCTAAGATAAATAAACTTGGAGGAAATGAGTGGCAAAAGGCTAAAGCAAAAGTAAGAAAGTCAATAAATGAAATTGCTGAAGATTTAGTTAAACTTTATGCAGCAAGAGCAGCATTAAAAGGATATAAGTATTCTAAGGATACTGAATGGCAAAGACAATTTGAAGATGAATTTCCTTATGAGGAAACACCAGATCAATTAACATCGTTGGAAGAAATAAAGCATGATATGGAATCAGATAAGCCTATGGATAGATTACTTTGTGGTGATGTTGGATATGGAAAAACAGAAGTTGCAATAAGAGCTGCATTTAAAGCTGTAATGGATGGAAAGCAAGTAGCATTTTTGGTACCAACTACAATACTTGCAGAACAACATTATAAAAATTTAGTTAAAAGATTTTCAGATTTCCCAGTGAAAATAGATATGGTTAGTAGATTTAGAACTACTAAGCAACAAAAAGCAACATTACAAGCGTTGAAGGAAGGAAATGTTGATATATTAATAGGAACTCATAGATTAGTATCTAAGGATATTGTTTTTAAGGACTTAGGATTATTGATAGTTGATGAAGAACAAAGATTTGGAGTTGCTCAAAAGGAAAAGATAAAATCTATTAAAAAGAATGTTGATGTATTAACATTAAGTGCAACACCTATTCCTAGAACACTTCATATGTCATTAACTGGGGTTAGAGATATATCGGTTATTGAAACACCACCAGAAGAAAGATTCCCAATTCAAACTTATGTGCTTGAACAAAACGATCAACTAATTAGAGATGCTATATTAAGGGAAGTAGCAAGAGAAGGTCAAGTTTACTTTGTATATAATAGAGTTGAAAGTATACAAGGTATGGCAAATTATATAAGTGAACTAGTTCCTGAATGTAAAGTTGGTGTTATTCATGGACAAATGACTGAAAAAGAACTAGAAGCTGAAATGATTAAGTTTATGCAAAAAGAATATGATGTTTTAGTTTGTACAACAATTATAGAAACTGGTATAGATATTCAAAATGTTAATACCATTATAGTAAACAATGCAGATAAAATGGGATTATCACAGTTATATCAATTAAGAGGAAGAGTTGGACGTTCAAATAAAATTGCATATGCATATTTTATGTATACTAAAGATAAGGTGTTAACTGAAGTTGCTGAAAAGAGATTAAAAGCATTAAAAGATTTTACTGAACTTGGTTCAGGATTTAAAATAGCTATGAGAGATTTAGAAATAAGAGGAGCAGGAAATATGATGGGCTCGTCTCAACATGGTCATATGGCAGCTATAGGATATGATTTATATTGCAGAATGTTAGAAGATACAGTAAAGCTTATAAAGGGAGATATAGATAAAGAACCAATTGAAACAACTGTTGATATCAAAGTAGATGCATATATACCTTCATCTTATATTGAGGATGAAATTCAAAAAATTGAAGTTTATAAAAAAATTGCAGCTATTGAAAATCTTAATGATTATAAAGAAATAAAAGAAGAATTAGAAGATAGATATTCATCAATTCCTGAAGCTGTGTATAATTTAATGGATATTGCATATATAAAAAGTTTAGCAAAGGAATTATTAATAGAAGAAATAAAAGAATTTAAAAGTGAAGTAAGGTTTAAGTTCCCTAAAGAATATAAAAAAGTTAATTATATTTATCATATATTATTGAAGAATTATAAGGAAAATGTTGTTTTATATTTTGGAGAAACGCCTTTTTTTGCATTAAAAGTTAATACAATTAAGCGTGAAGAAATATTAGAATTTTATAAAAATCTTCTTAAAGATTTAATTGAAAATTCACGTAAAAAATAGACTATAAAATTTGAATAAAAAAGATAATACTGATATACTAAAGTGTATATTAAATTATAAAAAGTAAAGTGAGGGAAAAGAAAGTGAGAAAAATAAAGAACATAGTAGCTATTGCAACTGTTGCTGTTATGGCATTTTCAATGGCAGGATGTAAAATGATAGAAAAGACTCCAGCAGCTATACAAAAAACTGTATTAGCTAAGGTTGGAAATGAAAAAATTACTATGGCAGATGTTAATAGTGAATTAAAAAGTGATATAGATTATTTAATCCAAACGTATGGTGAAGATTATGAAAATTCTATGGATGATACAATGAAAGAAAAGTTAAAAAGTGCAAGAAAATCTGTTCTTGAACAATTAGTAAATGATAAGGTATTAATAACTAAAGGTACAGAACTTGGATATGTATTATCAGGTGATGAATTAAATGCTGATATAGAAAAAGAAAGACAAAACTTCGTTGAAGCATATGGTGGAGAAGATAAATTACAAGAAGCAATAAAGTATTATGGAATGGATGATGATAAGTTTAATAAATTTCTTGAAAATTTAGTAAAGACTAACGAAGTTACTAAAGCTATAACAAAAGATATTACTGTAACAGATGAAGATGTTGAAAAATATTACAATGAAAATATAGATAAATATAAAAAGAAAGCAGGAGCAAATGCTAAGCATATATTATTTAAAAGTGAAGATGAAGCATTAGCTGCTAAAGCTAAAATAGATTCAGGAGAAACTACTTTTGATGCTTTATTTGAGCAATATAAAGGAAATGCCTCAGGAACATTCCCAAAAGCAGAAGATTTAGGTTATGTTGAAAATGATAAAGAAAACTTTGATACTGACTTCTTAGCTGGATTTAAGCAATTAAAAGAGGGAGAAATTTCTGCACCAGTTAAAAGCTCATTTGGATATCATATAATTAAAGTTGAAGGAGTTCAAGCAGAAGATACAACAACTCCACTTGATGAAGTTAAGGATTCTATAAAGTCAACTTTAGAAACTGATAAAAAGAAAGAAGTTTATAATTCAACATTAGAACAATGGAAAAAAGATTTAAAAGTTAAAACATACGAAAATAGACTTTAATAATTTGCAAAAAGGCTAAATGAGATTTGATATCTTATTTAGCTTTTTTTATATAATTACTTTGAACTTATAGGTATTTATAGTTAAAGAAATAAAAATATTGTTTTTTTATTGCCATAGACTTCTTATAATTCCTCTTTAAATAGTAGAGAATAAATATTGGGTATATGTGTATAAAATTTCTAATACTTCAAATAATAATAATGCAGTTAAATATATAACAGAATTAAGGAGGTAACTCATAATAATGAAAGCTACAGGAATAGTTAGACGTATTGATGATTTAGGAAGAGTAGTTATACCAAAAGAAATAAGAAGAACTTTAAGAATTAGAGAAGGAGATCCATTAGAAATATTTACAGATAGGGAAGGTGGAGTAATATTAAAAAAATATTCACCAATAGGAGAATTAACTGACTTTTCTAAAGAGTATGCTGAAAGTTTACAACAAGCAATTGGACATATTGTTTTAATTACTGATAAAGATGCATTTATATCAGTAAGTGGAGCAACAAAGAAAGATTATATTGAAAGAAAAATAAGTTCTGAATTAGAATCAGTAATGGATGGAAGAAAGTCTATTATTATAACAGAAAGTAATAAAACAATTCCTTTACATAATGATGAGGACCCAGGAGAATATACAAGCCAAGTAATTGCACCAATAATTGCTGAAGGAGATGCTATTGGAGCAGTACTTATTGTATCAAAAGAACAAGATAATGAATTTGGAGAATTACAACTAAAGTTAGTTGAAACTGCTGCAGCTTTCTTAGGAAAGCAAATGGAACAATAATAAACATTATGCATATTACAATATTTGTTAAATAAAAGTGGTATATTTGTAATAATACCTCTAAGCTTTAAATAAAAATTAGTAGTAGTTAGTAATTTAAGTTTGGAGGTATTTTATGAAAAAGCAGTCTCTAATAAAAGGAAGCTTGATTTTGGGACTAGCAGGTATGTTGGCAAAAGTATTAGGATTTTTCTTTAGATGGCCATTAATTATGTTAATAGGAGATGAAGGGATTGGTTATTATCAATTGTCATATCCTTTATATATGTTTTTTGTGGCTATGGCAAGTGGAGTTCCAATTGCTGTTTCTAAAATGATATCAGAAAAAAATGCAATTGGAGATGTTAAAGGAAGTTATGAAGTTGTTAAAGAATCATCTTTTTTAATGATAACTTTAGGATTAGGAACATCATTAATATTATTCTTTTTTGCAAAGCCAATAATTAGTTTTTTAAAATGGGATATGAAATCTTATTATTCGTTAATTGGTATTTCTTTTGCACCTATGATGGTTTCATTTGTAACTATATTTAGAGGCTTTTTTCAAGGACTTCAAAATATGACTCCGTCAGGGATATCTCAAATATTAGAGCAAATAGGAAGAGTAGTTATTGGTGTTGGATTAGCTTATTTTCTTTTTGACAAGGGAATTGAGTATTCAGCAGGGGGCGCTGCTTTTGGAGCAGCAGGAGGAGCATTTGTTGCAGGAATATATTTAGTTTTAAAGTATAAAAGAGTAAAAAAAGAAGCTGGAATAAAAAAGGTTAAAACCAATACAGACTTATTAAATAAAATATTGAAAATAGCCATCCCTATTTCTGTAGGAGCAACTGTAGGAACTATTATGAACTTAATTGATTCAATTTTGGTTCCACAAAAACTTTTAGAATCAGGGGTTGAAAATCCAACAGTGTTATATGGACAACTTACTGGTAAAGCAGCTGTATTAGTAAATATTCCATTAACATTATCTATGGCTATATGCACATCTTTAATTCCCATAATAGCAGAAAATTATGTATTAAATAAAAAAGAAGAAATGCAAAATAAAATTAATATAGCATTAAAATTATCAGCAGTTATTGCATTACCAGCTACATTAGGAATATTTTGTTTAGCTGGGCCTATAATGAAATTAATATTTTTTGATAAATATGAAGGAATTGAAATTTTAAGATATCTTTCAATATCAATTCCATTTATTATAGTAACTCAAACAACAACATCTGTATTACAAGCTACTAATTATTATATAAGGCCGGTTGTAAACTTAATAATAGGGTGTATTTTAAAGGTTATATTGACGGCAATATTAGTTCCAATACCTAAAATAAATATTTTTGGAGCAGTAATATCTAGTGTAGCTTCATATATGTTGGTAACTATATTAAATCTTATATCTCTTAAAAGTAAAACTAAATGTAATATTAGTGTATATGATTCTTTTGTAAAACCTGGATATGCATCAGTTATAATGAGTGTTGTAGTTTTATTTGTTTATGAATTTATGATGAAAAAAATAGCTAATAACAGTATTTCTTGCTTATTATCAGTATTTATGGGTATTATTATATATATAATATCTATTCTACTCTTTAAGGTATTTGATGTTAATGATGTAAAGAATAGATTAGTAAGAAAATGATATAAGGAGAGTACTATAAATGATAAAAATAGTTGGATTAGGGCCAGGTTCACCAGATGCCTTAACAATAGGTGCTGTTAAAGCTTTAGAAGAAAGTAAAAATTTATATTTTAGAACAGAAAAGCATCCTACGGTTGATTATTTAAAAAATGGATTAAAATCTTTTAAGACTTGTGATAATTATTATGAAGAGGGAAGTAGCTTTGATGAGGTATATTCTAACATTGCAAATGAAATGATAGAAGAATATAAAAAATGCGGTGAACTTGTTTATGCTGTTCCAGGTCATCCTTTAGTTGCTGAAAGATCTGTTTTAAATCTTATTAATTTATGCAATGAAAATAATATAGAATATAAAATATTACCGGCAGTTAGCTTTGTAGATGCAATGATGGATAGATTGCAAATTGATCCAATTGAAGGACTAAAGATAATAGATGCATTTGATATAAAAAATCAAATATTAGATAAAAGAATTGGAACTATAATTACTCAAGTATATAATCATTTAATTGCTTCAGAAGTAAAGCTGGAATTGCTTGAATATTATAATGATGAAACAGAAATATATTATGTAAGAGCAGCAGGAATACAAGGAGAAGAATCTATAAGAAAAATACCTTTATATGAATTAGATATGCAAGAAGATATAGATTATTTAACTTCAGTATATATTCCTAAGGATATAAACAATAAAAAAGATTTTTATGATTTAGTTAATACTATAGAAATCTTAAGAAGTGAAGATGGTTGCGCATGGGATAGAGAACAAACTCATGAAAGTATAAAGAATTGTCTTATAGAAGAAGCATATGAAACTGTAGATGCTATAGAAGATGATAATATAGATGGTTTAATAGAAGAACTTGGAGATGTTTTATTGCAAGTAGTATTCCATTCTGTAATTGGAAAGGAAGATGGTTATTTTAATATTTCTGATGTAATAGAAGCAATTACTTCAAAAATGATTTATAGGCATCCACATGTGTTTGGTGATACTGTTGCAAATACTTCTAATGAAGTCTTACAAAACTGGGATGAATTAAAGAAGAAAGAAAAGAATTATGAAACTTTAAGTGAAGAAATAGATGGAATAGCAAAAGCCTTACCTGCACTAACAAAAGCTCATAAGGTACAAAAGAAGGTTTCTAAAGTAGGATTTGATTTTGAAAATATAAATGAAGCTATTAAAAAGATTGAAGAAGAAATAAATGAAGTATTAGATGTATATAAATCCAATAATAGGGAAAAAATAATAAATGAAGTTGGAGATTTGCTATTTGCTTGTGTTAATGTAGCAAGATTATTAAATGTTGATGAAGAAGAAGCATTAAACAAGTCTACGAAAAAATTTGTTAAGAGATTTAATTTTATTGAAGAAAGTATAGTAAACCAAGGAAAAAGCTTAAGTGAATCAACAATAGATGAGATGAATGCCTTATGGGAAGATTCAAAAAAGTACGATTAAAAGAAAAAAATTAGAAAATCTGCATGGATAGAAGGAATTTAATATTTTATGCAGAATATTTTGTAAGAGAAGATTTATAAAATTACTATGCTACAAGAAAAAGTTGTAATAAATATATTTTTATAGAAAAAAAGGCCTTATACTATAGACTACTTAATAAAGTGGATATATAATAAGGTAATGTAGTTATAGTACATAATTTAAAATAGTTAACTACAATATTTTAACTGTTTATTTAAGGAGGATGTAAATCGTGAATAAAGCAGAATTAATTACTAGCATGGCTGAGAAGAGCCAATTAACAAAGAAAGACGCAGAAGCTGCATTAAAAGCTTTCATTGATTCAGTTCAAGAAGCTTTAGAAGGTGGAGACAAAGTTCAATTAGTTGGATTTGGTACTTTTGAAACTAGAGAAAGAGCAGCTAGAGAAGGAAGAAACCCAAGAACTAAGGAAACTATAAACATTCCAGCTTCTACTGTACCAGTATTTAAAGCAGGTAAGGAATTTAAGGAAAGAGTTAATAAGTAATTATATTTTTAAGCCCGAGTTATCTCGGGTTTTTTAATATTTAAAATTAAATTTTATTAAAGGAGCATAAACTATGAGATTAGATAAATATTTAAAAGTTTCAAGAATAATAAAAAGAAGAACAGTAGCTAAAGAAGCTTGTGAAAATGGAAGGGTTTCTATTAATGATAAAGTTGCGAAACCTTCAACAAATATAAATGAAGGAGATATAATTGAAATTACATTTGCAAATAGAAAGTTAAAAGCAAGAATCATAAATATTGCTGAACATGTAAAAAAAGAAAATGCAAAAGAAATGTATGAGATTTTAGAGGGCGAAGAAGATAAAGAATAATTTTAAATAACTTTTCATATATTTAACCAAGAAATATATGGAGGGATAAATAAATGGAGAAAAAATCAGAAGGTAAATTAGAAGAATGTAAAGGAAATATTACATTAGAAAATCGAAAAAAAATGACTTTAACTGGAGTTGAAGAAGTTATTAGTTTTGATGATGAAAAGATACTTCTAAATACTAAATTAGGAGCATTAACAATAAAAGGTCAAAATTTAAAGATGAATAAACTTGATGTACAAAATGGTGATGTAATGATCAATGGAGAAATATATTATATTGTATATAGTGGGAAGGAAATTAAAAAAGAAAAAGAAGGTATATTTGCAAGGCTTTTTAAATAGGAGGTTATTATGCTATTAAATACAGGAATACAATTTAGTATTATAATGTATGCAATACTAGCTGGCATATTAACAGGTGCAATGTTTGATTTATATAGAATAATAAGGGGAAGTAATGTAAATAAGGTTATAATAGCTATTGAAGATATATTATTTTGGATATTAGCTGCAATGATTGTTTTTGCATTTCTTCTTTACACCAATTATGCCTTTTTAGGAGCATATGTTTATATATTTATGATTCTTTCTTTAGCCTTGTACATAAGGTTTATAAGTGATATATGTGTAAAGTTTGAGTTAAAGCTTGTAAATATATTAGCAAAGGTATTTAGAGTTATATTTAAACATTTAATTTATCCATTTAAAGTAATATTTCATAATATTATTGGAAAAAATAATTAGTAGAAAAAATATCTTGAATTAATTATGTTGAGTGGTTTACAATATATTTATAGAATGATATAAAGAGGGTACTATTTTATGAAAAAAAACATAAACCTTAAGATAATTAGTGTTGTTTTAATTATTGGTATTTTTAGTGTTAGCTTAATAAAGCAAGTTGTTGTTTTAAGGAGAATTAAAAAAGAAATTTCTACTCAAACACAGGAATTAGAGCAATTAAAAGAAAAAAATATTAAGTTGCAAGCAGAACTAGATAGGGCTCAAGGTAATAATGAGTATTTAGAAAAACTAGCTAGAGAAAGATTAGGGTTAATAAAAGAAGGTGAGCAACAAATTATTACAAATAATATATCTGAATAATATAGGTTTAAGTTTAAAATTCTATTAATATGGTTATTATTATTAATGACATAGATTATTTTTTATTTTAAGGAGGATTCTTTGTAAAATGACCTTAATGGCAGGAAACATATTAGAGGGTACAGTGGTAAATATTACAAACTTCGGAGCGTTTGTAGAGATTGAAGGAAAAACAGGTTTAGTTCATATTTCAGAAGTTGCAGATTCATTCGTTAAGGATATAAGACAACATCTTAATGAACAAGATAAAGTTAAGGTAAAAGTTATATCAATTGATGATAATGGTAAAATTAGTTTATCAATTAAGCAAGCTAACGTTAAGAAAAAATCTGTTAAGCCTGCAGAAATTCAATGGACATCTGAAAAGAAAAAAGCTGCTCCAGCAAACTTTGAAGATATTATGTCTAGATTTTTAAAGGATAGTGAAGAAAGGCAACAAGACTTTAAAAAGCATCAAGAGTTTAAATCAAGAAATAAAAAAAGCTTTTAATTAGAATTTTAAAAAAGTTTAATATATTAGAGGGGCTGTCGCACTAAAACTTTTATACACAATATATTGTTTTAAAAAATAAAAA